>NZ_JBEXGT010000024.1:0-135626 GCF_040607475.1 Sphaerisporangium sp. NPDC005288 | reverse complement strand
TACCCCCGCATCCAACTGTGGCACGGCACCACCGACACCACCCTCGCCTACCCCAACTACGGCGAGGAGATCAAACAATGGACCAACCTCAACGGCCTCAGCCAAACCCCCGCCTACACCGACCACCCCCAGTCCACCTGGACCCGCACCCGATACGGCGGCACCGGCAACCAGGCCCCCGTCGAAGGAATCAGCATCAGCGGCGTCGGCCACCAACTCCCCATGACCGGCCAACTCGCCTACGCCATCACCTTCCTCGGCCTCGACGGAACCTCCACCAACCCCACCCCCACACCGACCCCCACGCCCACGCCCACGCCCACCCCGACTCCCACGCCGACTCCCACCCCGACGCCGACCCCCACGCCCACGCCCACTCCTACGCCCACGCCGAGCGGCGGACCGGGTGCCTGCCGCGTCAGCGACACGGTCAGCGCGTGGAACACCGGGCTGACGGAGAGCATCACCATCACCAACACCGGCTCCTCCGCCGTCAACGGCTGGTCGCTGGCCTTCACCCTTCCCGGCGGGCAGACGATCACCTCCGGATGGAACGCCACCTACACCCCCACCAGCGGCCAGGTCACGGCGAAGAACGTCGACTACAACGGCTCGCTGGCGCCCGGCGCCTCCACCACCATCGGCTTCCAGGCCACCCATACCGGTAACAGCGGCGCTCCCACCGCCTTCACCCTCAACGGCGCGACCTGCTCGGTTTCCTGAGCAAACCGGAGGCGTTCCCCGGACCCGGAAGGCGCAGGACGACCTGCGTCCCCCGGACTCCGGGGGACGCCTCCGGCGTCATCAGAGCGTCGCCGCCCGCCCTCCGGGGCCGCGGATGCCGTCGAGGACGAGCTGGAGATGGCGTCGCCAGTCGCGGTGGCCGCCCGGTTTGAAGTACATCGTCGAGATGACGCCGCTGGCCACGACGGTGAAGTCGGCCAGGGTGAGGTCGGCGCGCACCTGGCCGGAGGCCACGGCGCGGTCGATCACGCGGGTGACGGCCGCGGCGAACTCGGCCTTCTGCCGTCCGATGCGCTCCCATTCGAGGTCGTCGGAGCCCATCAGCGCCAGTTGGAAGGCCGCGTCGCCGTCGGCGGCCTCCAGGTAGCCGCGCAGCATCGCCTCGAAGGCGTCGCCGGGGTCGGTGATCTGCTCGGCGGCGCGCGCCAGGTCCGCCATGCCGTGGAACCGCTCTCCGACCATCGCGATGAGCAGCGCCTGCTTGTTGGGGAAGTGGCGGTAGAGGGTTCCCATGCCCAAGCCGGCGCGGGCCGCGATGTCCTCCATCTGGGCTTCGCGCCCGTGCCGGGCGAACAGCTCGCCGGCGGCGGCCATGATCCGCTCACGGTTGCGGCGCGCGTCGGCGCGCAGGGGTCGTTCGATCTCAGTCATCGCTCACACGTCTCGGTCGCCGCTTGACAACCGGAATCTTAGTTCCGTAACGTGCGTGGCGCTAACAGGAAGAGTAGTTCCGGTTCCGCTAAGCCCACAGCGAGGTCTGAGGTCTCATGATCGTCATAACCACTCCCACCGGCCAGATCGGCCGCGAGGTCCTCCAGAACATCCTGGACGGCCCAGAGCCGATCCGGGTCATCGCCCGCGACCCGTCCCGCCTCTCCCCCCAGGTGCGCGAACGCGTCGAGATCGTGCAGGGATCGGCGGACGACGCCGGCGTCGTCGACAAGGCGCTCACGGGCGCTGACACCGTGTTCTGGGTTCTCCCCCCGAACCCCCGCGCCGAGAGCCTCCCGGCCCACGTCCTGGACTTCGTCCGGCCGCTGTGCGACGCGATCGGCCGCCAGGGCGTCAAGCGGGTGATCGGCGTCTCCAGCCTGGGCCGCGGGACGGCGAGGAAGGCCGGGCAGATATCGGCGATCTTCGCCATGGACCATCTGGTCGAGAGCATGGGGGTGAGCTACCGCTCACTGTGCCCGCCGGGGTTCATGGAGAACATGCTCAGGCAGGTCGCGCCGATCAGGGACCGGGGCGTGTTCTCCCTCGCGATCTCCGGCGATCGCAGGGTCCCGATCTGCGCCACCCGCGACATCGCCGCAGTCGCGGCGGACCTGCTGCTCGACGGCTCCTGGACCGGGCAGGAGAGCGTGCCGATCCACGGCCCCGAGGACCTGTCCCACGACGACATGGCACAGATCATGTCCGAGGTGCTGCGACGCCCGATCCGCTACCAGCAGGTGACCGGCGAGGAGTACAAGGCCACCCTGATCCGGCACGGCGCGACCGAGGCGTGCGCCCAGGGCATCGTCGACATGTCCGCCGCGGTCGACCAGGGCCTCTACGACACCGACCCCCGCACCCGCCGGTCCACCAGCCCCACCACCTTCCGCCAATGGTGCGAGGACACCCTCAAGCCCGCCGTCCTCGCCTGAGACCCAAGGACGAATCCCCCCGGGCGGCGCACCCCGCGCCGCCCGAGGGTGTCGGGTCAGTCGCCGAGGAGGGCGTCGGTGAAGACCTCCGGGTCGAAGGGGGCGAGGTCGTCGGGGCCTTCGCCGAGGCCGACGAGCTTCACCGGGACGCCCAGCTCGCGCTGGACGGAGATCACGATGCCGCCCTTGGCCGTGCCGTCGAGCTTGGTCAGCACGATGCCGGTGATGTTGACCGCCTCGGCGAAGACCTGAGCCTGGCGCATGCCGTTCTGGCCGGTGGTGGCGTCGAGGACCAGCAGGACCTCGTCGACCGTGGCCTTCTTCTCGATGACGCGCTTGACCTTGCCGAGCTCGTCCATCAGGCCGGTCTTGGTGTGCAGGCGGCCCGCCGTGTCGACGATGACCGTGTCGACCTTGTCGTCGATGCCCTTGGACACCGCGTCGAAGGCGACGGAGGCAGGGTCGGCGCCCTCGTCCTTGCGGACGACCTCGGCGCCGACGCGCTCGCCCCAGGTCTGGAGCTGGTCGGCGGCGGCGGCCCGGAAGGTGTCGGCGGCGCCCAGCAGCACCTTGCGGCCGTCGCCGATCAGCGCGCGGGCGAGCTTGCCGGTGGTCGTGGTCTTGCCGGTGCCGTTGACCCCGACGACGAGCACGACCGCCGGCCGCTCACCGTGCGGGGCGGTGTGCAGCGTACGGTCCATGTCGGGGTTGATCAGGGCGAGGAGCTGCTCGCGCAGCAGGCTGCGCGCCTCGTCGTGGCTGCGCGAGCCGAGGACCTTGACCTTGGTGCGCAGCTCTTCGACCATCGTGCGCGTGGGGCTCACACCCACGTCGGCGGTGATGAGCGTGTCCTCGATCTCGTCCCAGACCTCGTCGTCCAGGCGGTCGCGCGACAGCAGCTCGAGCAGGCCCTTGCCGAGCGTGCTCTGCGAGCGGGCGAGCCTGGCCCGCAGCCGCACCATGCGGCCGGCGGACGGGGGCGGGATCTCGATGGCCGGCGCGGGCGGCGCGACGGGTTCGGCCGGCTTGACCGGCGGCGGGACGGTGGTCGTAAGGGTGTCGTCCTCGATGACACCGGTGGCCGGAGGCCGCCTCTCCTCCGGGATCGTCGGCGCCTCCGGCGGCGCGACGGGCGGAGCGTGCCTCTGGCTCGGGCGGAACAACAGGAACATCCCGCCCGCCGCGAGCAACGCGACGACGATGACGATCAGAATGATGCCGAGGTACCCATCCACAAGAAGTCAGTTTTCCAGACGGGCGGCCATGCTCACGCCCCGGCTTGCCCGCGCCGCGCCGGTTGCACCGATATGAAGCGTTCAACGCCCCTCATCCCCACCCCCTCCACGCGGCGCTCCCCATCCCTGCGCCCGCGCGCCCCCTCGACCTGGTCCCCGGGCCCACGACCAGGGACTACCCCGAAGGCATCGTCGCCTTTCACGTCCGCCAGCAGGCGAAAGACGATCGAAGCGCCGACGGCCAGGCTCACCGGCGCCCCTCGTGCATCGTCGCGCGGACGAAGTCGGGGTCGTAGGGCACGGGTTCATCTGCGGCGATCTTGGCCATCACCTCGTCTGGCGTTGGCGTGGCCGCTTCCTCGTTCAACGGTCAGGCCGGTTCGCGTTCGCGGAGGCGCTGGCTGACGACCTGGGTGACGCCGTCGCCGCGCATGCTGACGCCGTAAAGGGCGTCAGCGATCTCCATGGTGCGCTTCTGGTGGGTGATGACGATGAGCTGGGAGCTCTGCCGCAGCTCCTCGAACAGGGTGAGCAGCCGCTGGGTGTTGGTGTCGTCCAGGGCCGCCTCGACCTCGTCCATGACGTAGAACGGCGACGGCCGCGCCTTGAAGATCGAGATGAGGAACGCCACGGCGGTCAGCGAGCGCTCGCCGCCCGACAGCAGGGACAGTCGCTTGACCTTCTTGCCCGGCGGCCTGGCCTCGACGTCGACGCCGGTGGTCAGCATGTCGGAGGGGTCGGTCAGCAGCAGGCGCCCCTCGCCGCCGGGGAAGACCCGGGTGAAGATGGTCTCGAACTCGCGGGCGACGTCCTCGTAGGCGGCCGTGAAGACCTGCTCGACCCGCTCGTCGACCTCCTTGACCACGGTGAGCAGGTCGCGCCGGGTCTTGCGCAGGTCTTCGAGCTGGGAGTTGAGGAAGGCGTGCCGCTCCTCCAGCGCCGCGAACTCCTCCAGCGCCAGCGGGTTGACCTTGCCGAGCTGGGCCATCTGCCTGTCGGCGACGCGGGCGCGCTTCTCCTGCTCCTCGCGGACGTAGGGTACCGGCTCGCCGTCGCCGACCGGCACGGGCTGCTCGGGGCCGTACTCGGAGATCAGCGCGTCCATCTCGACGCCGTACTCCTCCATGGCGCGCTGCTCCATCTGCTCAAGGCGCAGCCGCTGCTCGGTGCGAGCCACCTCGTTGCCGTGAGCCCGGTTGACCAGCTTGTCCAGCTCGGACGCCAGCTCGCGCACCCGGACGCGCACCGCCTTGAGCTCGGCGTCGATCTCGCCGCGCGCCCGCTCGGCGTCCTCGCGCTCGTCGGCGGCCAGGGTCAGGGAGGTCTCCAGCACCCCGAGCGCGCGGGCCGCGCCCCGGACGACGGCCTCGGCCACCTGGGCCTGGGCGCGGCGGCGCTCGCGCAGCGCGGCGGCCCCGGCCCGCTCGTGGCGCTCGCGCTCGGCCGCTCTCATGAGCTGGTCGGCGCGGCCGGCGATGCCGCGGACGCGCTCCTCGGCCGTGCGGACGGTCAGGCGGGCCTCCATCTCGGCCTGCCGGGTGACGTCGCGGACCCCGGCCAGCTCGTCGCGGGTCTCGGTGGTCGGCTCCGCGGCCAGCTCGTCGGCGTACTCGGCCTCGGCCAGGCGCTCCTCCAGCTCGACGACGCCGGCGAGGTCGCGGTCGCGCGCCTGCTCGGCGGCGGCGACGCTGCGGGCCAGCCGGTCGCACTCGTCGCCGGCGGCCCTGGCGGCGGCGTCGAGCTGGGCCAGGCGCCTTGCCGCGAGGGCGACCCGCTGGTCGGCCTCGCGCTGCCTGGCCCGCACGCGGTCGAGCTCGCCCTGCGCGGCGTTCACGCCGGCCTGGGCGGTGTTGACGCCGGTCTGCGCCTGCGCGGCGCGCGCCTGGACGGCCTCCACGGCCTGCTGGGCGACGCGCTCGGCCTCGGCGGCGCGTTCGAGCTCGCCCGCGGCGCTCTCGGCGGTGGCGCGGGCCTGCTCGAGATCGGCGACGGCCTGGTCGAGGGCGGCGCGCACCTGGAGGGCCGAGCCCGCGCCGGCGCCCGAGCCGCCGTGCGCGAAGAACGCGCCCACCAGGTCGCCCGACCAGGTGACGGCCCGGACGTCGGGGCGCTGCTCGACGAGCTTCCTGGCCACTGGCACGTCCTCGACGACGACCACGCCGGCCAGCAGGCTCTCGACGGCGGGGCGGAAGGCGTCGGACACGCTCACCAGGTCGCAGACCCACTCGGCGTCCTCGACGGGCGCCGGCCTCGCCACGGCGGCATCTGAGGCGACGACCAGCGCCGCCCGGCCGGCGTCCTCGGCCCGCAGCAGTTCCACCGCGTCCACGACGGTGGACAGCGACTCCACCGCGACGGCCTCGGCGGCGGCGCCCAGCACGGCGGCCACGGCCACCTCGGCTCCCGGCCGCACGGTCATCATCGCGGCGAGCGGCCCGAGCACTCCGGACAGGCCGGCGGCCATCAGCGCCGCGCCGCCGTCGGCGCCCCCGGCGAGCCCCATGCGCAGGGCCTCCCCGCGGGCCTCCAGGGCGGCGATCGCCCGCTGGGCCTCCTGGTCGGCGGCCCGCGCCGCCCCGACGGCCGCGCGGGCCTCCGCCAGGGCCCTGCGCGGGGCCTCGGCGGCGGCCTTGGCCTCCTCGACGGCGGCTCGGGCCTCCTCCACCGCGGCCTTGGCCTCCTCGACGCCCTGCTGTGCGCGCGCCAGCTCGTCGGCGAGGGCGGGGTCGGCGGCGGGCTCGGCCTCCTGCTGCGCGTCGTGCTCCTCGCGGGCCCGCTCGCTCCTCTGACGGGCCTCCCCCAGGGCCTTGGCCAGGCGCCCGATCTCCTCCTCGGCGGCCCTGGCGCGGCCCCGCACGGCGGCCACCTCGCCGCGCAGCCTGGCCAGGCTCTCGCGGCGGTCGGCGGCCTCGCGCGCGGCGGCGGCCAGACGGCGCTCCTCGACGGCCAGAGCGCTCTCGGCCTCACCGCGCCGCCAGACGGCCTGTTCGAGGATCTCCTCGGCCTGCTCGAGCTCGGCCTTGAGCGCCTCCTCGCGCTCGCGGACCTCAGCGGCCTCGCGCTCGTACTCCTCGGGGTCACGCCCGCGCCGCTCGATGGAGGCGGCCTCGACGGCGTGGCGGTGCCGCTCGGCGGCCAGCGTCTCCACACTGTGGAAGCGCTCCTTGAGCGCGGCCAGGCGGTAGTAGGTCTCCTGGGCGACGGCGAGGCGCGGCTGGGCGGCGCTCTCGGCGGCCTCCAGCTCGGCCTCGCGGCCCTGCCCCTGTTCGAGGCCGGCCTCCACCTCGGCGCGCCTGGCGCGGACGGCGGCCTCGTCGGCGGCCTCCCGGTGGAGGTGGTCGCGCAGGCGGACGACGTCGTCGGCCAGCAGGCGCAGCCGTGCGTCGCGCAGGTCGGCCTGGATGACGGCGGCCTTGCGGGCGATCTCGGCCTGGCGGCCCAGCGGCTTGAGCTGGCGGCGCAGCTCGGCCGCGAGGTCCTGCACGCGGGTGAGGTTGGCCTGCATGGCGTCCAGCTTGCGCAGCGCCTTCTCTTTGCGCTTGCGGTGCTTCAGGACGCCCGCGGCCTCCTCGATGAACGCCCTGCGCTCCTCGGGGCCGGCGTGCAGGACGGTGTCGAGCTGGCCCTGGCCGACGATGACGTGCATCTCGCGGCCGATGCCGGAGTCCGACAGCAGCTCCTGGATGTCCAGCAGCCGGCAGGTGTCGCCGTTGATGGCGTACTCGCTCTGGCCGGAGCGGAACATCAGCCGGCTGATCGTGACCTCGGTGTAGTCGATCGGGAGGGCGCCGTCGGTGTTGTCGATGGTCAGCGTCACCTCGGCGCGCCCCAGCGGAGGCCGCGAGGAGGTGCCGGCGAAGATGACGTCCTCCATCTTGCCGCCGCGCAGGGACTTGGCGCTGTGCTCGCCCATGACCCAGGCGAGGGCGTCCACGACGTTGGACTTGCCCGACCCGTTGGGGCCGACGACGGCGGTGATGCCGGGCTCGAACTTCAGGGCGGTGGCGGAGGCGAAGGACTTGAAGCCGCGCAGCGTGAGGTTCTTGAGATACACGCGCGCCGACCTCCCCGTTCCGCTCGGGGACCGCCTGCCTGCCTCCCGGGTCCCTTCCGCTCTTCGGGGCACACTACCGGCTCGGGACGCCCTCGGGTGTGCTCACCGGGTATGCGGCCTGCAACGGAGCACGCGGAACGGGCGCGCGCAGCGCCGAGCCGGGCGAGTGCCGGACCGGGCCAGTGCCGGGCCAGTGCCGGGCCGGTGCCGGGCGCGCGGGGACGCCGGACCGGGCGGGGCCGGCCGCCGGAGGTGTGCGGCCGGGCGAGGCCGGCCACGCGAAGGCCGGAAAATGACAAGGGACGCCTTTGCGGGGCGTCCCTGACAGTGTGTTGCCGTCCGTACCGAACCTCAGGTGAGGGCCGGCTCGCGATCTTGCAGGCGAGAGAACGCCTCATCTCGCGACTGGGCCGCGAGAGCGTCGTTCTGGGCCTGGAGCCTTGTGAGCTCTGCCTCCAGATCCCGGATTCGCTGCTGGAGACGGCGCATTTCCGAGACCATTCGAGGGTCGAGACCGCCGACGTGGCCGAGTAGAGCCTTCGCCATGGTTAAGGGTCCTCCACGCTGAGTGACCAAACTGGTTCGCGCACTTCTTGCCGCGGGAGGGGTGCGCGTGTTTCCTATCAAGAGTCGCACCGGCAATGGAGGCGGTCAAGTTGAACGCTCTCCATGAATGCGCCAATGGGCACTCCCGACATGTAAATATACCGCATTTAGGGGGTTTAAGGGAAGCGCCTACCGCTCCACGAATCCACCAAAACCCCCGCGAACCGGTGACCAGCGCTCCACCACGGTATCTACCCGCCCCGGGGTGTCACCACCCCTGAGCAGGGCGAGAAGCTTCTCACAGGCCTCGCGCGGCCCCTCGGCGACGACCTCGACCCTGCCGTCGGCCAGGTTCGACGCCGACCCGACCAACCCCAGCTCAAGAGCCCGGGACCGCGTCCACCAGCGGAAACCCACCCCCTGCACGCGACCGCGCACCCATGCGTTGAGACGGATGTCACTTGCGCCGGGCGCGGCGTCCCCGCTCATGTCGCCACCCGGGGTTGACAACGGGGGCAACTGTAGGAGGACCTGTTCATGAAAGCCTCCCGGACGACCGGTGCGCCACAGCGGGGGCACGGCTCGCCCTCCCGGCCGTACACGTTGAGTGACCGGTCGAAGTAGCCGCTCTCGCCGTTGACGTTGACGTACAGGCTATCGAAGGACGTGCCGCCCTGGCCGAGGGCCTCGGTCATCACCGCGCGCGCCGCCGCCAGCAGCTCTGCGACCTTGCGCCGGCTCAGCGACCGCGTGGGCACGCCGCCGTGCAGCCCCGCACGCCACAGCGCCTCGTCGGCGTAGATGTTGCCCACCCCGCTGATCAGCGACTGGTCCAGCAGCGCCCGCTTGACCTCGGTCTGCCGGGTGGCGAGCCGCATGGCGAACATCTCCTCGTCGAACGCCTCCTCCAGCGGATCGGGCGCGATGTGCGCGATCGGCTCGGGGACCGGCCGCTCCAGCGGCAGCAGAGGAGCCACCAGCACGTGGCCGAAGGTGCGCTGGTCGACGAACCTCAGCTCGGGGCCGCCGTCGGAGAACCCCAGGCGCACCCGCAGGTGCTTCTCCAGCGGCGAGCCCGGGTCGACCACCAGCAGCTGGCCGCTCATGCCCAGGTGCGCCAGCAGCGCCTCGGACGCGCCATGCCGGGCCTCTCCCGCCGGACCGGCTTGAGGAGGATCCGCTCCGGCGTCTCCACTGTCCTGCGGGAGATCCGCAGAGCCGCCCACCGGGGCCTCGGAGCCGTTCAGCGCCTCGGCCAGGGGCAGCCACAGGTATTTGCCCCGCCGCTCTGCCGAGACCAGCGTGCGGCCCGCCAGCCGCCCGGCGAACTCGGCAGAACCGGGAGCGTGCCTGCGGATCGCGCGAGGATGCAGGACCTCGGCGAAGGCGATCGTGCGCCCGGCGACCCAGCGTTCCAGCCCGCGCCGGACGACCTCGACTTCCGGCAGCTCCGGCATGGGTCAGCTGGCCTTCTTGTCCCGGGCGTCGGCGGCCGCGCGTATGGCGTTCCAGGCGGCCTCCGCGGCCTGCTGCTCGGCCTCCTTCTTGCTGCGCCCCGCGCCCGACCCGTACTCCTGGCCGCCGACCTTGACGATCGCGGTGAACGACTTGGCGTGGTCGGGCCCGCTCTCGTCCACGTGGTACTCGGGCACGCCCAGCATCTCGGCGGCGGTGAGCTCCTGCAGGGAGGTCTTCCAGTCGAGGCCCGCGCCCAGCGAGGCCGACCGCTTGATCAGCGGGTCGAACAGCAGGTGGACCACACGGAACGCCTCGTCCAGCCCCTTGTCGACGTAGACGGCGCCGATGAGCGCCTCGAGGGTGTCGGCGAGGATCGAGGACTTGTCGCGCCCGCCGGTGCCCTCCTCACCCCGGCCGAGCCGGGTGAACCGGCCGAGGTCCAGGGCGCGCGCGACGTCGGCGAGGGCGCGCATGTTGACCACGGCCGCCCGCAGCTTGGCGAGCTGGCCCTCAGGAAGATCGGGATGCCCCCGGAACAGGGTGTCGGTGACCACCAGGCCCAGCACCGAGTCGCCGAGGAACTCAAGGCGCTCGTTGGTGGGCAGGCCACCGTTCTCGTACGCGTAGGAGCGGTGCGTCAGCGCCCGCTCAAGAAGCTGCTCGTCCAGCTTGACGTCCAGGACGCGCTCGAGCTCGTCCCTGGCGATCTCTACCGGTATGGGCTTCCCACCTGCGGCCACGTCTCCTCCTCGGACGGTGTCTCTCTGGCCGTCACGCAGCACGTCACGACCATGGTCGCGATGGCGGATGGAACGCGGGTGCCCGAAAACGTGGTGGACGCCGGGAGATTGCGGCGGCCCCGGCGCCCACCACGGCCGCGGGCGAACCGCCACCGCACGCCTTTGAACGGTGGACGGTCGTCCCGGCCGGATGCGGGGCATCCGGCCGGCTCACCGGCCACCGCAGGCGTGATCAGGCCGACGGCTCGATGACCTGTCGGCGGTTGTAGGTGCCGCAGGTCGGGCATGCCACGTGCGGCAGCTTCGGCGACCGGCACTGGTTGCAGCTCACGAGCGCCGGCGCGGCGGTCTTCCACTGCGCGCGGCGGGAGCGGGTGTTGCTCCGCGACATCTTCCGCTTGGGGACGGCCACGTCAACCCTCCTGGGTCTTGTTGTTCTCGATGTTCAGGCCCTGCAACGCCGCCCAGCGGGCGTCGGTCTTATCGTGCCGGTGGTCTGGGCCGGCTTCCGCCAGCTTGACCCCACACTCCACGCAGAGACCGGGGCAGTCTTCACCACAGACCGGGCTCAACGGCAGTGCGAGCACCACCGCGTCGCGGAACGTCGGCTCGAGATCGAGGAGTTCACCGTCGAGGAGTGAGTCGTCCTCGGCGGCGTCTTCCGCCGAGTAGAAGAAGAGCTCCTGGAAGCCGACCTCGATCTGCGAGGTCAACGGATCCAGGCACCGCGAGCACTCGCCGGTGAGCGGGGCTCGCGCCGTGCCCGTGACGAGCACGCCTTCCATCACTGCCTCGAGCCGGATGTCCAGCTCGATCTCGGCGTCCACGGGGACGCCGATCATGCCGACGGTGAGATTCGCCGGAGCCGGGAGGGAACGGGAAATCTCGCGCATGGACCCCGGCCGTCGTCCCAGATCATGGGTCGAAATCACCCAGGGGGCCCGGGGGTCGAGGCTATGCAGCGTCTTCCTGCTCTCTTGAGGCATGGCGAATCACCGCCGTCGTACAAGGCCGATGAGAAAGAATACCAGCACTCAGCCGCGGAGCCGTTCGACCAGCATCCGGTGCACCAGATCCGGCACGAGCCCCGAGACGTCCCCACCGTACCGGGCGATCTCCTTCAGCCTGCTCGACGACAGGAAGGAGTACTCGGGGTTGGTCGACATGAACAGCGTCTCGACGCCCGACATGCGGTAGTTGAGCTGGGCCATCTGCAGTTCGTAGTCGAAGTCGCTGACCGCGCGCAGGCCCTTGACGATCGTCGGGATGCCCTGCTGCTTGCAGAAGTCGACCAGCAGCCCGTAAAACTTCTCGACCCGCACGTTGCCGTACTCGCGGGTCACCTCCTCGAGCGTCGCGATGCGCTCGTCCACGGTGAACAGGCTCTTCTTCTCGACGTTGATCAGCACGGCGACGACGACCTCGTCATACAACCGGGACGTCCGGCCGATGATGTCGAGATGGCCGTTGGTGACGGGGTCGAACGACCCCGGACAGACGACGCGACGCAAGGCGTACCCCCAGTTTCACTGGTTCCCGGCGGCGCGACCGTACCAAACGGACGCTTCGCCATAGCGACGGACCCTCTCCTCGCTGAATCCCGAGGGCCAGACCAGGTCCTTCCCCCGGGACTCGCGCTCCACCGCGACCAGGGCGTCCGAAGCCAGCCAGCCGTTGTCGCGCAGCCGTTCGAGCACCTCGGCGACGGCCTCGTCCTTCACCGCGTACGGAGGGTCGGCGAACACGAAGTCGTACGGCTCGGCGCACGGGAGCGCCACGACGCGCTCGACCCGGTCGCCGGTCACGACCGCCCCGGGCAGGCCCAGCGCGGCGATGTTCTCCCTGATGGTGCGCACGGCCTTGGCGTCGGACTCCACCAGCAGCGCGTGTGAGGCTCCCCGCGACAGCGCCTCCAGGCCCACCGCCCCGGACCCGGCGTACAGGTCGAGCACGCGGGCGCCGTCCAGCGGGCCGAGCAGGGAGCCGACGGTGGAGAACAGCCCCTCCCTGGCACGGTCGCTCGTCGGGCGGGTACCACGGCCGGGGGGCACGGCGATGCGGCGCCCGCCGGCGGTTCCTGCGATGACTCGGGTCACCCGCCCATTCTCGCCGCAGCCCGAGCCACCCCCGCACCGGCGGGGACACGCGGTACGCCCCCCGCCCATGGGGACCACGGGTACGCCCACGGCCACCGGGGGCCACGGACGCCCACACCCGCGGAGCCACGGGACGTCACACGCCCGCCGGGACACGAGATGGGGCCCCCGGACGGCCCGGGGCTCAAGGTCAAGAGTGGCCAAGTGTCGTCGACGAATGCGCAAGGGTCGTTCCGCACGGCGGCCTGAGCCCACATGATGAGTTCTGCGGCCTTCATGGTGACCCAGGGGAAGGCCGACCGGCGTGATCGTGAGCCCTTCCGCGCGCCGGTGCCCTCGGCACCTGACCCGAGGGTGGGCCCAGCCGGGGACGGCATTCGGGGGGAGGCCGTCCCAAGGCTGGGCCCTGGGTCATTTTTCGTGTCGCTGTGTTGCTTGGCCTCGCTCCGCTCCGGCGGGCTCGGGGCGCCTTTGAGGCGGCGTCCTTCGTCGTCGTTCACGAGCGCTCGTACCTCGCACTCGCTCTCTCCTCCTCAGAACACCGCCGCGCCCCGAGCTGTGCTTCTTTGCCTCGCTCCGCTCCGGCGGGCTCGGGGCGCCTTTGAGGCGGCGCCCTTCGTCGTCGTTCACGAGCGCTCGTACCTCGCACTCGCTCTCTCCTCCTCAGAACACCGCCGCGCCCCGAGCGGGTCCTTGTGGCCGAGCCGCTGGGAATCGCTGGCGGGCTCCGGGCGGCCTTCGTCGTCGGGGTGGGGGGCGACCTAGGCCTTTTCGAGGTATTCGGCGCGGTCGTCGCCGAGGAGGCGGTCGATCTCGGCGCGGAGGGCCGGGTGGGCGGTCAGGTCGGGATCGGCGGACAGCAGCAGCCCGGCCTCCTCGCGGGCGTCCCTGATGACGTCCTCGTCGCGCAGCAGTCGCAGCATCTTCAGCGACGATTTGCGCCCGGACTGGGCCGCGCCCAGCACATCGCCCTCGCGCCGCTGCTCCAGGTCGACCCGGGACAGTTCGAACCCGTCGAGCGTGGCGGCGACCGCGTCGAGCCGCTCGCGGGCCGGGGTGCCCGCCGGGAAGTCGGTCACCAGCAGGCACAGGCCGGGCAGGCCGCCCCGGCCCACGCGCCCGCGCAGCTGGTGGAGCTGCGACACGCCGAACCGGTCGGCGTCCATGATCACCATGACGGAGGCGTTGGGGACGTCCACGCCGACCTCGATCACCGTGGTGGCCACCAGGACATCGACCTCGCCGCGCGTGAAGGCGCGCATCACGGCGTCCTTGTCCTCGGGAGGCAGGCGCCCGTGGAGCACCTCGACGCGCAGGCCGGCCAGCGGCCCGCCGGCCAGCAGCGGGGCGACCTCCATGACGGCCAGCGGCGGGCGGCGCTCGCCGTTCCCCTCCCCCGCCTCGGCGGCCTCGCTCAGCTCGGCGAGGTCACCGGGCTCGGCCAGGTCGCTCAGATCGCCCTCGTCGCCCTCCTGGTCGCCGATGCGGGGACAGACGATGTAGGCCTGGCGGCCCAGGCCGACCTCCTCGCGGATGCGCTCCCAGGTGCGTTCGAGGAAGTGGGGCTTGTCGGCCGCGGGGACGACGTGCGTGGTGATCGGGGCCCGGCCGGAGGGCAGCTGGGTGAGCGTCGAGACCTCCAGGTCGCCGAACACCGTCATGGCCACCGTGCGCGGGATCGGGGTGGCGGTCATCACCAGGACGTGCGGCCGTCCGCCGCCGGCCTTCTCGCGCAACGCGTCGCGCTGCTCGACGCCGAAGCGGTGCTGCTCGTCCACGACGACCAGGCCGAGGTCGGCGAACTGGACGTGCTCCTGGAGCAGGGCATGGGTGCCCACGACGACGCCCGCCGCGCCGGACGCGGCCTCCAGCAGGGCGGCGCGGCGGCCCGCCGCGCCCATGGAGCCGGTGAGCAGCGTCACCGCCGTGCCGCCGAACATGCCGCCGGTGCCGAGGTCGCCGAGCATGCGGACGATGGAGCGGTGGTGCTGCTGCGCCAGCACCTCGGTGGGGGCGAGCAACGCCGCCTGGCCGCCGGCGTCGACCACCTGGAGCATCGCCCGCAGCGCCACGACGGTCTTGCCCGCGCCCACCTCGCCCTGGAGCAGACGGTGCATCGGGTGCGCCAGCGCCAGCTCGGCCGCGATCTCTTCGCCGACGGCGACCTGGCCCTCGGTGAGCTGGAAGGGCAGCCGGCCGTCGAAGTCGGCGAGCAACCCGTCATCCCTGCGGGGCCGGGGGGTGGCGGGCCACGCGGCGGCTGCCTGGCGGCGCTGGGCGAGCACGGCCTGCAGCATGAACGCCTCGTCGAACTTGAGCCTCTTGCGCGCCCTCGCCACGTCGCCCTGGTCGCGCGGCCGGTGGACGGCCTCCAGCGCCTCGGCCAGACCCGGCAGCCGGTGGCGGGCGCGCAGGTCGTCGGGCAGCGGATCGGGGATCGGGCCCAGCGTGTCGAGCACGACGCCGATCGCCCTGCGGATCACCCACGAGGTGATGCCGCCCGCCGCCGGGTAGATCGGCACCGGCGCGGCGGCGAACTCGGCCGCCGAGGACGACGAGGACTCGACCTCCTCGAACGGCTCGAACTCGGGATTGCTGAGCTGCCACTTGGCCCGCTCGCCGTGCCCGAACCGCCCCACCTTGCCGGAGAACATGGCGCGGGTGCCGGGCTTGAGCCGGGTCTCCACCACGTGGGACATCTTGCCGAAGAAGGACAGATAGATCTTGTTGCGCCGCCCGTCGACGACCTCGACCTCCAGCCAGGTGCCCGACCGGTTGCGCATCGGCTTTCGCATGAGGCGGGAGACCTCGCCGACCACCGTGACGTGCTCGTCGACCTCCAGGGCGTCGAGCGCGGTGAGCTCGCCCCGCTCGGCGTAGCGCCGGGGGTAGTGGCGCAGGAGCTCGCCGACCGTGGTGATGTTGAGCGAGCCCTCGAGCGGCTTGGCCGTCTTTGGATCGAGCGCCTTGATGAGCGGCTCGTCGAAACGCGTCACGTCAACCAGTTGTACCGCTCCCGGCCGACAAGAACCCCCGCGACGGCTCCGCTCGACGCCGTACGCGCGGCGCGGCGCCCGTCGGCTCGGCCTGGTCGCCCGGGGCGCCACGGTCGGGGCGGGCGGGCACGGGGGCGCCGCGCACGCCGGCCCGGCGGCCTACTCGACGCCGATGAGCAGCGGGTAGCCGCCCTGGCCGCCCTCGTGGACGACCGTCTCCAGGTCCGGCCGGGCCGAGGCCAGGTGCTCACGGACGGCCCGCGCGGGCCGATCGCCGTCCGCCCCCAGGATGAGCGTCACCAGCTCGCTGGCGGCCGACAGCATGCGGGAGGCGGTCGTGACGGCGACGGCCTCGACGTCGGAACCGATCAGGGCCACGTCGCCGTCGATCACGCCGAGCACGTCGCCCGGACGGCACAGGCCGGCGCTGGTCATGGCCTCGCGGTCGGCCACCCAGACGTGCCCGTGGCGGGCGTGGCCGGCGCTGTCGGTCATCGCCACCACGTCGTCGTCGAAGCGCCGCAGCGGGTCGTGGACGGCCAGGGCCGCGAGCCCCTGGACGGTCGCCTTGGTGGGCAGCACGCTGACGACCACGCCCTCCTCGCGGGCGATCGCCGCCGCGCCCATGGCCACCGCGTTCACGCCGGTGTCGTTCGGCAGCACCGCGACCTCGGTGCCGGCCTGCCGGATCGCGTCCAGTACGGCCCCGAGCGCGGGACTCGAGCCGGGCTCGCGGCGCACCACCACGGCTCCGGCCCGCTCGAACAGGCGCGCGATGCCGTCGCCCGCCGCGACGGCCACCACGCCGCGCCCCTGGCCGCGCCGGGGGGCGTGCGCCGCGGCCTCCAGGTAGGCGATCTTGACGCGGTGCGGCCGCCCGGCCCGCATCCCCGCCTCGACGGCCGCCCCGGCGTCGTCCACGTGGACGTGCACGTTCCACAGGCCGTCCCCGCCGACGACCACCAGCGAGTCGCCGAGGCGGTCGAGCTCCTCGCGCAGCGCGGCGACGGCGGCCTCGTCCGCGTCCAGGAGGAACATCACCTCGTAGCCGAACTCCTCGACGTGCCCGTGCTCGCCCGGCCCCACAGGGGTGAACCGCGCGGCCGGCGCGGGCACCTCGTACCGGCCGACATAGGAGTCGGTGATCACGGCGGCCAGGCTCTCCAGGACGACGGTCATCCCGGCGGCGCCCGCGTCGACCACCCCGTTGCGGGACAGCACGTCGAGCTGCTCGGTGGTGCGGCCGAGGGCGGCGCGCGCGGCGGACGCGGCGCTCCTGGCGACCTCCGCCAGCTCGCCGGCGGCGTCCAGGCCGTCCGCCGCCTCCGCCGCCTCCTCCGCCTCCTGCGCGGCGCGGGCCGCCGCGCTCAGCACGCTCAGCACGGTGCCCTCCACCGGGCGCGCCACCGCGCTCCTGGCCAGCTCGGCCGCCCTGGCCAGCGCCTCGCGCAGGTCGCGGCCGACGCCCTTGGCGGGCTTGAGCACCTCGGCCATGCCGCGCAGGGCCTGGCTGACGATCACCCCCGAGTTCCCCCGCGCGCCGATGAGCGCGCCGTGCGCCAGCGTGCCCCAGGTGGCCTCGGCGTCCGCGTCGTGCGGCAGCCCGTCGAGCGCCTCGGCCGCCGACAGCATCGTCAGGTGCAGGTTCGTCCCGGTGTCGCCGTCGGGGACAGGGAAGACGTTCAGCGCGTCGATCTCGGCGCGGACCCTGCCGAGCGCCTCGGCGCACAACCCGGCCCAGCGGCGCACCGCGGCGGGGTCGAGGATCCGCAGCGACTCCCCGGCGTCGGCGGGCTGCGAAGGCATGGGGGGCTCCCTCCTGCGCGCGGCGAATCGACCCCGCGCGGCACGTCGCACGGTGGTTCGCGCGCACGGGACCGCGCCGGCTCCGATGATGCGCTACGGTTGGTGATACGAGATTATCCCCGTTCGCCCGCCCCTCCGTTTGGTGAGCACCGGGCGACATCGGATACCCTCGTGTGGCCAGCCGGTAGTCCCGGCATGCCCGACCGCCGCTTCTACCTCGGTTTCGGGCCTATTGACTGATCTAAGGAGCGATGACCGTGGCTTCCGTCTGCGACGTTTGCGGCAAGGGGCCGACTTTCGGCAACAACATCTCGCACTCGCACCGCCGCACCCGCCGCCGCTGGAACCCCAACATCCAGCGTGTGCGCGCCATGGTCGGTAGCACGCCGAAGCGGCTGAACGTGTGCACCTCCTGCATCAAGGCGGGCAAGATCGCCCGCTAGCACCGGCTTCGATGGCCCGCCACCCACCATGGGTGGCGGGCCATCGCCGTTCCCGCACTCCCTCGACCAGCGCCCCTGCTGCTGCGACGCGCCTGACAAGGTCCAGCCGGGCGGCGCCCCCTGTGCCTGCCGGCGCGCACGGGCGCGTCCCCGCTACCCGAGGCCAGCTGTTCGACGCCGCCCTGTGCCTGCGGGCGCGTCCTGCGGGGTGCACTACGGGCGCGTCCTGAGACGGTCAGGCGAGTGAGCAGACGCTCCTGAGCCCGCCGGCGTGTCCCGAGGCGGTTCTGGGCGGGCGTGCAGGCGCCCCTACGCCCCAGGTGCACCCTGAGAAGGTCAAAGGCAGTGAGCAGCGGCCGTCTATGTCGGCAGGCGCGTGTTGGGAGCCTCAACGGAGCGGCCAAGCGCCGCGTGTGTCCCGGCGGGCAAGTTCTCAGCCGGATCAGACCCGTGCGCCCCCGCGCCAGCGCCAGGCGTGGTCGACGGGGCCGATGCCCGCGCCCAGGGGGAACCCGTGAGCGATCGCGCCGGTGACGTACTCCTTCGCCTTGGCCACCGCACCGGGGACGTCCTCCCCCAGCGCCAGGTGGGAGGCGATGGCGGAGGCCAGCGTGCATCCGGTGCCGTGGGTGTGCCGGTTGTCGAGCCGCTCGGCCGAGAAGCGGTGCTCGGAGACGCCGTCGGTGAGCAGGTCGACCGGCCGGCCGGGCAAATGGCCGCCCTTGATCAGCGCCCAGGCGGGCCCGAGGGCCAGCACCGCCTCGGCGGCCGGCCGCAGGTCGTCCTCGTCCTCGACCTTGAACGAGGTGAGCTGCTCGACCTCCCACAGGTTCGGCGTCACCACGGTCGCCACCGGCAGCAGGCGCGAGGTCACCGTGTGGACCGCCTCGGGGGCGAGCAGCGGGTCGCCGTGCTTGGACACGCCGACGGGGTCCACGACCACGGGGACCTCCACGCCGGCGAGCACCTCGGCGACCACCTCGACCAGTCGCGGGGAGGCGAGCATGCCCGTTTTGACGGCCTGCGCGCCGATGTCGCCGAGCACCGAGTCGAGCTGCGCGCGCACCGCCTCGGGCGGCAGTTCCCAGTAGCCCTGCACGCCGAGGGAGTTCTGCGCGGTCACCGCCGCGATCACGCTCATGCCGTGGACGCCCAGCGCCAGCATGGTCTTCAGGTCGGCCTGGATGCCGGCGCCTCCGCCCGAGTCGGAGCCGGCGACCGTGAGCACGCGGGGAGGAGTCACGCGTCCATCAAACCAAACTCCCCCTCCGTCCCGGGGCCAGGAGGGGCCACTATGCCGCTGGGAGCCCGCTGGAGGGGGGAGAGGAGGTGGCTTACTGGAGGGAGATTTCGGGGGCGACCTCGGAGGAGAAGGCGTCGTCGGTGCGGAGGCGGCAGCTGCCTCCGGTGAGCTGGCAGGTCTCCGGGGAGGCGGAGTCGCCGTCGGCGGTGAACGACACCACGACCGTCTCGCCCTCGCCCAGCGTCGCGGCCGAGGACAGCACCAGGAGGTCGCCCTTCTGCGTCCATTCCGCCCCGTCGGCGCCGGTCACCTCGCCGCCGACCGGCACACGGACACTCCAGCCGTCCAGCGCGGCCCCGGTGTTGGTGATCGTCAACCGGCCGGTGTACCCGGCGGGCGTCACCGCCGACACGCCGAAGTCGACGGCCACCCGGCCCGGCGCGACCAACGGGTCGGCGTCATCGGCCTCAGGCGTCGCTTCGGGCGAGGTGGTGATGTCGGTTTCCTCGGGGTCCGGCGTGGGGTCCGCGGTGTCCTCCTGCGGGCTCGGCCTCCCGGTGGGGGTCGTCCGGGTGCGCTCCGGCGTCGGCCGAGCCGAGGGCTGCGGCGTCCGGTGGGCGGGCGGACGGCTCGCGCCGGAGGTGGGCGCGGAGGAGCGGCGGGACGACGAACTGGGCGACCCGGCGCTGGGGGAAGCGGACGCCTCGTCGGAGGGGGCGCCGGTGTCGGGCGTCTCGGTGTCGCTGGGCGGGGTGTCCTGCCGCTGTGGCTTGCCGGGGGCGATGGCCGCGCAGACCTGGCCCTTGGGGCAGTCCGGCGGCCGGACCAGGTCCACCTGGCCGGAGGACAGCTTGACGCCGATCACGGCGGTCGTGATGGCGGTGACCACGGCCACGGCCGACAGCGCCGCGAGGCGCCCCCGCCGGGCCTTCGGACGGTCCTCGCCGTCCTGGCCGCGCCGCCGGCCGCGCCTGCGGCCTCCGCCGTCGTGCGGACCTTCGGTGGCGGGGCCGCCGGGACGCTCGTCACCGCCCGGCGCCAGCCCGACCCGCAGGACGTCATCCTCCGAACGCGGCCCCGGTCCCATACGCGGAGAGTCGCCTTCCGAGCTCGGCCCCGGGCCGACGCGCGAAAGGTCGTCCTCCGACCTCGGCCACGGGCCGACGCGGGGAAAGTCGTCCTCGGAGCCGGCCCCGGGACCGGCCCTCAGGCCGTCGCCGGAACCGGCCGGGTAGCCGGCACGCAGCGTGTCCCCGCCGGCGGCGGACCAGGGCGACATCCGCGCCAGGTCCTCCCCGAAACCAGAGCGAGGCCCCCCGGCCGGCACGTCCTCACCGGGAAGCGGCCCAGGGACCACCCTCGGCATGTCCCCGGCGGGCGGCGGCGCGTGGGCCGTTCGCGGCGCGTCCTCGGCGGGACCGGCCGATTCCGGCTCGTCGCCCCAGGCGGTCGGCCAGGCGGGGGTGGGCACGGCGTCCCACGCACTGGACCTCGGCGGCTCGGCCTCCACGCCCGCACCCGCGGACGGCGACTCCGGCCACGCCGAAGGGCCAGGAGACGGCGACTCCGGCCACGCCGAGGGGCTCGCGGACGAGGGCTCCGGCCACACCGTGGCCCCTGTGGACGGCGGCTCGGACCACGCCGAGGGAACAGAAGACGGCGACTCCTGCCACGCCGAGGGGCCCGCGGAGGAGGGCTCGGACCAGGCGGAGGGGCTAGGGAACGAGGGTTCCGGCCACACCGTGGCCCCTGTGGACGGCGGCCCGGACCAGGCCGAAGGAACCGGAGACGGTGGCTCAGGCCACGCCGAAGGGCCAGGGGACGGCGAGTCCGGCCACGCCGGGGCGCCCGTGGGCGGGGGTTCGGACCAGGTTGGGGTGCCAGGGCCCGGGGAGACCCCTGAGGCCGGTGGGGGCCAGGCGGGAGAGTCAGGGCCAGGGGAGGCGCCGGAGGCCGGTGTGGGCCAGGCGGGGGCGTTGGGGTCGTCGTCGGGCCAGGCGGCGGGGGCCAGCCATTCCTCGGTTCCCCGGTCGTCGTCGCGCCGGCCCGAGGCTCCGCGCTCGTCCGCCCCGTCGGGGTCGGACCCTCGGCCTCGCGATGACGTGTGGCGTCCCCGTCCCATGAAGCGCCTTCCTCCTAGAAACCACAGCGCGTCACTTCATAACACCTTCAACACGTCTTTGTCACAATTTTCACGTTAATCACGGAAGTGATCCCAGCCACTCCTCTGCCCCACCCGCCCTCTGACCTGCACGCCTTCCCCCTCCGCCGCCCGCCCGATGACCTTCCACTCAGCGGGCAGCGAGACGTCCGGCGGGAACGCGGCGACCAGCGCGTGGTCCTCGCCCCCGGTCAGCACCCACTCCACCGGGTCCTGGCCGAGCTCGGCGGCGGCGTCGGCGAGCAGTGCGGGGACGGGCAGGGAGGCGGGGTCCACCTCGATGCGCACCCGGCTGGCAGAGGCGATGTGCCCGAGGTCCTGCACCAGCCCGTCGCTGACGTCGGCCATGGCGGTGGCGCCGAGAACGGCCGCCCGCGGCCCGCACGCGTACGGCGGCCTGGGACGCCGGTGGGCGTCGGCCAGTTCGGGGAAGGCGTCGTCGGCGCGGCCCGCCAGCAGCAGCGCGAGCCCGGCCGCGGCGTGGCCGAGCCGCCCCGCCACGGCCACCACGTCGCCGGGACGCGCTCCGGAGCGGGTCACCGGGGCACGTCCGCCGAGGTCGCCGAGTGCGGTGACCCCCAGCACAACAAGATCGGACCTGGCGATGTCGCCGCCCGCCACGCTCGCGCCGACCAGCGCGCACTCCTCGCCGAAGCCGTCGGTGAGGCCGTCCACCCAGTCGGTCGCGGTGTCCCCGGGCATCCCGAGGCCCACCACCAGGGCGGTGGGATCGGCGCCCATGGCCACGACGTCGGCGAGGTTCTGCGCCGCCGCCTTGCGCCCGATGTCGTACGCACTGGACCAATCGCGACGGAAGTGCCTACCCTCGAGTAGGAGATCCGTCGTCACAACCACCCGTCCATCAGGGGCGCGGACCACCGCGGCGTCGTCCCCAGGACCGAGCAATACCGCCGGAAATTGTGGCAAACGTCCGGCAATACGGGCAATGATCCCAAATTCGCCAAGATCTGCGGCTGTGATAGCACACCTCCAGGTCTGTTGCATGTACGGTTGCGATTCGGACTGATCGAGTAACGGCACTGAAACAAACCAGCTTCGCCCCCGCGGGAGGACGTGATGGTGCAGGCCTACATCCTTATCCAGACAGAAGTCGGCAAGGCCGCCGCGGTCGCAAGCGCGATCGCGGGCATCCAGGGTGTGACACGCGCCGAGGACGTCACCGGCCCGTACGACGTGATCGTCCGCGCCGAGGCCAACAACGTGGACGAACTAGGCAAGCTGGTCGTCGCGCAGATTCAGGCCGTCGAGGGGATCACGCGTACCCTTACTTGTCCGATCGTGCACATCTGAGCGTCGAGGTCTTCGGGGGGAGCCATGGGGCGGGCCGTCGTGGCCGCGTCGTGCCTGGCGGCGCTGTCCCTGACCGCCGGCTGCAGCGCGGCGGTCAGGGTGCAGCCTCCGGCCCCCCAGGGTGCGACGGCGGCCGCCTGCGCGTCCCTGGACGACCGGCTCCCCCGCACGCTCGACGGCGCGGAGCGCGTCCCGTCCGAACCCCCTTCGCCGTACGTGGCGGTGTGGGGCTCGGGCGAGATCGCGCTGCGCTGCGGCGTGCCGCGCCCCGCCGCGCTCGATCCCACCGAGCAGGTTCCCGAGATCAACGGCGTGCCCTGGTACGCCGACCCGGCCAGGCCGTCGCTGTTCACGGCCCTGGTCCACGGCGACTACGTCGAGCTGACGATCTCCTCCAGGCACCAGGCCGCGGCCGTGCTCGTCGACCTGGCCGCCCCGATCAAGACGGCGTTCCCCGGCCACTGAAACCCGCGGCCGGCCCCGACGCCCGCCGCGACTCGCGCGCCGACGCCCACCGCGACCCGCGCGCCGACGCCCGCCACGACTCGCACGCCGACGCCCGACGTCCCTGACCGGAGCGGCCGCCGCGGGCGGGCCGACGGCCCTTCCGCCCGCGATGACGCGCTCCAGCCGTTCCACCCGCGGCGACCCCCTCCGGCGGCTCAGCGCAGGCCGACGGGGCGGTGCAGCGCGAGCTGGATCAGATGGTCCACCAGCTCGGCGTAGGAGAGACCCGTGGCCGCCCACAGCTGGGGCGCCACCGACATGGCCGTGAAGCCCGGCATCGTGTTGATCTCGTTGAGGATCAGATGCCCCGTCGGCGTGTAGAAGAAGTCCACGCGCGACAGCCCTTCGCACCCGAGCGCCTCGAACGCCCGTACGGCCATCGCCCGAAGCTCCTCCGCGACCGCCTCGGGGATGTCGGCCGGCACGCTGAGCGCCATGTCCGACCCGATGTACTTGGCCGAGAAGTCGAAGAACTCGTGCGACTCTTCCACCAGCACCTCGCCGGGCAGGCTCGCCCGCGGCGGCTCGTCGCCCGGCCACTCCAGCACCGCGCACTCGATCTCGCGACCCTCGATCGCCGCCTCGACCAGGACCTTCGGGTCGTGCTCACGGGCCAGCTCCACGGCCCGCTCCAGATCCTGCACGTCGTCCACCCGGGTGATGCCCTGGCTGGACCCGGCCCGGGAGGGCTTGACGAAGACCGGCATGCCGAGGGCTTCGACGTCCTTGAGCACTCGGTCGCGGTCCAGGCGCCAGTCGCGGTCGCGCACGACGACGTACGGCCCGACGGGCAGGCCGGCCGAGGCCAGCAAAGCCTTCATGTACGCCTTGTCCATGCCCACGGCACTGGCCAGCACCCCCGAGCCGACGTAGCGCACGCCGGCCATCTCCAGCAGGCCCTGGATGGTGCCGTCCTCGCCGAACGGGCCGTGCAGCATCGGGAAGACGACGTCCACCTGTCCCAGCGAGGCCGGGATCGTCCCGGCGTCCAGCGCCACGAGGGGACCGCCTCCGGACGGCAGCGCGAGCGCCGTGCCGGCCGGGTCCACGCTGGGCAGTTCCTCGCCCTCGATCTCGAACCGCTGGTCGTCGGTCGCCAGCACCCACCGCCCGTCCGGCGAGATGCCGATGGGCACGACGTCGTACTTCGACCGGTCGATGGCCGAAAGGACACTGCCCGCGCCCATGAGCGACACCGCGTGCTCGGAGTTTCGGCCCCCGAAGACCACCGCCACCCGTACGCGCGGCCGGGATTGCTGCTGCTCGTTCATGATGCCCGAATCTACCTTGCGTCACTGTCGTCCCTGCTTGTCAGGTGCGCGGCGCGTCGTCCCATGACGCCCGCCGACGGACCGGAATGGTCAGGCGCGGGTGGCGGTGTTCGAGCGCAGGGCGTCGAGCGCCTCGGTGACGTCGGCGATGAGGTCCTCGGCGTCCTCCAGGCCGATGGAGAAGCGCACGGCCCCCGCGTCGACGCCCGAGCCGGCCCGGGCGGGCTCGTCGAGGCGGCGGTGGGTCGTGGAAGCCACGTGGGCGACCTTGGTCTCGGCGCCGCCGATCGAGGCGGCGATGCGCGGCAGCCGCACGGTGTCGGCCAGCATGACCCCGGCCTCGTAACCGCCGTTCGGGACGACGGTGACGCACGCCCCGTACCTGGTGCCCTCGGGGCCGGCGTCGAAGAGCTGGCGGGCGAGCTGGTGGCCCGGGTGGCCGGCCAGGCCGGGGTAGTCGACGCGGCGCACCGCCGGGTGCTTGGCGACGGCCGCGGCGAAGACCATCGCGGTGGCGCACATGCGGCGCACCCGCAGCGTCAGCGTCGCCAGGCCCCGGCGCAGCAGGAACGCCTCGTCGGGGGCCAGGGCTCCGCCGGTGTCGATGCGCACCTCGCGGATCTGCGCGATCAGGTCGGGACGCCCCACGACCGCGCCGCCCGTGGCGTCGTCGTGCCCGCCGATGTACTTGGTGGCCGAGTGGACGACCAGGTCGGCGCCGTGTTCCAGGGGCCGGCAGACCACGGGGGTGGCGAAGGTCGAGTCGACGACCAGCAGCGCGCCGGCGTCCCGGGCGATGCGGTAGAGCCCGCGGATGTCGGCGACCGCCATCGTCGGGTTGCTCAGCGTCTCGGCGTAGATGATCTTCGTGGTGCGGCGCACGGCGGCGTGGACGCGGCGCAGGTCGGCGTAGTCCACGAAGTCGACCGACACGCCGAACCGCGACAGCACGTTCGACAGCAGCGAGTAGGTGCCGCCGTAGACGTGGGCGGGCGCGACGACGTGCGCGCCGGCCCGCAGGAACGTCATCAGCACCCCGCTGACGGCCGCCATGCCCGACGCGAACGCCTGCCCGGCGACGTCCTCGGGGGCCGCGGCGCCCTCCAGCGCGGCGATGCCCGAGGCGAACGCCGCCACGGTGGGATTGTCGACGCGGCTGTAGGCGAACCCCGGCGCCCGGTCGCCGAGCACGTCGGCGTACTCGGCGGAGCCCTCGAAGCTCCACGCGGAGGTGCGCCAGACGGGCAGCCCGATGGGGAGCTGGCGGGAGGCCGGGACCGGTGGCAGGTGGACGGCCCGGCTGTTCTCGCCGAGCCTCCTGCGCATGCGTCGGGAGGAAGTCACACGCCGTACCGTTCGGGCTTGGGAGTCCGTGACATCAGCAGCATCGCGGCCTCGCTCGGGGTCATTCCGTCATGGACGACGCCCACCACGACCTCGGTGATCGGCATCTCCACGTCGTGCTTCCTCGCCAGGTCGAGGACCGACTCGCAGGACTTGACCCCCTCGGCGGTCTGCCTGGTGGCCGCGATGGTCTCGGCCATGGTCATGCCCCGGCCGAGATTCTCGCCGAAGGTGCGGTTCCTCGACAACGGGGAGGTGCAGGTGGCGACGAGGTCTCCCATGCCGGCGAGGCCGGCGAAGGTGTGCGGGTCGGCGCCGAGCGCCGCGCCGAGCCGGGAGATCTCCGCCAGGCCGCGGGTCATCAGCATCGCCCGGACGTTGTCGCCGAGCCCCATGCCGGCGGCCACGCCCACCGCGAGCGCGATGACGTTCTTGACCGCGCCGCCGAGCTCGACCCCGACCACGTCGGTGTTGGTGTAGGCGCGGAACCACGGCAGGTGGCAGGCCTCCTGCAGCCGCGCGGCCACCTCGTCGTCGACGCTGGCCACCACGGTCGCGGCCGGCTCGTGCCTGATCAGCTCGCCCACCAGGTTGGGCCCGGAGACCACCGCGACCCGCTCGGCGGGGACGCCCGCGACCTCGCAGATGACCTCGCTCATCCGCCGCGAGGTGCGCAGCTCGATGCCCTTCATCAGGCTGACGAGCACCGCGTGCGAGGGGATGTGCGGGCTCCACTGGGCCAGGTTGCCGCGCAACGTCTGGGAGGGCACCGCGAGCACGACGAAGTCTGCCCCCTCCATGGCCTCGACCGGGTCGGTGGTCGCGCGCACCGTCGCGGGAAGCCGCACGCCGGGGAGGTACTCGGGGTTCTCGCGCCTGCGGTCGATGGACTCGACCACCTCGGCCCGCCGTCCCCACAGGGTCGTCGGCGTGCCGGCCTCCGCCAGGATCATCGCGAAGGTCGTCCCCCACGAACCGGTTCCGAAAACGACGGCCTTGGTCATCTGCTCACCGTACGCCCACTCCGCGGCACATGGCCGTCTCTGACGGTCACCGCCGGATCGTTCACTGTCATGGCCACCGCGACGCCGGCGGACGAGGCCGCCGGCGCGCCGTCACCCGGCGCGGGTCTCGGGCTCGCCGAAGGGGGCGTCGGGCGCCTTCTCGCCGCGCAGGTCGGCGAGCTGGGAGGTGATGGCGGCCATGATGTCGGCCGTGGCCTCCTTCAGGACCTGGGAGCGCATCGGCAGGCCCTCGTACTTGGACAGGTCGACGGGCGGCCCGGCGATCACCCGGAAGGTCTTGCGGGGGAACAACCGGGGCTTCTTCTGGCCGTACGGGAGCAGCTCCTGGGCGCCCCAGTGGGCGACCGGGATGACCGGGACGCCGGTCGCCAGCGCCAGCCGGGCGACGCCGGTCTTGGCGCCCATGGGCCAGAACTCGGGGTCGCGGGTGATCGTGCCCTCGGGGTAGAAGATCACGCAGGAGCCCTCCCTGAGGGCCTGCTCGGCGTCCTTGAGCGAGCGCGCGGCGTCGGTGCTGCCGCGGTGCACCGGGATCTGCCTGCACTTCCTGACGATGGTGCCGATGACCGGGATGTCGAAGACCCCGGACTTGGCCAGGTACACCGGCCAGCGGCCGTTGTTGTAGGCGAAGTGGGCGAACAGCAGCGGATCACTCCACGACAGGTGGTTGGCCGCGATGATCACACCGCCCTTGCGGGGAACGTTGGAGCGGCCCCGCCAGTCGCGCTTGGTGAAGAGCAGCAACACCGTCTTCACGATCGCGACCACGAGGGCTTCCCAGAAAATGGGCGGACGTCCGGGGCGGCTCATCGACTCCTCCAGTCATGCCTGTGCGCCCTCAGTCTCCCGGGTGCCTCCACGGAATGTCGAGGCGGGATGCTTAAGCCATGCGCCGTACGCAACCTGGCGGGCCCGGCCCGCGGCCCGGCTGGACCATGGTGGTGCCGGTCAAGACCCTCATCGCCGCCAAGACACGCCTGGCCGCGGCGGCGGGTCCGCACCGGGCCGCGCTCGCCGTGGCGATCGCCTGCGACACGGTCGCGGCCGCGCTGGCCTGCCCGGCGGTGGCCCGCGTCGTGGTCGTCACCGGCGACCCGGTGCCCGCCGAGGCGCTGTCGGCGCTCGGGGCGCACGTGGTGCCCGACCCGCAGGCCGGGTTGAACGCCGCGCTGCGGGCCGGCGCGGCGCATGCCCTGGGCCTGGCGCCGGACGGGCCGGTCGGCGCGCTCCAGGCCGACCTGCCGGCCCTGCGCCCGGCGGAGCTGGGCGTGGCGCTGGCGGCGGCGGCCGAGTTCGACCAGGCGTTCGTCCCGGACGCCGCGGAGGTCGGCACCACCTTCTACGGAGTGCGTCCGGGCGTGGCCTTCCGGCCGCGGTTCGGCGGGGAGTCGCGGGCCAGGCACCTGGGCGGCGGGGCCAAGGAGCTGACGCCCGACGGCATCGTGTCGGTCCGCACGGACGTCGACACCCCCGCGGACCTCGCGGCGGCCCTGGCCCTCGGCGTCGGCCCCCGCACCCGGGCGGTGGTGGAGACGATGAAGGAGTCCCCCACCCGGGAGACTCCTTCCTGACTCTCCTTCCGAGGCGATTCCAACGGATGGGCCACAAGGACCCGCGTCCCGAGCCGCCGAGCGAAGCGGGGCCGGAAACTACGCCTCTTCCTGTTCGCGGGCGTGCTTGGGCAGCAGGAAGGCGACCAGGAAGGTCAGCAGCAGCATGCCGTCCACGACCCACAGGATCGTCTTCATCGCCACGCTGAAGCCCTGCTTGGCCGCCTCGGTACCGGCCGACGCGACGGCCCTGCCGATGGCCGCGCCCGCCTCCGGCCCCTTGGCCGCCGACGCGGCGTCGGCCTGGAGCCGCTCACAGGAGGCGGGCACCAGCACCGGGTCCTTGGCGACCGCGCGATCGTGCACGCAGGCGCGCACGCCCTCGACCAGGCGGTCCTGCGAGGCGCCGGTCACCTGGACGGCGGCCAGCTCGGCGCGCAGCTTCGGCGCGGTGTCGTCCGCGGCGGCGCCGACGTTGCCGCCGAGCAGGCCGAAGAAGACCGTGCCGAGGAGCGCCACGCCGAACGCGCTGCCGAGCTGCTGGACGGCGGTGAGGGTGCCCGAGGCCGAGCCGGTCTCGTGCTGCTCGACGCCGGCGAGCACGATGTCGAAGAACGGCGCCATGAGCAGGCCCATGCCGATGCCGGTGACCGCGAGCGCGGGGGTGAGCTGCCAGGGGGTGACGCCGACGCCCGCGAGGTTGAGCGTGACCAGGATCGCGAGCACGCCGACGGCCATGAGCAGGGTTCCGCCGTGCAGCAGCTTGCGCCCGTACTTCTGCAGGGGCTGGGCGATGCCGAAGCCGACGACCATGCCGAGCGACCATGGCACCATCGACAGGCCGGCCTTGAGGGTGGAGTAGCCGAGGCCGATCTGGGTGTAGAGGTTGAACACCAGCGTGAAGCCGATCATGCCGGAGAAGAAGACCAGCCCGGTGACCAGGCCGCCGGTGAAGGCGCGCTTGCGGAACAGGCTCGGCACGACGAGCGGGTCGCCGCCGGCCCTGGCCTTGCGCGACTCGTACCACCCGAAGACCGCGAACACCACGACGGACCCGGCGATCATCAGCAGCGACCAGAGCGGCCAGTCGTGCTCGCGGCCCTGCACCAGCGGGAAGATGATCAGCAGACCGGCCAGCGAGGCGAGCACCATGCCCGCGACGTCCAGTTTGAGCGGGTGGGGCGAGCGCGACTCGGGCAGGAAGCGCAGCCCGAACAGCACGGCGGCCAGGCCCAGCGGCAGGTTGATCAGGAAGATCATGCGCCAGCCGGTGCCCCAGAAGTCGGCGTCGACCAGCCAGCCGGCGAGGATCGGGCCGCCCACCGAGGACAGGCCCATGACCGGGCCGAACATGCCGAACGCCGCCTGCATCTCCTTGGGCGGGAACATCTCCTTGATCATGCCGAGGCCCTGCGGCAGCATGACCGCGCCGAACAGCCCCTGGACGACGCGCGCGGCGATCAGCAGTTCGGGGCCCTGGGCCACGGCGCACAGCAGGGAACCGAGGGTGAATCCCGCGGCGCCGATGACGAACATCTTCTTGCGGCCGAAGATGTCGCCGAGCCGTCCGCCGGTGATGAGGCCGACGGCCATGGCCAGGGTGTAGGCGGCGCCGAGCCACTGGATGACGGCGGCGCTGCCGCCCAGTTCGGCGCGGATGGTCGGCGAGGCGATGTTGGTGACCATCGCGTCCAGCAGGTCCATCACCTCGGCGGCGAGGATCACGAACAGGGCCGCCCACCGCCAGCGGTAGGGCGCCGTCCCGGGTGGCGCCGCCGGCGCGGTCGCGTCTGTGGTGGTCATGAGAACTCCTTCTGCGGGGGGTCGGCGCCGGGCGGCCGGCATCGTCGATCTGAACAGTGTTCACCATAGCCGATCGCCGTTCTACAATTGAACGGCGTTCGCTGGCCTGTTCGACGTTCTCAAGATATGTCGCATTCGACCGCGACACAAGATATATCGCGAAAGAGAGCGGCGTTCACCACCGCGAGCGGCGTTCGACCGGCCAACTAGACTCCGTGGGTAGCGATCAGGAACGAGGCGGTGAGGCATGAGCGAGCCACGGAGTGAGGAGAACGAGGTCCCCGCGCCCCCATGGGAGCGGTCACGCCGGCGCGCCGCCCCCGTTCGCGTGCCGCTCACCCTCGGCCGCATCGTCGATGCCGCCTTCACCGTCCTCGACCGCGAGGGGTACGACGGCCTGAGCATGCGCCAGGTGGCCGCCGAACTGGGCGTCGCGGTCTCGGCGCTGTACGCCCACGTCGCGAGCAAGGACGAGCTCCTCGAGCGCATGTACGCCCGGCTGTTCGAGGGCCAGGAGCTCCCCGAGCCCGACCCGGCGCGCTGGCGCGAGCAGGTCAGGGACTACGCCGTCCAGGGCCGGGCACGGCTGCTCAGCCACCGCGACATGGCCCGCATCTCCATGGCCCACGTGCCCTTCAGCCCCGAACTGCTCCCGCACGTCGAGCGCATGCTCGCCATCTTCCGCGCCGCCGGGCTGCCCGACCGGGTGGCCGCCACCGCGGGCGACATGATCTCCACGTTCCTCGAGGGGTTCACCTACGAGCAGAGCATGTGGCAGGAGCGCCAGCGCAACACCGACGCGCGCACCTGGGAGGAGATGCGGGCCACCATCAAGGCGTACTTCGACACGCTGCCGCCCGACCGCTTCCCGAACCTGCTCGCCATGGCGGACATGATGTTCGGCGGCACCTACGACGCCCGGTTCGAGCTGGGGCTGGAGATCATCATCCGCGGCCTGGCCAGCTACATCGAGCCGGGAAGCCCGGCGGGCCAGAACGGCGACACCGGCGCCCCGGTGGAGGGCGGTGGCTCGGGTGCCCCCCGGGACGGCGGTGGCTCCGGTGCTTCCGGGGACAGCGGTGGCTCCGGTGCTGCCGGGGAGGGCGGTGGATCCGGTGCTGCCGGGGACAGCGGTGGATAGGGTGCCCCCGGAGAGCGGTAGCGCTACAGGCGGGTGATCCGCCGGAAGGCGACCAGCACCGGCACGTGCGCGAGGGCGATGACGCCCGCCGCCGCCCACAGAGTGTCCCCGACCCCGCGCCACTCCCCCACCAGCCCGCCCAGGATGCCGCCGAACGGCATGGCGCTCCACATCAGGAACCGCATGGAGGCGTTCATCCGGCCGAGCAGGCGCGGCGGGCACATCGCCTGCCGGTAGCTCAGCTGCGTCACGCTGAACACCGTCCCCGCGAGCCCGGCCACGGCCAGGCCGAACGGGAAGAGCGCGACGCGCCAGCCGGGCGCGGCCAGGCACGCGACGAGGGTGGCGGGCAGCGCGACCGCCGCCGCGCCGTACAGCGTGCGGCCCGTCCCCCAGCGGGCGACGGCGCGCGGGGCGGCCACGGCGCCCAGCAGGCCTCCCACGGCCGAGGCGGAGATCACCGCGCCGTACAGGCCGGGGCCGAGCCGGAGCTCGCGCAGCACGAACAGCGCCTGAGCCGACGTCCACGCGCCGTACCCCAGCATGTTGAGGGCGCCGACGAGCGCGATGACGCGCAGCACCGGATGGCCAGCGACGTAGCGCACCCCCTCGGCGACCTCGGTGAACAGGCTCGGCCTGCCGGAGTCGGCGCGCGGCGGCGGCGTCCCGGCGGCGGGGATCGCGCTGAGCATCACCGCCGACAGCGCGTAGCTGACGGCGTCCGCGAGCAGGGCCAGCGGCGCGGTGACCACCTGGACGAGCCACCCGCCGAGGCCGGGCCCGGCCAGCGACGCCGTCGAGCGGATGGTCTCGATGGTCCCGTTGCCCCGGGCGAGGTGGCGCCGGTCGACGATGGACGGCAGGAAGCTCATGTGGGCGACGTCGAAGAACACCGTGCCGACCCCGGTGACGAACGCCACCGCGTACAAATGGGGCAGCGACAGGCCGCCGGCCACCACCGCCACGGGGATGCTCGCGAGTGCCACCGCGCGCAGCAGGTCGGCCGCGACGAGGATGCGCCTGCGCGGGAGCCGGTCGGCCCACACCCCTGCGGGCAGTCCGATCAGCAGGAAGGCCGCCATCTGGGCGGCCGTCAGCAGGCCGACCTGCAAGGGCCCCGCGTGCAGGCTCAGCACCGCGACGAGCGGCAGGGCGACGAGACTCACCTGCGCGCCGGCCTGGCTGACCGCGTCGGCGCCGACGAACAGGACGTACGACCTGCCGCGCCAGAGACCACGGGATCCACGGGATCGGTCGGGCGCGTCCGGCGCATCGGACGTATCCGCCGCATTCAGCACGTCCGCCGCATTCGGCACGTCCGCCGCATCTGACACGTCCGCCATATCCGGCCCGTCGGGCGTGTCCGGCGTGTCGGTCCTGTCGGTCGTGGCCATGGACGGCACCATGGCCGCTCTCCGGGGACCGGTCAAACGAATATCGGCGGAGTAGACTGGCCGGCGTGCAGGCCACGGTGCGGAGCTTCGACCCGGACACCCGGTCGGGCTCGCTCTTCCTCGACGACGGCAGCGAGATCCCCTTCGGCGCCGCGGCCTTCGACGCGGGCCCGTTGCGGCTGCTGCGCCCGGGCCAGCGGGTGAACTTCGCCCTCACAGACGGCACCGTCACCGTGATCACCCTGTCGACCTTCCCTCTGCCCGAGAGCGGCGCGTAACGCCCCTCGCGGAACGTCACCGGGCGAGGTCGGCCCCGGACACGCGGGGCCCGGTTGAGGACCCTCTGGTCGGCCCTCCGACAGAGCACGCGGAGCGCCGGGCATGGACCCGGACAAAGTGCGGAGCGTGGGCAGAGGGCAGAGCGCGCGGAGCATCGGCGGAGGGCCGGGCACGGACGGCGGCGCCCGGGATCCCTGGTGGGGATCCCGGGCGCCGTTATCGCCGGTCAGGTGCTCATGGGTCAGGTGATCACTTTTTCTTGGCGAGCTTCTTCCCCGCGGCGTTCACCTGGTCCTTGAAGTCGGCGCCGGGCCGGAACTTGGGCGCCCAGCTCTCGGAGACCTTGATGGGCTCACCGGTCGAAGGGTTCCTTGCCTGGCGGGCCGGCTTGTGCGCCATCTCGAACGCTCCGAAGCCCGTGATAGAGACTTTGTCCCCGTTCGAGACAGCGTGCTGGATGGCCTCGATTATGGCGTTCACGGCCTCTGTGGCCGTCTTCCTGTCGCCGACCCGATCGGTGATCGCGTCGACGAGTTCTCGCTTGTTCATCTAGCTTGCTCCCCCTGTTACCGCTGTCTGAGGATGAACATCGCGGCCGGCAGTGCGCGACCCCGTTCTCACCCGGTGTGCCAGGTGCGGGGTTTCGGCACGCACCCACCAGTCAACGGTCAGAAACCCCTTACCCGCTTGAAATTAAAGGACACACGGCCAGGACTCAATCACATTCCGCGATGTTTCGCCTACCCGGCGTGTCGGATTCGGCTTCGAGGTCGGCGAGAAAGGCGTCCAAGCGGGCGCAGGCGTGATCGACATCACGCTTCGCACTGTCACATATGGCCACAAAGCGGCGCGCGAAGCGTTCCTTGTTCTCAGGGGACATGCGTGCGGCGGCCACCCGACGGTAAACGTCGCGCAACCGCCGCGCCAGCTCGTCTTCGGAGCCCGCGGTGTCGTTCAGACGGTCGTCGGCAGCCATGGCTGCCGACCATTCTCGTACGCCGCCACATCGTCGGCGTGCGTCAGGGTCAGCCCGATGTCGTCCAGCCCCTCCAGCAGGCGCCAGCGGGTGTAGTCGTCGATCTCGAAACCGGCCGAGCCGCCGTCCCAGCGCACCTCGCGGCCGACCAGGTCGACGGTCACCTCGGTGGCCGGATCGGCCTCGACGGCCGCCTGCAGCGCCTCGACGGTCGCGGCGGGCAGCACGACCGGCAGCAGGCCCATCTTGGTGGCGTTGTTGCGGAAGATGTCGCCGAACCGGGCGGCGATGACGGCGCGGAAGCCGTACTGCTGCAGCGCCCACACGGCGTGCTCGCGCGAGGAGCCGGTGCCGAAGTCGGGCCCGGAGACCAGCACCGTGGCGCCGGCGTAGACCGGGTCGTTCAGGACGAAGGCCGGGTCCTCGCGCCAGGCGGCGAACAGGCCCTTCTCGAAGCCCGTGCGGCTGACCTGCTTGAGCCAGACCGCCGGGATGATCTGGTCGGTGTCCACGTTGCTGCGGCGCAGCGGCACGGCCCGGCCGGTGTGGGTGGTGAAGGCTTCCATGGTCGCGAGCTCCTTACAGGTCGGCGGGCGCGGTGAGACGGCCGGTGACGGCGGTGGCGGCGGCGACGGCCGGCGACACCAGGTGGGTGCGCCCGCCCTTGCCCTGGCGCCCCTCGAAGTTGCGGTTGGAGGTGGAGGCGCTGCGCTCGCCCGGCGCGAGGGTGTCGGGGTTCATGCCCAGGCACATAGAGCACCCGGCCTGCCGCCACTCGGCGCCCGCGGCCTGGAAGACCTCGTGCAGGCCCTCTGCCTCCGCCTCGGCCCTGACCTGCATCGAACCGGGGACGATCAGCGTGCGCGCCTTGACCGTGCGTCCGCGCAGCACGTCGGCGGCGGCGCGCAGGTCCTCCAGGCGGCCGTTGGTGCACGAGCCGACGAAGACGGTGTCCACCTCGATCTCGCCGAGCGGCGTCCCCGCGGTGAGGCCCATGTATTCCAGAGCGCGCTGGGCGGCCGCCGGGTCGGAGGTGTCCTCGGGGGCGGGGATCGCGCCGGTGAGCGGCGCGCCCTGCCCCGGGTTGGTGCCCCAGGTGACGAACGGCGACAGCGTCGAGGCGTCGATCTCGACGACCGTGTCGAAGACGGCGTCGTCGTCGGTGCGCAGCGAGCGCCAGTACTCCATCGCGGCGTCCCACGCCTCGTCCGTGGGGGCGTGCGGACGGCCCTGGAGGTAGGCGAACGTCGTCTCGTCCGGCGCGATCATGCCCGCGCGGGCGCCCGCCTCGATGGACATGTTGCAGACGGTCATGCGGCCTTCCATCGAAAGGTCGCGGATGGCCTGGCCGCGGTACTCGACGATATGGCCCTGGCCGCCGCCGGTGCCGATCTTGGCGATGATGGCGAGGATGAGGTCCTTGGCGGTGACGCCGTACGGCAGGGCGCCGCCGACCTCGATGGCCATCGTCTTGGGCCGGTAGGCCGGGAGGGTCTGGGTGGCCAGCACGTGCTCCACCTCGGAGGTGCCGATGCCGAAGGCGAGCGCCCCGAAGGCGCCGTGGGTGGAGGTGTGGGAGTCGCCGCAGACGATGGTCATGCCCGGCTGGGTGAGGCCGAACTGCGGGCCGATGATGTGCACCACGCCCTGGCCGGCGTCGCCCATCGGGTGGAGACGGACGCCGAACTCGGCGGCGTTCTTGCGGAGGGTCTCGACCTGCGCCTTGGAGACCGGGTCGGCGATCGGGCCGAGCACGGTGGGGACGTTGTGGTCCTCGGTGGCGATGGTCAGGTCGGGCCGGCGCACCTTGCGCCCCGCCATGCGAAGGCCGTCGAAGGCCTGCGGGCTGGTCACCTCGTGGATGAGGTGAAGGTCGATGTAGAGCAGGTCGGGCTCGCCGTCGGCACGGCGGACGACGTGCTGCTCCCATACTTTCTCGGCCAGTGTGCGACCCATGTCCTGAACGCCTCCTTGCGTCTCGGTCCCCCGGAAAACGTCTCATATGACAAGACGGGAATTTCGGGATATGGACAGCCTACCCGCCCCTCTCCCATATGCCAGTTGCATCTCGGATAGCGAGACGGCAGTATCGGGGTATGGACAACTCTAGCGGAGTCGGCGTACTCGACAAGGCCGTCCTCGTGCTCAACGCCCTCGAAGCGGGCCCCGCGTCCCTGGCACAGCTCGTCCAGGCCACCGGCCTGGCCCGTCCCACCGCCCACCGGCTGGCCGTCGCGCTGGAACACCACCGCATCGTCTCCCGGGACACGCAGGGCCGCTTCATCCTCGGCCCCCGCCTGTCCGAGCTGTCCACCGCGGCGGGCGAGGACCGCCTGCTCGCCGTCGCCTCCCCCGTCCTCACCCAGCTCCGCGACCTGACCGGCGAGAGCGCCCAGCTCTACCGGCGGCAGGGCGACGAGCGCGTGTGCGTCGCCGCCGCCGAGCGGGCGAGCGGCCTGCGCGACACGGTGCCGGTCGGCAGCTCGCTGCCCATGACCGCCGGCTCGGCCGCCCAGGTGCTGCTGGCCTGGGAGGAGCCCGACCGGCTGCACCGCGGCCTGCGCGGGGCCAAGTTCACCGCCGCCACGCTGGCCAGCGTGCGCAGGCGCAGCTGGGCGCACAGCGTCGGCGAGCGCGAGCAGGGCGTGGCCAGCGTCTCGGCGCCCATCCGCGGCGCGGGCGGCAAGGTCATCGCCGCCGTCTCGGTCTCGGGGCCGATCGAGCGCCTCACCCGCACGCCGGGCCGCATGCACGCCGCTCCGGTCGTCGCCGCCGCCGAGCGCATCACCGAGGCGATGCGCCGCGCCAACTGATCGGTGACGGGCCGGGAGCGCCCGGCCGACGGTGCCGCCCCCGACCCGTGCGAACTGATTAGAGACGGCCGCCGCCAAGCACTAGCCTGGCGGAGTGACAGATCGCATCGAGGCAGCCGCGACGGAGCTGCGTCCCCTCCTTCAAGAGTTCATTCTCTGGGCACCCGACAACGCACCGGACAGTGATCCCGACCTGGTGGGACCCGCCGCTCTCTGGCACCGCCTGATCGCTCGCGACGACGTCCACCTGTGGAAGCGCGAAGACCTGCGCATGGTGCTGGTCGAACGCCTCCCACAGGTCGTCGAGGATCCCGACGCGGCCGCCGACGGCATGGTCCCGGCCGTGCGCTCCTACCTGACCTTCCTGTCCGAGACCGGCCGCCTGGCCGAGGGCTCCGACGACCTGGACGATCTCCTCGACGAGCTGGACGCCGTCGAGGATGACTTCGTCGAGGCCATGGAGGAGGTCCTGGGCGAGCGTGACTGGGAGGAGGAGGACGACGAGCTCGACGAGGAAGAGGTCGAGGGTCTCGGCGACTTCGAGCCCTTCACCGACGAGCTGGCCGATCTGCCCACCATCCGCCTGCGCCCCGACGCCGAGCTCGCCGACGCGGCGCGGGAGGTCCCGCTGATCCACAAGGCCCGCGACCTGGCCGTCTGGGTCGGCAGGTCGCGCAAGGTCGGCGAGGACAGCCTGCTGAGCGACGACGAGATCAGCCAGGCCCTGGCCGTTCTCGGGCTGCCCGAGCCGGACGAGAAGCCGTTCGCCCACGCCGTCCCGGCCCTGTGGAACCTGTGGAACCTCGCCGTCGACCTCGAGTTCCTCACCCCCGACGGTGAGGACACCGTCAGCGTCGACGCCGACACCGCCGCGTGGCCGTTCGAGAACGACGAGGACGTCCTGGACGCCTGGATGCTCGGGCTCCACTCGGTCGACTACGGCGACCCCGAGCTGGACGACGACGATCTGACGCTCGCGCTCTCCGGCCTGACCCGCGCGCTGCTCGTCAGGCTGCTGGTCGCCGAGGGCGAACGGCCGCTCGCCGAGCTGCGCGAAGAGCTCGCCGAGGCCGCCGCCGAGTTCGACGACCTCGGCAGTGCCGCCTGGGAAGAGGCCGGCGACCCGCTCGCCTCCGTCGTCGAGTGGCTGTCCGGCTACGGCATGGTCACCGTCGAGGACGACCGCGTGCGGCTCACCGCCCTCGGCACCGAGGGCGTGGTCCACCTGCTGGACGACGACGACATCGAGGTGGACGCGCGTCCCGCGATCGACGCGATGACCGCGCTCGACCTGCTGTCGCTCAGCGCCGACCTGCCCGAGGAGGAGGCCGACGCCGAGTTCGCCGCCTGGATGCGCCTGCGCGAGCCCGCGACGGCCGCTGAGGAGCTCCTGGAGGCCGCCGCGGAGGACGAGGCCGACGCGCTGATCCGCGTCCAGGCGGCCAGTCTGGTCGGCTCGCTCGGACCGGTCGCCGTCCCCGCCTGGCGGGAGGCGCTGAACGAGCCGTCGCTGCGGCCCTACGCCGCCACCCACCTGGCCCAGCTCGGCATCGACGACGCGCCTGAGCCGAGCCAGGGCGACACCCACTGGCTCATCCTGGACATGTGGACGATCTCGGCGGGCCTCGGCCGGCCCGAGTTCGTCAGCAGCCTGCACGACATCGGCCCCGCGCCCGTGCTGAGCAGTCTGCTGGAAGTGATCTGGAAGATGCCGCACCCGCACGTCGAGGAGCTGCTGGAGGCCATCAGCGAGGCCCACCCCGACAAGCAGGTCGCCAAGGCCGCCAAGCGCGCTTTGTTCAAGGCTCGCTCCAAGGCCGCGCCCGACGCCGCCGAGTAGGCCGCCCGCTCCGCTCCTGCGCCCGTCCCCGCGGACCGACCGTCCGCGGGGACCGACCGTCCGCGGGGACCGACCGTCCGCGGGGACCCGCGCTGCGGAAGAGGGGCGGAAATGCGAAAAACCCCCGGAAGACGAGCTTCCGAGGGTTCCCGAGCTGCGGTGTAGCCCCGACCGGATTCGAACCGGCGCTACCGCCTTGAGAGGGCGGCGTCCTAGGCCACTAGACGACGGAGCCAGGCCGACAGGCCTTGCGGCCATGTCACTGCAGAGTAGTCCCGACCGGATTCGAACCGGCGTTACCGCCTTGAGAGGGCGGCGTCCTAGGCCACTAGACGACGGGACCCTGCAGCTGTCCTAATCGACGGAGGCGCCCTTGCGGACGCCCCGGCAACGGCCGTAACTCTACCGCACCCCGCAGAGCACGACCAAACCGTTACCGCCCACCGGCCGCCGGCCCGGGCCCGGCCCGGTCGGCCCAGGCCCGGCCAGGTGAGGCTGCACGCCACGGGACCGTGTGATCGACCAGGTCGGCGCGGAGGCCCCGCGCCACCGGCCCCGCGCCACCCGGCGGACGGCGGGCGCCACTCGGCGGGCGGCGGGCGGCGGCCGAACGGAGCGGGAGGGCAGCCGAACGGGGAGCGAGTGAGCGGTGAGCGAGCGAACGGGCGAACGGTGGCGGGCGCGCCGGCAGCGGCGGGCGGGGAGGCGGCGCCGGAAAAAACGAAGCGCCTATGTCCTTCACGGACATAGGCGCTCAGCAGGAAACCTGCTGGGGTACCAGGACTCGAACCTAGACTAGCTGAACCAGAATCAGCCGGGCTGCCAATTACCCCATACCCCATTGCTCACGGCCCCTGCTCGTCGCCGGGCCCGCTCGCGACTTCCGAAAGAATAGCCCAGCTTGGGGGCCAAGACCAAAACGATTGCCCAACCACGAGATTCCCCCTGGTCGGCCCCTGAAGCGGGCGGTCGTCCACAGGATCGCCGCTTGATGTGCCGAGCACGGCCAGGCTGTGTAACGCTGCAAGGAGAGCCGTCGCCACGTGAGGAGCCCGCGCGTTGACCGAGAACCCCTTCTTCGCCCCCAGTGCCCTGCCCTACCGCCTGCCTCCGTTCGCGGAGATCCGCGAGGAGCACTACGCGCCCGCCTTCGAACGCGGCATGGCCGAGCAGCTCGCCGAGGTCGAGGTCATCGCGGCCGGCGAGGAGGCGCCGACCTTCGACAACACCGTGGCAGCGCTCGAGCGGTCCGGTGAGCTCCTGTCGCGCGTCTCGACGGTGTTCTTCAACCAGGCGTCCTCCGACACCAACCCCGCCGTCCAGGAGATCCAGAAGGACGTCACGCCCAAGCTCACCAAGCACAGCGACGCCATCCACCTCGACCGGCGGCTGTTCGCGCGCATCAAGGCCATCCCCGTCGACGGCCTGGACGCCGAGGAGCGCTTCCTGCTCGAACGCTACGTCACCGACTTCGTCCGGGCGGGCGCCGAACTCGAGCCGGCCGATCAGGAGCGGCTGAGGTCTCTCAACGAGGAGCTGTCCACCCTCTCCACCCGTTTCGAGCAGAACCTCCTCGCCGCCACGAACGCCGCGGCCATCGTGGTCGAGGACGCCGCCGAGCTGGACGGCCTGTCCGAGGACGCCATCAAGTCCGCCGCCGAGACCGCGAAGTCCCGGGGCCTCGATGGCAAGTACGTCCTCACCCTGGTGCTGCCCACCGGCCAGGCCGCGCTGGAGGAGCTGACCGACCGCGCCCTGCGCGAGCGCATCCACCGCGCCTCCGTCGAGCGGGGCCTCGCAGAGAACTCCGAGCTCGTGGTCCGCATGGCGAAGCTCAGGGCCGAGCGGGCGGCGCTGCTCGGCTACGAAAACCACGCCGAGTACGTCGTCGCCGACCAGACCGCGCCGGGCACGCGCGCCGTCACTGAGATGCTCGCCAAGCTGACCCCCGCGGCCGTGGCCAACGCCCACCGCGAGGCCGACGAACTGCGCGCCGAGGCCGGCTTCGACATCGCCGCGTGGGACTGGTCGTTCTACGCCGAGAAGGTGCGCGAAGCGCGCTACTCGATCGACAGCCGCCAGATGCGCCCGTACTTCGAGCTCGACCGCGTCCTGCGCGACGGGGTCTTCCACGCGGCCGGCAAGCTCTACGGCCTGCGGTTCGCCGAGCGCTCCGATCTGGTCGGCTACCACCCCGACGTGCGGGTCTTCGAGGTGACCGACGAGGACGGCTCCCCGCTCGGGCTGTTCCTCGGCGACTTCTACGCCCGGGCGTCCAAGCGCGGCGGGGCGTGGATGAACAGCCTGGTCAAGCAGTCGGAGCTCGAGGGCACCCGGCCGGTGGTGGTCAACAACCTCAACATCGTCAAGCCCCCGGCCGGCGAGCCGACCCTGATGACCTGGGAGCAGGTCAACACGATGTTCCACGAGTTCGGGCACGCCCTGCACGGGCTGTTCTCGGCCGTGCGGTTCCCGAGGTTCTCCGGCACGGCCGTGCCGCGCGACTTCGTCGAGTATCCCTCGCAGGTCAACGAGATGTGGGCCACCTGGCCCGAGGTGCTGGCCAACTACGCCCGCCACCACGAGACCGGCGAGCCCATGCCGCAGGACCTCGCCGACCGCATGCTGGAGGCCCAGAAGTTCAACCAGGGCTACGCCACGGTGGAGTACCTCGCGGCCACCCTGCTCGACTGGGCCTGGCACACCTTCACCGAGGAGCCCCGCGACGCCCAGGAGTTCGAGCGGCAGGCGCTGCGCAACGCCGGCGTCGACCTGCCCCTCGTGCCGCCGCGTTACCGCAGCACCTATTTCGCCCACATCTGGGTGGGCGGGTACAGCGCGGGCTACTACTCCTACATTTGGAGCGAGGTCCTCGACGCCGACACGGTGGAGTGGTTCAGGGAGAACGGCGGCCTGACCCGCGAGAACGGCGACACCTTCCGCCGCGAGCTGCTGTCCAAGGGCGGCAGCGTGGACGCCATGACCGCCTTCCGCGCCTTCCGCGGCCGCGACCCGCGCATCGAGCCCCTCCTGGAGCGCCGCGGCCTCCTGTGACCCACGCCGCGCCACGGACGCGTCCGGGCCCGAAGGCCCGGACCGCGTCCGGAAGTCTCAGCTCACCGCGCCTGGCATTCTCAGGTCGCCGCGCCTAAGACCCTCAGCTCGCCGCGTCCTGCAGCTTGGCCAGGGCCGCGCGCAGGCGGTCCAGGGCGCGCTCGCGGCCCAGCACCTCGATCGACTCGAACAGCGGGAGCCCGACCGTCCGGCCGGTGATCGCGACCCGCACGGGGGCCTGGGCCTTGCCGAGCTTGAGGCCGTGCTCGGCGCCGACCTCCTCAAGGGCGGTCTTCAGAGACTCGGGGTCGAACGACACCGACTCCAGCCGCTGGAGGTAGCCCGCCAGGATGTTCTCGGCGCCCGGCTTCATCGCCTTGTCCCAGCTCGCCTGGTCGAAGACCGGCTCGTCCAGGAACAGGAAGTCGACGTTGGCCGTGATCTCCGACAGCACGGCGATGCGGGTCTGCGCCAGCGGCGCGACCTTGGCGAACGTCTCGCGCCCCCACGAGGGGTCGAGCCAGGGCTCGCAGCGCGCGATGAAGGTCGCGAGCGGCAGCGCCCGGATGTACTCGCCGTTGAACGCCCGCAGCTTCTTCTCGTCGAAGAACGCCGGGGAGGGGTTGACGTCGGAGAGGCTGAACAGCGGCACCATCTCAGACCACGGCATGATCTCGCGGTCGCCGCCCGGCCCCCAGCCGAGCAGCATGAGGTAGTTGACCATCGCCTCGGGCAGGTAGCCCTCGTCGCGGTAGGACTCCAGCGCCACCTTGTCGCGGCGCTTGGACAGCTTCTGCCGCTTCTCGTTGACGATCACCGGGACGTGCGCCCACACGGGAGGCTCGACGCCGAGGGCCCGCCACAGCAACTGCTGCTTGGGCGTGTTGGACAGGTGCTCCTCGGCGCGGACGACGTGGGTGATGCGCATCTCGATGTCGTCGATCACGTTGGCCAGCACGAACAGCGGAGAGCCGTCGCCGCGGGCGATGACGAAGTCCTCCATGGCCTTGTTCGGGAACTCCACCCGCCCACGGACCAGGTCGTCCACCACGGTGATGCCCTCGTCGGGGGTGCGGTAGCGCACCGCCCCCTCGGCGAGCCCGCGGTCGCGGCAGAACCCGTCGTACCCCTGGTGCTCGGAGCCGGTGCGGGCCTTGACGTCCTCGCGGGTGCAGGTGCAGTGGTAGGCGTTGCCGTCCGCGACCAGCTTGGCGGCGGCGGCGCGGTGCTGCTCCTCGTACGCCGACTGGAAGTAGGGGCCCTCGAAGTGCGGGGAGTCGCCGTGGATGCCGATCCAGGCGAGGGCCGAGATGATGCCCTCGGTCCACTCGGGCCGGTTGCGGGCGGCGTCGGTGTCCTCGACGCGCAGCACGAAGCGGCCGCCCGACTGCTCGGCCAGCGCCCAGTTGAACAGCGCGGACCGTGCGCCGCCCACGTGGAACATGCCGGTCGGCGAGGGCGCGAACCGCACCCTGAGCGTGGGCTCCGCCGAGCCCTCCTGCAGATCAGTCACGGGAGACCACCCGGTTGGTGAGAGTGCCGATGCCTTCGATGCCCACGCTGACCTCGTCGCCGTCCTCCAGCGGGCCGACCCCCTCGGGCGTGCCGGTGAGGATCACGTCGCCCGGGATGAGCGTCATGACGTCGGTGATGTAGGCGATGAGCTTGGGGATGTCATGGATGAGCTGGGAGGTGCGCCCGCTCTGCTTGAGCTCGCCGTTCACCGTGGTGGTGAGGGCCAGGTCGGCGGGGTCGAGCTCGGTCTGGATCCACGGCCCGAGCGGGCAGAAGGTGTCGAAGCCCTTGGCCCGCGTCCACTGCCCGTCCTTGCGCTGCAGGTCGCGGGCGGTGACGTCGTTGGCGCAGGTGTAGCCGAAGATGACCTCGTGGGCGCGCTCGACCGGCACCTCGCGGCACAGGCGCCCGATCACGACGGCCAGCTCGCCTTCGTAGTCGACCCGCTCGGACAGCTTGTGCGGGTAGGCGATCGCCTCGCTCGGGCCGATCACCGACGTGGACGGCTTGCTGAAGATCAGCGGCTCAGCCGGCGGCTCGCCGCCCATCTCGCGGGCGTGCTCGGCGTAGTTCTTGCCGACTGCGATGATCTTGCTCGGCAGCATCGGCGTCACGAGCCGCACTTCCTGCAGCGGATAGCGCTCGCCGGTGAACTGGATCGCGCCGAACGGATGCCCGTCGATCCTGGAGATGAACTCCTCACCTTGAGCGCCCTCGACCACGCCGAACGCGACACCCTCACCTGTGGAGAACCTTGCGATACGCACCCTCCAAGGCTAGTGCCGCCCACCGGCCTCCGCTGCCATCGCCACCAGCACCCCGCCGAGCCCTCCCCGGGCACCGGCGCGAGTGGCCCAGGTCACTCCTCGGCCGCCGTTTCCGCCGGCAGATCGGGCAGATCCTCGATCGAGAAGTCCGCCGAGCAGCAGGCCAGGTGCCTGGTGATGGCCTCGTTCAGCTCGGCGGACGGGGTGGCACGCGCCAGCGCCTCCGCCAGTTCCTCATGGGTCGCCCGGAGCGAAACAAAGGTCCTCAGCGTCGCCTGGACAGGTTCGCCATGATCACTGATCATCGACTCCATCAGTGCCGTACGCGACGCGGAGGCGTCCGGCCGTTGACCCAGCGCGTGCACGGCAAGCCGCCGGATCAACATGTCTTCCTCGATCCGAGCGCACTCCATCAGCGCCGCACGTACCGCGACGTCCCCGTTCAGCCGGTCCAGCACCAGAAGGGCATTGATCTGCATGTCGATGGACCCGTCGGTGGCGGCGGTGATCAGTAGCCGCCGCGCCTCGGGTTCGTCGGCCAAATCCGGCAGGACCGTGATCGCCGCGGCCCTGCTCTCGCGTCGTTCGTCGACGGCCATCGCCAGGATCACGTCTCGCACCTGGGGGTCGCCGGCCGCTTTGCCCAGAGCGGTCACGGCGGCCCGCTGGACCTTGCCTTCGGAGTCGGCGCAGAGTCCGATGAGTGCCGTCCGGACAGCGGGATCATGGACGGCGCCCGCCAGGGCCTCCGCCGCCGCAGTACGGATCTCGTCGTCCTCGTCGGCGGTGCACCGCAGCACGGCCGCGCGCACGCCCGGATCGACGACCGCGCCGGCGCCCGCGCGCACGGCGATGGCGCGGATCTCCGGGTCCGGGTCGGCCACCGCTCGCATCAACGCCTCACGTACATCGGGGTCGTCCGGCGGCGCATGGCCGAGTGCGGCGAGGGCGGCCGCACGAAGCTCATGATCGCCACCGGCCGCGTACCGCAGCAGGAGGGCCAGCCCACCGGGATCACCGGCGACGTCCCGGAGATGCCCCCGGGCGACGATGGCCGGCTGATCATGATCCGTGTACCGGATCACGCCGTACTCGTCTCTGGTCCAGCGCAGGATCGACGGGAGCACGTCGGGGTCGGCGGCGATGCCGCCGAGTGCGCGCGCCACAGCGGTCTGGACCTCCGTGGCCGCGTCGGCGACCCGGTCCAGCACCGCCCGGCGGACCGCCGGGTCGTCCAGCATGCCCGACAGCGCCGTCACCGCGGCGGCACGGACCCGCCAGTCCTCGTCGGCCGTGCACTCCAGCAGCAGGGGCAGCACAGCGGGGTCGTCCAGGGCGCCCGCCAGACCCGCCACCGCTGCGGCGCGTACCTTTCCTCCAGGTTCCACGGCATGGCGCAGCAGAGTGGCGCGGTGGTCCGGGTGGCCGAAGAACCGCTGGAGGGCTTCCTGTGCCGGGGACATCAGCAAAGGCCACGCGACCGGCAGCGCACCGTCTGTGTCGAAGGCAGATCCTGTGCGGGAGTAGCGCGCCTGCACCATCGTCAGCAAGGCGTTCAGCAGCCGACGGTCGTCAGGGAACAGCGCGACGGCGACTCCCGCCGCCACCTCGACAGCCGGTCTCCAGGGCTGGTGCGCCCCGCGCCGGAGGAACCATGCCAGGTAGGTCTCGCGTCCCGGCCATTCCCGGCCGAGAGTCTGGACGGTGGCCAGGATCTGCAGGCCGAGCACCACCTCGAACAGGTCCCGCGTGTCGCCGCCGTATTCCAGTGTCTGCACGATACGCACGATCACCCGGCCGCCCGCCTCCTCCAGTTCGGCCGAGGGGCGTTTCTCCGCCAGGCACTGGGCGGCGAGGATGACGTTCCACGGCAGATCGCCGCCGGAGCCGGCCCAAGGCCAGGGCCAGTTGACCTGGTCGGCCAGGTAGGTGACGATCTCAGCGGTGCGGGCGTCGGTGACCATGCCGGCGATCAGGCGCAGCACCTCGCGCCAGGCCGGGTCGTTCCAGTGCGTGCCGAACACCTCGGTCTTGAGCTCGTCCAGGCTCAGCGTGCCGTCGCGTTCGAGCTGCCAGCGGTAGGCCTCGGCGCAGAAGTACTCCAGCAGGGCCCGGTGTACGAAGCCGTACAACTCGGTGCCGTACCGGCTGAGGACGAAGTTGCGCTCGCGGAACTGCCGGATCATCACCCGGGCGATGCGCGTGGCCTCGGCCGGCGGGTGCCGGAACCGGGTCGTGAGGTAGTCCTCGAACTCCTCCCGCAGTTCCTCGGCGGTCAGGTAGTTGCCACCGGTCCCGCCCCGGCCGCCGAGCTGCATGCGCAGAGCGACCCGGCGCAGCAGCTCGCCCTTCTCCTCCTCGCCGATGTGGTCGACGTGCGGGCTCTCGTCGCGCAGATAGCGCTCGACGTCCCAGCGCTGCACGAGCACCGTCGCGGCGTACTCGTACACCTTCCAGCGCTCGCGCGGCAGCTCCTGGTGCCGTCCGATGATCGCCAGGATGGTCAGCAGCAGCGGGTTGCCCGCCATCTCGCGCACCGACCGGATGTTCTCCACCGCGTCCGCGATGCGCTCGGTACGGCTGACCGCGTCGGCGGGGCGGTCGTGCAGCGCGAGGTGGTACCAGGAGGTGAGGAAGGACCTGATCTGCTCCGGGTCGAAGTCCTGCAGGGTGGCGTGGGCGAACCCGGCGTCCGCCAGGGTGGCCTTGGCGTAGCCGATGATCCGCGAGGTGACCAGGACGCGGGCCGACGGATATCGCTCGGCGAACCCGGCGATGCGGCGGGTCACGGTGGCCCGCTCCCCGGGGTCGAAGATCTCGTCCAGGCCGTCGAAGACGACCAGTGCGGGCCCGCCGGCGCCAAGGTAGACGTGCAGGTCGTCGCTGGTCAGGCCGAGCGACTCGGTGTGGCACAGGTGGTCCAGGTAGTCGAGGAACGTCGCGCGGCCCGACCCCGCGTAGGACTTCAGCTCGACCAGCAGCGGCAGGTGCCCCTTGAAGGCCGGCGGTTCGGCACCGGTCCCGGCGAGCGCGAGCATCAGGTAACGGGCCAGGGTCGACTTGCCGGCGCCCGGGTCGCCGAGCAGCACGGTGTTGCGGACCTCGCCGCCGGTGAGGAACTCCAGCACCTTGCGCCGAGGGCGCTCCCGGTAGGCGGTGGCGAGGCGACGGACCTCCTCGCGGTCGACATGGTCTGGAAGATCACGCGCATCGAGGTTCCCTTCGGCGCGGATCCACTGCCACAGCTTCTTGGGCAGGTCCAGCGGCGGCACGTCCTCCCGGACGTCCTGTTCCACGAACACCGAGCCGAGGGCGAAGCGCATCTCGTCGGCGTACCGCGGCGGGGTCAGCGTTTCCAGGTCCAGCCTGCTGTACTGCCGGATGAGCCGCTGGTAGTAGGTCCGGACGGCGCCGGAGTCCAGGTGCGGGGCGGACGGCAGAGCGGGTCGCTGATCGCCGAGCGTGAGGTGGACGGCCGCCGCGACCCTGCGGCCCAGCTCCTCCGCGGAGGTGAAGAAGCTGATGATGTGCCGGTCGGCGAGTTCGGCGCGTAAGGCCTCGATGCGGGTGACGTCCGTGTCCATCTTCGATCGGGGCCAGGGCGCGTCCTCGTGCAGCAGGAAGATCAGCACGGGTATGCCGGCCTCGACCGCCGCCCGGTACTCCAGTTCGGTGATCGCCCGATCGTGGGCTGGCGGCACGTGGCCGTACCGCCAGGCGAAGATGCCGATGTAGAGGTCGCAGTCCCGTACGTCCGCCAGGCACTTCTCGGCGGCGGGATGGGTGTCGGCGACGTACGCCTCCATGGCGAGGTCCGCGACGCGCATCTCGTGCAGCGCCTGCCGTACGACCGCGCGCTCGTCCCGCAGATCCCGGTAGGTCGAGGAGACGTACGCCTTCTTCATCACCGATCGCCCCAACCTGATCCCATGGAATTCCCGAAAAACGGCACGCCGGAATTGGCCCATGTGGAGGCCTCGCCTCCGACCGATCCCGTACAGCCCCTCCCGCGTCGGCACCGCCGCCCGCCGCCCTGATCAAAGGCCGGAATTCCCCCGATCTCCGACGCAGCACGAGTATCCAGGAGAAGGCCCACCTATATCGCAGAAACCGAACATCAGCCGGCGCCGGAGATGGCACTGCGTCGGCGTGGGCGACGGGGCGGATCGTAGGGTGGCTGTGCCGGGTCAGAGTCCGTCACCGCGTTCCGCGCGCGTGCGGCCGCGGGCCTGGCTACGACGTCACGTGGCAGGAGTGGACATGTCGGTTGTGAAGATCAACGCTCTGATCGTGCCCGACGAGATGCGGGAGGAGCTCGAACGCCGGTTCGCGGGACGGGCGGGGATGGTGGAGTCCTCGGACGGCTTCGAGTGGTTCGAGCTGCTGCGTCCGCTGGAGGGCACCGACCGCTACCTGGTGTACACGCGGTGGCGCAGCGAGGAGGACTTCCAGCGCTGGCAGCAGAGTGAGTCCTTCCAGCGGGGCCACGCGCGCGCCGCGGCCGACGCGGCCGCCCAGGGCCAGGCGGCCGGGCAGGGCCAGGGCCATGGGCACGGTCAGGGGCACGGCCATGGCCAGGGGCCTGCCGCGACCGGCTCGGAACTGTGGACCTTCGAGGTCGTCCAGAGCACCGGCCACAAGAAGGCCTGACCGGCGCGCGGCGCGCACGGAACGGTGACCCGCCCGTGGCACCCGGCACGGGCGGAGCGGTGACCGGCCCGCCACGCCCGGCGAGCCCGGAGCGGTGATCCGTCCCCGGGGGGCGTCCGGCGAGGCGACGCGGCGGGGAGTCCTGATCCGACAGGGCCGGTGGGGCGGTCAGAAAGCGGGCCGCACCTGGGAGAAGCCTGTGTCCGACGCATCTGGTTGTTAACGATGCGGCGGAAGAGGCGCGAGCGACTTGACCTGTTCGTCATGATTCGGACAGCATGATCCGCCCCCATCTTCGGTCACGGAAGGAACTGGCGTGCGCCGCCGGACACGAGCCCTCGCTTTCCTCACCACCCTTCTGCTGACCTGGGGCTGGACCTTCCAGGCCGCGCCCGCGGGCGCCGACCGCTCCGCCGGGGCCGCGGCGGTGAAGCAGAGCGCCGAATGCCAGGGCGACTGGCTGCCCGCCACGCCGACCTCCGCGCAGGTCATGTCCGGCGAGGTGCAGTTCCTCGACCTGCCGCCCGTCAAGATCGGCACCACGATCAACTGGCGCTGGAGCCCGTACAAGAACCGCTCCTGGGACATGGTGTTCTCCTCCCTGCGCTGGGTCGGCCGGCTGGTCGCCGACTACGAGACCTCCGGGGACGAGAAGCTGCTCGACCGCGCGACCGCGCTGGTCAAGAGCTGGGTGGAGAGCAACCCCCGGGGCAGCTCGCGCGCCAGCGCCTACGCCTGGGACGAGCACCCGATCGCGTTGCGCGCGCCCGTGCTGGTCTGCCTGAGCCGCCACGTCAAGGCGTCCTGGCTGACCGGCAGCCTGGTCGACCACGCCAGGATGCTCTCCGACCCGGCCCTGTACGAGAAGGGCCACAACCATGGGATGGACCAGGACATCGCCCTGCTGCGCATCGGCTGCCGCACCGGGCACAAGGAGTGGACCGACCTGGCCGTCCGCCGCATGACCGGCTCGGTGAAGCTCGACATCGACTCCCAGGGCGCGCTGCAGGAGCAGGCCCCGCGATACGGCATCTACGTGCACGAGCGGCTGAAGGTCGGCATGGAGGCCATCACCGACTGCGGCAGGAAGGTGCCCTCCGAGATCGAGAAGCGCTGGGAGTCGCTGGAGGGGTACATCACCCACGCCACCGAGCCCAGCGGGTTCATGGTCCCGATCGGCGACGGCGGCGCGGACGTCAAGCCGGCGGGGTACAAGCACGCGAACAAGACCGTGCAGGTGTTCCGGACCGGCTACGTCTTCGGGCGGACGGCGTGGGACAAGCCCGAATCGGCGTACTACTCGATCAGGTTCGGCCCCGGCCTGAAGTTCCACGGGCACGAGGACCACCTGGGCGTGACCTACTACGCGCAGGGGCACGACGTGCTGGTGGAGGCCGGGTTCCACTCCTACGAGCGGACGGCGTACCGCTACTGGACCATGTCGCCCGAGGCGCACAACGTGCCCGTCGTGGTCGGCAAGCCCTTCCGCGGGCGCACGGCGACGTCCCTGACCCGCTCGTCGATCAAGGACGACCGGCAGTCGTACAAGCTCACCGACAAGGCCTACGGCGTGAGCAGGAACCGCTCGGTGCTGGTCAACCACGGCGACGACCTGATGGCCGTGCTGGACACGGTGGCCTCCGGCGCGAAGGCCCGCAGCTACTGGCACCTGGACCCGGCGCTGACCCCGGTGTCCACCAGCGGCGGGCGGGTCGTCATGAAGGACAAGTCGGGATGGAAGGCCACGCTCGTGCAGCTCGCCATGCCGTCCTGCGCGCCGATCGGCGGACAGTCGGTCGTGCGGGCCCAGACCAACCCCTACCAGGGCTGGATCTCACCGTCCTACATGGCCAAGGTGCCCGCCTCGGTGGTCGTCTCCCCCGCGGCCGGCGACCTGCTCACCATCGTCGTCCCGGGCACCGCCGAGCCCAAGGTCACCTGCTCGGGCACCCGCGTCACCGTCGAGACCTCCGACGGCCGGACCTCCTTCCGCGCCTCCGCCGGCACCCTCTCCTGAAGCGACCGGGAGGGCCTCGCGGGCCCTCCCGGAACCCGCTGTCTCCCCGCTCGCGGGTCGCATCGTGGCCGGCCGACGCCCGCCCGCCCTTCCCACCACTGTGGAGAAGACCTTCAGGAACGCCCGCTGTCGCACCTTCGACCCACGAACGCGACCTATCCGGGCTTGTCCGGCGGATACAGCTTGTCGAAGGCGATTCCCGTCAGGACGGAGACGGCGACCGCGATCATCCACGGGTCGATGCCGGTGGCCTGGTTGATGAACTGAGCCGCCTCGCCGAAGTTCAGACTCGCATCCGCACATGCGGCCAATGCCATCGCGAACGCGGCGCCGGTCATCACCCTGCGCCGCGATGCTCGTGAAGCGACGGGGAAACGTGCCTGCGGAGCCGTGAGCACGCCGGGCACGCCCAGGGATGGCGCCTGCTCAGGTAAGCGCGCGAACAGATGTGGATTCGGCCAGATCGCGGAGCCGGGCATGCGGAACAGCGGCTGCCATTCGGGCCGCTCGGGGACGGCTTCACGAATGGTCTCGGTGAAGAATGTGAAATCGCCGACGAAATCGACGAGCCACTGGACGCACACACTGCGCGTGTCGAGATCGAAGTACGAGATGAAGAAAAGCGGTGCATTGCCGCTTCCATCGGCTGTCGCCGGAGGCGCCGGCGGACGCCCAGGGGGCGCGCCATGTCCAGAATGGACCAGGAGCCTGGGAGGAGAATGGACAATGCGCCCGGCAGCCGGGGAAAGAGTCGCCACTGTCACCGCCCGACTCTACCTCCACCTCCCAAGAGACGGGCAGATGCGTAACCACCCCATCTCATAGCGCGGAACCTTTACACACCCCGTCCCCTTCCGCCGATCATGTCCATCTCTTGAAGGTCGGGCCAAGACGCTCACCGTGCCCTGGCGGTGACCACATATGTTCACCGGGCGCGGCTCTCCACCCCCGGCCACGTGCTGCGGTGATCGGCGCCAGGTCGGCGGGTCGTGGTACGGCGATGCCGGCGCCGACTACGGCGCTCAAACCGGTGAACGCTCCTGGACGGCACACCAGGCAGTCCCTCTTCGGAGCGGCCGACCCTCCCGTCCGATCCGGCATGTATACGGCGTACACAGGGAGCGTATACGGTGTAGACATGACGGAAGGACAGACCGCGGGACGCATCGCGGCGGCGGCGCGGGCGATTCTGGTCGAGCGGGGGGCCGATGCCGTCAGCATGCGGCGGGTGGCCGAGGCCGCCGGCATCACGCCCATGGCCATCTACCGCCACTACCCGAACAGGGACGCGCTGCTGCGGGCCGTCGCCGAGACCTCTCTCCGTGACCTGGCCCAGCACTGGGGCGGGCGCAGCCGGGGAGACGACTGGGACGGCCGGATGTTCGGCCTGCTCGACGACTTCCTCGACTTCGCCCTCGGCACCCCGCACCTGTACACGTTCCTGATGACGGAGGAGCGGGACCAGGCCCGCCGCTTCCCCGAGGACTACCGCAGCGGCGACGCGCCCCCGTTCAGCCAGATCGTCCGGGGCATCGAGGAAGGGATGCGCCTGGGAATTCTGCGGCCGGACGACCCCCTGGAGGTGGCCCTGGCCCTCACCGCGCAGACCCAGGGCCTCGTCCAGCTCTATCTCGGCCGGCGCATCGGCATGTCAGAAGAGGACTTCCGCTCCCTGTGCGAGCGCTCAGCGAGAAGGACGCTCAATGGACTCACCTCTTAGCGCACCAGAGAACACCTCACAGGAAGCCGCCCGAACGAGTCCGGAACGCGTAGACGCCGGTGGAGGGACGATCCGTTCCGTCTCCTCGGCGAGTGGCGCCTGGTCGTGGGCGGCCGCCGCGTGCTCGGCGGTGCTGCTGTACCTCGGCACCGGCCTGTCGCCCGTCGCGGCGCTGACATGGATCGCGCCCCTGCCGATCTTGCTGCTCGCCCCGAGGGTGACCGCCCGCCGGGCCACGGCGCTCGCGTTCCTGGCCTACCTGGCCGGCAGCGCGAACAGCTGGGACTATTTCCTGCGCCCGCGCCCCTCCCTCGCCGTCCCGCTGCCCGCCGCCCTGAGCATCCTCATCGGCGGCTCGGTCCTGTTCGCGGTGGCGGTGCTGCTCTTCCGCGCCCTGCTCGTCCGGCGCCACGCCGTGCTCGCCACGCTGGCGGCCCCCGCCACCTGGGTCGGCGTGCTCTACCTCACCTCGCTGGCCAGCCCCTCGGGCGTCATGGGCACCCTGGCCACGACACAGGCCGACGTCACCACCGTGGTGCAGATCGCCTCGGTGACCGGGTTCTGGGGCGTCGAGTACCTGGTTCTGCTCGTGCCCGCCGCGATCGCCGCCTGTTCCGCCACCGGCATCCCCGTCATCGCACGGCTGCGCGCCGGGGCCGCCGGGCTGGTGATATCGGCCCTCGCACTCGGATACGGGACGTTCCGCCTGCACGACTCGCCCGCCGCCGCGAGCTCGCGGCACGTCGTCGTCCTCGCCCGGGACCAGGGCCACTGGGCGGCCGATGTCGCGACTCCGGAGGGGCGCGAGTTGGTCGCGGCCTACGCGGAGCGCATCGCGGGCCTTCCGGACGGTCCCGGGATCGTGGTGCTGCCCGAGGCGGGGTTCGCCGCCGACGACGCGAGCCTTCCCGCCCTCGTCGGCCCGATGGAACGGGCGGGCCGCGCTCGGGGGGCCGACATCGTGATCGGCCTGCTCCACACCACAGGGGGCGTCCGGTACAACTCCGCGCTCGCCGTCCCGGCGGGCGGCGGCGCCCCGGCCGAGTTCCACAGGTGGAACGCCGGGATGGATCAGGTGAGCCGAACCGGCCACGACCTCGCCTACCTGCCGGGCACCCCCTGGGCCGGGATGGTGGTCTGCGGGGACGTCAACTTCCCCCGCCCCACCCGCGACTACGCCGCCGCCGGGGCCCGGCTGCTGGCCGTCCCGGCCTCCGACGAGGACGTCGACGGCTGGCAGCACAGCCGTACGGCGCTGCTGCGCGGCGTGGAGAACGGCCTGGCCGTGGCCTGGTCCGACCAGCGCGGCGTGCCGATGATCTCCGACTCGTGGGGACGGGTGCGCGCCGAGACCAGGACCAGGCCCGACGCCGGCCCCGACTCCTTCGCCATGGCCGCCGCCACCGTCCCCGCCGGCCCGGGAGCCACTCCCTACACCCGCTTCGGCGACTGGTTCCCCTGGCTCTGCCTCCTCACCACCCTCGCCGCCTCGCTCTTCGTCGTGGCCGCCAGGCTGCGTGAGAGGCCAGAGCAAGCTTGACCTTGCCACCGGCGTCAACCTCTAGCATCGTCCGGTCCGGACGGCCCGGACCGGGTCGGACGCCGGACGGCGATCGACCCGTTCCACCCCTCCGGGAGTGACCCGTTGAGCACCTCGCCCACCGCCGACGACCGCGCATCACTGCTCGACCACGACCGCCGCTTCTTCGACGCCCTGGTCGCCGCCGACGTCACCGGCTTGGCGTCCCTGCTGGCGGAGGACTTCGTCATGGTCGCCGTCGGCGACGGCGCCGTCGTGACCAGAGACGACCTGCTGACCGCGGTCTCGACCGGAGCGGTGCGGTTCCCGGTCATCGAGTCCTTCCCCGGCGAGGCCGTCGTCCGGCGCATCGGCGGCACCGGAATCGTCGTGGGCCGGACCGGTATGAGCTTCACCGGCCCGGACGGCGCCCCGTTCACCGCGGACAGCCGCTACACCCACGTCTTCACCACCACACCCACCGGCGGATGGCACCTCATGTCGGCCCAGGGAACCCAGATCAAGCCGCCCGTGGCGGGGTGACGCGGGTCGACGAGCATCAGCCCTTTGGGTGGTCGTCGGTCAGGCGAGTGCGGCGGCGCGTTCCTTGGCCGCCAGCAGCACTGTGAGAGCGGCGTTGAGCTCGGCGGGATCGATGCCCTCGAAGGCGGCGTCGGTGACCTTGCGCGAATGCGCGTACACGGTTGCGAAGTGGTCGTCGCCGGCTTCGGTCAGTTCCGCTGTAGCGGGGGAGTTCTCGGGCCGGTATGCGACGTGGCCCGCCGCGGCGGCGCGCTCGAGCACCCGGAGGGTGTCCGCCTCGGCCAGGTCCATGCGCTGGTCGAGCTCCTTGGCCACCTCGTCGATGGGCAAGGGAACGTCCTTCTCCTTCAGCAGGGTCAGGAGCATCTGGGTGGGGAAGTCGGAGTCGAGGTCCGCGAGGGCACGACGGTGCAGCTTGCCGATCAGGCGCGCGGTCTCGCCGAGCGCGCGGCCGAAGCTGGGGCGCGATTGGGGGTTCACGGTCATCTGAGTCTCCTTGTGATGTGCCGGTCGAACGGGAAGGGACGGACCACAGCACTCGACCGCCCTTATGGGAGGCCTCATCATTGGTCGCCCCAATGATGGTGTGACCAATGATGGTGCAGCCAACACTACAGGAGATTGATGGCGCTGCCAACAATTGGTTACGCTGGCGAGGTGAACAGCACCGCGAACCCGACACCCGCCCGGCTGCGCACCCTTCCGAGCTGGGTGATCAATCAGACGGCGATCGCGGCCAACCGGCTGACCGACCGCGCACTGGCCGGCACGGGTTCCCGCCGGCACCACTTCGCGATGTTGTCGGCCCTGGACGAGTTCGGCCCATCCAGCCAGGCCGATCTCGGTCGATGCACCGGGATCGATCGCAGCGACGTGGTGGCGGTGGTCACCGCGATGGCCGAGCGAGGTTTTCTCGAGCAGCGTCCCGACCCGGCCCACGGCCGGCGCAATATCGTCACGCTCACTCCTGCGGGGAAGGACCATCTGGAAAGCCTCAGCGTCCTCCTCGCCGACGCCCAGAACGAACTACTGCACGCCCTCTCCCCGGCGGAATCCAGAACGATCGTCGAGCTGCTCACGCGAGTCCTCGACAGCCGCTGACCATCACGAGGACGCCGCGTCACGCTCCGCGACGTCGCCGCTCCCCCGCTCGTATCGCACCTCGAACCAGACCGTGCGCCCGGCGCCGCCCTCGCACACGTCCCACCGCTGCGAGATGAGCTCGACGAGCATCAACCCTCGGCCGCCCTCTCCGAGCGTTTCGCCGCAGACGCGCGGCGCGGACCCGCCTCCGGCGTCCACCACGTCGACGTGGACGAGGTCATGACGGTCGGCGATGGCGAGGGTCACCTTTCCACCGTTCCCTGAATCGGAATGGAGGATGGAATTGGTGACGACCTCGGACACCAGCAATGTGACGTCGTCAATGGCGGGATGAGCCTCACCGAGTTTCGCCCTGACGAACTCCCTGGCCTGTGACACCGACTCCGGGGAGCCGGCCAGTTCGATAACGCCCAACAGCCGGCCTGCCGCCATGCGCGAACACCTTTCCTGCGCCGGTAATGGACACGCGTCCTGAGGACTTCACCGCACCAGAATGTCAACGCGCGGCTACCATCGGTAGTGAATTCGGCGCACACCCCAGGCACAGTAGGGGTGATCCAGGGGGTGAGGCGTCTACCCGAATGCCATTCTCCCCGGCAGGTGAATATGACAGCTTTTAATGAGATAAATCCGCATGACTCCCCGCGCGCCCTGTTCGTCTTCGAGCTACGCCGGCACAGGACCGCCGCCGGCCTCACCCAGAAGCAGCTCGCGGAACGCATCGGATTCTCCGAGTCCATGGTCGCCATGATCGAGTCCCTCAAGCGGACCCCGTCCCAGCGCTTCGCCGAACTCTGCGACCAGGCCCTCGACCTCGACGGAGCCATGACCAGGCTCCACGTCGCCACCACCTGGCACAAAGCCCCCGAACACTTCAGACCCTGGCTGGAAGAAGAACAAGACGCCACAGCCCTCCACGGCTGGGAGCCCGTGCTCGTTCCTGGCCTCCTCCAGACGGAGGCATATGCGAGGGAGTTGTTCGCCGCCGAGCCCGGCATCGGCGCCGACGAGATGGACGAACGCCTCGCGAGCCGCATGCAAAGGCAGACGGTCCTCGATCGCGAGGATGCCCCGTTCGTCGTGGCCCTGATCGACGAAGCCGTCCTTTATCGGCCCATCGGCACCGCCGAAGTCCGCAAGAAACAACTGACGCATCTATTGGAAGTCGCTCAACGCCCTCAAGTGACCATTCAGGTAGTGCCTCGCGCAGCGCAGGCCCTATGCGGGCTGCTGGGCGGATTCATCATCGCCGAGCGCAACGGCTCCTCGTACGCCGCATACGTGGAAGGGCAGCCCAACGGACGCATCGTGGATGATCGTCCCACGATCGCCAAATTGCTCCGTAGGTATGACGCTCTCAGCTCCGAAGCCGTACCGTACAGACAATCACTCAAGCTCATACACGAGGCGGTGGACCAGGATGCATGATCTTCGGGACGCTCAGTGGCGAAAGAGCACCTACAGCGGCGGCGACGGCGGCAACTGCGTCGAGGTGGCATCGAACCTCACCAGCATCGTCGCCGTACGTGACACCAAGAACCCGTCCGGCCCGGCACTGGCCTGCACACCCGCCAACTGGTCGACATTCCTGAACGGCCTCAGAAACGGCGCCCTCGGCACCTGAACTGGAGAACCGTTGCGCGTAGCGCGCCGATGGCTCGGGCCATGCCTTATGCGCTGGTGCGGGAACGGGCGAGCCGGGACAGGGCGGCCTGGATGACTTCGGGGCCGTCGTCGTCGTGGGTGCGGCTGCGGGCGAAGAGCCACAGCGGCTCGGGGTAGTGGTACCGGTCCAGGTCGCCGGGGACCAGCAGGTGCAGGTCCACCAGGGACTCCAGCAGCGCGGCGGTGTGGCCGAGGGGCAGTTCGAGCACGGCCGCGGCGGCGGCGAGGGAGATCTCGGGCTCCTCCGCGACCGACAGCAGCCGGAACGCCCGGGCCTGCGCGGGTGAGAGCCGCTCCAGCACCGACGCGTACGGCCGCTCGATGGCCCGGCACTCCGCCGGGAGCACTGGCGAGCCAGGAGCGGGCCTGCCGATGCGCTGCCTGGCCTCGGCCATGCTCCAGCCCGGCCGGGAGGCGATCCGCGCGCCGACGGCCTGCACGATCTGCGGCAGGCCGGCGGTGCGCCTGGCCAGTTCGCGCACTTCGCCGGGCTCGGGCCGCACCCGGTCGGCGCCGATGATCCGTTCCAGCAACGCGACCACGTCGTCCTCTTCCAGCCCGGCCAGCCGCAGCCAGTGGGCCGACGCCAGGTCGTACAGCCGCTGTCGCGCGGTGACCAGGACGGCGGGCCCGCCCGGGCCGGGCAGCAGCCGCCGTACCTGCTCGGCGTCGCGGGCGTCGTCCAGCACGACCAGCAGCCGGCGGCCGGTGGTGAGCGTCCGCCACAGCGCCATCCGCTCGCTGAACGACTCGGGCAGCCCCGTGTCCAGGACGCCGACGCCGCGCAGCAGCTCGGCCAGCGGCTCGCCGGCGGTGCCGAGGTCGACGAACAGTTGACCGTCGGGGAAGTCCGCGGCCACCTCGTACCCGAGGTGCACGGCGAGGGCGGTCTTGCCGACGCCGGCGAGTCCTTCGACGCCGACCACCGGGACGCTGGCCCGGGACGGGGTGAGGGCGCCGGCCATCAGGGACCGTTCCTGATCACGACCGACGAAGTCCGGCAGGTCGGGCGGAAGCTGGGTGGGACCGCCGGGCGCGGCGACGGCGGACGGCGGCGCGGGAGCGGCGGGGGCGAGCAGCGCCGGGTCGGAGGCGAGGATGCGGCGCTGCATCTCCCGCAGGTCCGGGCCCGGATCGAGGCCGAGTTCGTCGGCGAGCAAGCGCCGCGCGTCCTCGAACACGGCGAGCGCGTCCGCCTGCCGGCCGGACCGGTAGAGCGCCAGCATCAGCAGCTCGCGCGGCCGTTCGCGCAGCGGCTGCTCCCCGATGACCTGCGCGAGCCCGGCGGCGGCCTCGGCGTGCCGGCCGGAATCTATGTCGGAGGCGGCCAGGTCCTCGATCGCCGTCAGCCGCAGTTGCTCCAGTCGTACGCGCTCGAACTCGGCGTAGTCGCCGTTGACACCGGCGAGCGGAGTGCCGTGCCACAGGCTCAGCGCCGCGCGTAGTGCGGTCGCCGCCGCGGGCGCGTCACCGGCCCGGCGGGCCTCCCTGGCGAGTCCGAGGTGCCGCTGGAATTCGGTGAGGTCCAGATCGCCGGTACGTAGCGCATAGCCGCCGCCGACCGACTCGATCACCGCGGTCGGGTGGCCCGGGTCGAGCACCCGGCGCAGCCGTGAGACGTAGGAGCGGACGACGCCGATGGCGGCCCGGGGCGCCGCACCGCCCCAGATCGCGGCGATCAGCTGGTCGGGCAGGGCCGGCAGGCCGGTCTGCAGCAGGAGGATCGCGAGGATCGCCCGTTGCTGCGGGCTGCCCAGGTCGATCTCGTCGTCGCCGCGCCAGGCGCGCACCGGGCCGAGCACTTCGAAGCGCAGCCGCTCCCCCACCGATGACTCCCTCCAGCCGCTCCCCCTGGTCGTCACCGGCAACGACCTGCGGCAACCCGGTATTCCGCCTCAGCCGGCGCCGAGGAGGTCGGTGAAGGGGGTCGGCGCGAAGGGGTCGCGGACGTCGGGCGCGGCCCGGCGGCGGATCTCGGCGGCGAACTGGGCCGCGGCGCGGTCGATCCGGTGGGCCAGCAGGTCGGGTGCGGTGGCGCCGCCCCAGTCTTCCGGCGCCGCGAAGACCGACGTGGGCACGACCACGGCTCCCAGATAGGCGAACAGCGGCCGTACCGTGCTCTCCAGCACCAGCGAGTGGCGCGCGGTGCCGCCGGTCGCGCCGATCAGCACCGGCTTACCGTCCACCGCGTGGTCGTCCATCAGGTCGAGGACCTCGAAGAACGCCTTGAACAACGAGCTGTGGGAGGCGGCCAGCGTCGGGGTCACGGCGATCAGGCCGTCGGCCGCTGCGACCGTTTCCAGCGCGGTTCGCAGTTCTGGCTCCGGAAAGCCGCTGACCAGGTTGTCCACCAGGCCGTGCCCGTGCTCGCGCACCTCGATCACGCGCGTCTCGACCTGGTCTCCCCACTCGCGCAGCTCGCGCTCGGCCGAGGCGGCCAGCCGGTCGGCGAGGAGCCGGGTCGAGGAGGGGCGGCCGAGCCCGGCGGAGACCACGGCGATGGTGCGCCTCGTCGGCCCCGCGCTACCGTCGCCGGTCGGCCCTGTCACGGCTCCGCCGCTTTGGGCGGTTCGCGCGGCCACCGTTCGGTCCCTTTCGGCGGTCCACGCGCCCGTCGCCGCGCCGCCCTCACCGGCAGACGCGCTCACCGCTCCCCCGCCATCACCGGTTGACGGGCTCATCGCTGCGCCGCCTTCAGGGACTCGTGCGTCGGAGCGTCCGGGATGTGTGCCGGTCGGAGGGACGCGAACTCCTTGCGGAGGACCGGAACGACCTCCTCGCCGAGGAACTCGATCTGGTCGAGGACCGCGTGGTGCGGCAGGCCCATGCCGTCCACGTTGAACAACTGACGCTGGTAGTCGCCGAAGTCCTCCCGGAACCGGAGCGTCCGGTCGATGATCTCCTGCGGGCTGCCCACCGCCAGGGGCGTCTGCCGCATCGTCTCCTCCAGCGACGGCCCGTTGCCGTACGTCGGGGAGTTGTCGAAGAACGGCCGGAACTCGGCGATCGCGTCCTGCGACCTTCGCCGCATGTAGACCTGCCCGCCGAGTCCCACGATCGCCCGGTCGGCCGGCCCGTGCCCGTAGTGCTCGAAGCGGGTGCGGTACAGCTCGATCATCCGGCGCGTGTGCTCCTTCGGCCAGAAGATGTTGTTGTGGAAGAACCCGTCACCGTAGTAGGCGGCCTGCTCCGCGATCTCGGGGCTGCGGATGGAGCCGTGCCAGACGAACGGCGGCACGCCGTCGAGCGGGCGCGGGGTCGAGGTGAACGACTGCAGCGGGGTGCGGAACCTGCCCTGCCAGTCGACCACGTCCTCGCGCCAGAGCCGGCGCAGCAGGGCGTAGTTCTCCACGGCGAGCGCGATGCCGTCGCGGATGTCCTTGCCGAACCACGGGTAGACCGGGCCGGTGTTGCCCCGGCCCATCATCAGGTCGACCCGGCCCTCCGCCAGGTGCTGGAGCGTGGCGAAGTCCTCGGCGATCTTCACGGGGTCGTTCGTGGTGATCAGCGTGGTCGACGTCGACAGCAGGATCCTGCTGGTGCGCGCCACGATGTAGCCGAGGATGGTGGTGGGCGAGGACGTCACGAACGGCGGATTGTGGTGCTCGCCCATCGCGAAGACGTCGAGACCCGCCTCCTCCGCCTTCAGCGCCGTCTCCACCATCCGCTTGATGCGCTCATGTTCGGTCGGTGCGCGCCCGGTGGCGGGATCGGGCGCGATGTCGCCGACCGTGAAGATGCCGAACTGCACGGCGATCACCTTTCAGGAGTAGGCCGTGACCGATGGTTCCGGTCACGTCCCGATGAAAGCGCCGCGACGATGACAGCCGCTGCACGTCCGATTCACGCGCCCTGCACGCCCCGCGCGAAGCGCACCACCGCAGGACCGCGTCACGCGAGATCATTTGCGGAACGTGCCGCGCATCGACCTCTGGGAGGCTCCGTGGATGAGGTGTCCGTCCGGGACATGACGGTGGAGGACGTCCCGGCGGTGTCGGCCGTCCGGGTCACCGGCTGGAAGACCGCGTACGCGGGGATGATCCCCCGCGAGTTCCTGGACCTGATGACCGTCGAGGCCGACAGCGAGTACCGCAGGAGCGCCTTCCGGAGCGACTCCCCGGTACAGAACCTCGTCGCGGAACGGGACGGGACGGTGGTGGGCTGGGCCGCGCTGGGCCCCTGCCGCGACGAGGGCTGCACGGCCCTGGACGGGGAGATCTACGCGCTGTACGCGTTGCCGGACGCGATCGGCACGGGCATCGGCCAAGCGCTGATGCGCGAACTGCTCGCCCGCGCCGACCGCGCCGGGTTCACCACCCTGCGCCTTTGGGTGCTGGAGGCCAACCGCCGCGCCCGCCGCTTCTACGAGCGCGCCGGCTTCCACGCCGACGGGGGACGGTCGCTGTGGAACATCGGCCGGACGTCGGTCCCCGAGGTCAGCTACGTCCGCGATCTTCTCGGCGACTCCGGCGCCCGGCCGGCAGCGGGCTGAACCCTGTGTGACGGGCCGAACGCCAGGCCGGCCGAGCGGCACACGACCGGCTGAGCCCTGAAGAGCCGGCCGAACCCTGAACAACCGGCTGAGCCCCGCACACTCGGTTGAACGAAGCCCGGCCGGCCGAGCGCTACGCGGCGTGGCCCGCCCGCAGGAGGCCATAGGTCACGGCCTGCTCGAGCGCCTGCCAGGAGGCCTCGATGATGTTCTCGTCCACGCCGACCGTCGCCCACTCGCCGCTGGCGTCGCTGGAGGTGACCAGGACGCGGGTGACGGCCCCGGTGCCGTGGGTGCCCTCGACGATGCGGACCTTGAAGTCGATCAGCTCCACCTCGGCCAGCTCGGGGTACAGCTTCTCCAGGGCCAGGCGGACGGCGCGGTCGAGCGCGTTGACCGGGCCGTTGCCCTCGCCGGTGGCGACGATGCGCTCGTCCTTGGCGTGCAGCTTGACCGTGGCCTCGCTGACCACGTCGCCGCCGGGGCGCCGTTCGACGATGACCCGCCAGGACTCGACGGTGAAGTGCCTGCGCCGCTCGCCGGTCACGGTGTCGCGCAGCAGCAGCTCGAAGGAGGCGTCGGCGGCCTCGAAGGTGTGCCCGCGCGACTCCAGGTCCTTGACCCGGTCGACCAGCTCGCGCGACTGCTGGGAGGTGAGGTCGTAGCCGAGCGACTTGCCCTTCAGCTCCACCGAGGCCCGCCCGGCCATGTCGGAGACGAGCATGCGCATGTCGTTGCCGACCTCGGCCGGGTCGATGTGCTGGTAGAGGTTCGGGTCGACCTTGATCGCGCTGGCGTGCAGCCCGGCCTTGTGGGCGAACGCCGAGACGCCGACGTAGGGCGCGTGGGAGTTGGGCGTGACGTTGGTGACCTCGGTGATCGCGTGGGCGATGCGGGTCATCTCGGCCAGGGACTCCCGGGGCACCAGGTCGAAGCCCCGCTTGAGCTGCAGGTTGGCGACGACGGTGAACAGGTTGGCGTTGCCGGAGCGCTCGCCGTACCCGTTGGCGCAGCCCTGGACGTGGGTGGCGCCCGCCCGCACGGCGGCCAGGGTGTTGGCGACGGCGCAGCCGGTGTCGTCGTGGCAGTGGATGCCGATGCGGGCGCCCGTGCCGGCCGCCTGGTGGACGACGTCGGCCAGCTCGTCGGGCAGCATGCCGCCGTTGGTGTCGCACAGCGCGATGACCGAGGCGCCGGCCTCGGCGGCGGTGCGCAGCACCTCCAGCGCGTAGGCGGGGTTGGAGTTGTAGCCGTCGAAGAAGTGCTCGGCGTCCAGGAAGACCCTCTGCCCCTCCGCGCGCAGGTGGGAGACCGTGTCGCGGATCATCGCGAGGTTCTCCTGGAGGGTCGTGCGAAGGGCCAGTTCGACGTGCCGGTCGTGACTCTTGGCGACAAGGGTCACGACCGGCGCGCCGGATTCGCGCAAGGCGGCGACCAACGGGTCGTCGGCCGCCTTCACTCCGGCTCGGCGGGTCGCGCCGAACGCGGCGAGCTGCGCGTGCTTCAGGTCGAGCTCGGTCCGAGCCCGCCGGAAGAATTCGGTGTCCTTGGGGTTGGCCCCCGGCCAGCCGCCTTCGATGAAGCCGACGCCCAGGTCGTCCAGGTGGCGGGCCACGGCGAGCTTGTCGGCGACGGTGAGGGACAGCCCCTCCTGTTGCGCGCCGTCGCGCAGCGTCGTGTCGTACACATGGAAGCGGTCGTCGGCCATGGTTTGTCTCCTTCGCGGGGTGCCTTCTTGCGTTCGCCGCGCGCGATGTCCGCCGTCGGGCCCGGAAAGCCGGCCCAAACAAAAAGACCCCTCACGGACGTGAGAGGTCTGCGCGCTGGCGGTGTCCCTTTTCAGCCAGCGCGCCTGCTGATAATGAGCAGACCGTAGAACATGGTGCCCGTAGTCTGCCACACGCCGCCACCATATGGCACATCGATCTCACCATCCGGACGTCCGCCGTCACCCGCGCCCCGCCGGCCCCACCGTCATCCACAGGCATCCTCGATTTCCGGCGGACCGCAACTCATCCCCCTTACGCTAAGCGACGGTAAAGCAACGTTACGCAACCCGCCTGGAGGGGATGATGCACCTATGGCCAAGGTCCTGGACAAGCCCATCGCACCACCGAGGGGAGATCAAGATATGTCGCCCATCACTCCCCATATCGACACGGCGCCCATTGAGGCAGCGGCTCTCGCCGAATACGCCCAGCTTGAGGAGATCTACCTCGATCTCGACACCCGCCTGGGTAAAGCACGCAAGCTGGAGATCATTCACGGTCGGATCGTGGTGAGGGAGATGCCGACCGGAGAGCACAATGACATCGTCTTCCTGCTTCTTTCCCAGCTGCTCGCCGTCGCCGTCGAGCGCGGTTGGAAGATCTGGAACGACATCGCCATCTTCCTCGGACCTCAGATGGACCGCTACCGGCCAGACCTCACCGTGGTCCCGGCCAACCCTCCGATGTGGGGCAGCGACCAGGTACATGGCTATGCGTCCCTACTCGCCGTGGAGGTCGTCTCCAAAAGCAGCGTCCACGACGATCACGTGACCAAGCCCAAGAACTGCGCCGCGGGCGGAGTCCCACTCCTTCTGGTGATCGACGGATTCGAGCGAAAGGCTCGACTCTTCAGCCGCCCCGCTCCAGACGGCTACGAGCAGCAGACCGAGGTGACTCTGGGAGCTCCGTTGGAGCTGCCGGAGCCCTGGGGCTTCACACTCGACACCGGCAAGCTGGGAGGCTGAGAGAAGCGAACGTCCAGCCCGGTCACGGACGACCGGGCTGGACGTGGTGGGTCAGCAGATCTTGTGGACCCAGTTGTGGGGGTCGGGGCGGGTGCCGTACTGGACGCCCATGAGTTCGTCGCGGAGTTGGAGGGTGAGCTTGCCGGGGGTGCCGTCGCCGACGGTCCAGCCGCCGTCGACGCCCTTGACCGAGCCGACCGGGGTGATGACGGCGGCCGTGCCGCAGGCGAAGACCTCGGTCAGCTCGCCGGACTCGCAGCCCGCGCGCCACTCGTCGATGGAGATCTTTCCCTCCTCGGCGGTCAGGCCGAGGTCGTCGGCCAGGGTGAGCAGCGAGTCGCGGGTGATGCCGGGCAGCAGCGTCCCGGTCAGGTCGGGGGTGAGCAAGCGGTCGCCGAAGACGAAGAACAGGTTCATCCCGCCCATCTCCTCGACGTAACGGTGCTCGAAGGCGTCGAGCCAGACGACCTGGTCACAGCCGTTCTCGACGGCCTGCCGCTGCGCCACGAACGCGGCGGCGTAGTTGCCGCCGCACTTGGCGAACCCGGTGCCGCCGGGCGCGGCGCGGGTGTAGTCCTGCGACAGCCACACCGAGACCGGCTTGACGCCGCCGGAGAAGTACGCCCCGGCCGGCGAGGCGATCACCATGTACCTGTAGGTGCGGGAGGGGTAGTTCACCCCGAGCGCCGGCTGGGTCGCGATCATGAAGGGGCGCAGGTAGAGGCTGTGTCCCTCGGTGGTCGGCACCCAGTCGCGGTCGGTCTGCACCAGCAGTTCCAGCGACTCCACGAAGCTCTGCTCGGGGAGCTCGGGCATCGCCATGCGGGCGGCCGACCGGTTGAAGCGGGCCGCGTTGGCGTACGGGCGGAAGGCCACGATCGAGCCGCCGGACTGCCGGTAGGCCTTCAGCCCCTCGAACAGTTCCTGGGCGTAGTGGAACACCGAGGTGGCCGGGTCGAGCGTCAGCGGCCCGTACGGGGTGAGGCGTGCGTCGTGCCAGCCGCGTCCCTCGGTGAAGTCGATGGAGATCATGTGATCGGTGAAGGTCTGCCCGAAACCGGGGTCCGCCAGTACGCGCTCGCGCTCGGCCGGAGTGCGAGCGGCGCCGGAGAGCTGCACGTCGAAGCTGAGCTGCTGAGCGGTCGTCATGTCGGATCCTTCTCTGCTCTGTCGGTCGCGCCTGCATCCATTCTGCGACGGACCAGGTAACGGGAAACTACTGCATCAAATGGGCATACGGGAGTGTGTCGGTATGGCCTTGCCCCGGTGGCTCACCTGGTGCGCAGAACGCGAAAACGCGCACGGCGGCCCCGGGCGGGGGCCACCATGCGCGTCGGTCGGCGTAGGGCAGCCCCTCAGCCGGTTACTCGTGCGGTGATGTCGTCGCCGATCTCGCGAGTGGTGCGCGAGACCCAGTCGGCCTGGCGCTCGACGAGGTCGACGGCCACGGCCTGCTCGATGCGGGCGGCCTCGGCGGTCAGCCCGAGGTGGTCGAGCATCATGGCGACCGACAGGATCGCCGCCGTCGGGTCGGCCTTGCCCTGCCCGGCGATGTCGGGAGCGCTGCCGTGGACGGGCTCGAACATGCTGGGCGCCCAGGACGCCGTCCCGGGTGTCGCGGGGTTGACGTTGCCGCTGGCGGCCAGGCCGATGCCGCCCGCGACGGCCGCGCCGAGGTCGGTGAGGATGTCGCCGAACAGATTGTCGGTGACGATGACGTCGAAGCGCTTGGGGTCGGTCACGAAGAACATGGACGCGGCGTCGACGTGGCAGTAGTCGGTGGTGATCTCGGGATACTCGGCGGAGACCCGCTCGACGACGCGGGCCCACAGATCGCCCGCGTAGGTCAGCACGTTGGTCTTGTGGACCAGCGTGAGCTTCTTGCGGGGACGGGTCATGGCCTTGTCGAAGGCGTAGCGCACGACGCGCTCGACGCCGAAGGCGGTGTTCAGGCTCTCCTGCGTGGCGATCTCCTGCGAGGTGCCGCGGCGCATGACGCCGCCGGCGCCGGCGTAGGGGCCCTCGGTGCCCTCGCGGACGACGATCATGTCGATGTCGTCGGGGCGGGCCTTGCCGAGCGGGGTCTCGACGCCGGGGAAGAGCTTGACCGGGCGCAGGTTGACGTAGTGGTCGAGCTCGAAGCGCAGCTTGAGCAGCAGCTCGCGCTCGAGGACGCCGGGCGGCACGCTCGGGTGGCCGACGGCGCCCAGCAGGATGGCGTCGTACCCGCGCAGCTCGGCCAGGGTCTCCTCGGCCAGGATCTCGCCGGTGGCGTGGTAGTGGGCGGCGCCCAGCGCATAGGTGGTGGTCTCCACCTTCAGACCGAGGGCCTGGAGGACCTTCAGCCCTTCCGCGACCACTTCACCGCCGATGCCGTCTCCTGGGATGACGGCCAGACGGATGTCGTGAGAATCCCGCATGCACGTAGCCTACCGGTCCGTCTCGACGGCCGGGCACGTCATCTCACCGCTCGGACACGATCGGCGCGTCAGAGCGGGGGAACCTGGGCGATGGCTCGCTCGAAGACCAGGTCGCGGGCCGCGGTGAGGCCCACGGCCATCGCGCCGAGCAGCACCGCCTCCGTGCCGAGGTCGGACGCCTCGATCATGGGGACGCGCAGCGCCACCAGGTCGCGCAGGCAGTCGGTGACCGGGCCGATCAGCAGGTCGCCCGCCTGGACGCCGATGCCGCCGCCCAGCACGACGAGCTGGGGGTCGAGCACGGCGATCACCCCGGCCAGGGCGTGCGCGATGTGGTCGGCCTCGATGGCGACGACCCGGCGGGCGACCGGGTCGGCGGCCCGGGCGGCGTCGAAGACGTCCTTCGCGCTGGTCACGCCCTCCATGCCGAGCCGGGTGGCGAGCGCGACCACGCCGTCGGCGGACGCCACGGACTCCAGCATGCCCCGGCCGCGGTTGACCAGCGGGTCCCCCTCGCCGACCGGCATGTAGGAGATCTCGCCGGCGGCGCCCTGCGCGCCGCGGTAGAGCTTGCCGTCGATGACGACGCCCATGCCGATGCCGGTGCCGATCCAGACCAGGGCGAAGTGGTCGACCCCCTGGCCGAGGCCGTAGGCACCCTCCCCGACAGCGGCGAGGTCGACGTCGTTCTCCACGACGTACGGCGCGTCGGCGGCGACGCCCGCCAGCAGTTCGATCGCTCCGGGCCGGTCCCAGCCGGGGAGGTTCGGGGCGAGCTGGAGTGAGCCGGTCTCCTTGTCGTGGATGCCGGGCGTGCCGAAGACCGTCAGCGTGATGTCCGCGAGCGCCGCGCCCGCCTCGTCGACCAGTTCGCGTGCCAGGCCGCCCAGCCAGGCGACGAGCTCGTCGGGGGTCTCGCCGCCTCTGCGGTGCTCGTCCCTGCGGGCGGCGATGTCGCCGACCAGGTCGGCCAGGGCCAGCCGGACGAACTCCCTTCCGACGTCGACGGCGAGGACCCAGCCGGCCTGCGGCCGGATCTCGTACAGCAGGGCGGCGCGCCCGGTGTTGCCGGCGCGCAGGCCCACGGGCCGTACCAGGCCGGCGCGTTCGAGATCGGTCAGGGCCATGGAGATCGTCGGCTTGGACAGCCCGGTGGCCTGCGCGAGCTCGGGCCGGGACACCTTGCCCAGCTTGAAGATCTCCGCGAAGACCGCGCGCTCGTTCATGACGCGCAGCACCGCTGTCGTGCTGGCCGTACCGCCGCTGCTCACCACGCCCCCAGATTGGCACAGGCCGCCTCGTGTCACGGTCGCGCGCAAGTTTGTTAAAGACCTTGCCAAACGCGGCCCGCGAAGTCCAGCATGCTGCCAAGAACTCCTCGAACCACCTGAGAGGCAAGCATGAGGGCGAAATGGTTCGCGGTCCCCCTGGTCGCGGCGGCGCTGGCGACAGGGTGCGGCGCTTCCACCGGCACGACCACCTCAACCACCGGACAGGCCGGCACCGGCGGCGAGAACGGCGAGAAGGCCCCGACCATCGCGCTCTTCCTCCCCGAGTCCAAGACCACCCGGTACGAGTCCTTCGACCGGCCGCTGTTCGAGGCCAAGGTGAAGAGCCTGTGCCCCGACTGCCGACTGCTGTACTCCAACGCCGACCAGGACGCCGCCAAGCAGCAGCAACAGGTCGAGGCGGCCCTCACCCAGGGCGCCGACGTGCTCGTGCTCGACGCGGTGGACGCCGCCGCGGTCGCACCCCTGGTCAACCAGGCCAAGCAGAAGAAGGTCCCGGTCATCGCCTACGACCGGCTGATCTCGGGCATCGGCTACGACTACTTCGTCTCCTTCGACAACGTGCGGGTGGGCGAGATGCAGGGCCAGGCCCTCCTGGACGCGCTCACCAAGAACGGCACGGCGGCCAAGGGCCAGATCGTCATGATCAACGGTGCGACCACCGACCCGAGCTCCGCCGACTACAAGAAGGGCGCCCACAACGTCCTGGACGGCAAGGTCAAGATCGGCCGGGAGTTCGACACCCCCGACTGGAGCCCCGACAAGGCCCAGCAGGAGATGGAGCAGGCCGTCACCGCCCTCGGCCGCGACCAGATCGTCGGCGTGCTGTCCGCCAACGACGGCATGGCGGGCGGCGCGATCGCCGCGATGAAGCGCGCCGGGTACGACCCGACGCCGCCCATCACCGGCCAGGACGCCGAACTGGCCGCCGTCCAGCGCATCCTGACCGGCGAGCAGTACATGACCATCTACCTCGACATCAGGAGCGAGGCGGAGAAGTCGGCCGAACTGGCGGTGGCGGTCGGCAGGGGCGACAAGCCCGCCGCCGCGACCACGGTGAACAACGGCACCGCCGACATCCCCGCCTTCCTGCTCGACCCGATCGCGGTCACCGCGGACAAGGTGAAGGACACCATCGTGAAGGACGGCTTCTACAAGGCCGCGGACATCTGCAAGGGCGAGACGGCCGCCGCCTGCGCCAAGGCGGGCATCAGCTAGATGATCCGCGCGAAGGACATCTCCAAGCGGTACGGCGCGGTCCAGGCCCTGGAGGGCGTGAGCCTGGACCTGCGCCCGGGCGAGGTGGTGGCGCTCGTCGGCGACAACGGCGCGGGCAAGTCCACCCTGGTCAAGGCCATCTCCGGCGTCATCTCCCCCGACAGCGGGGAGATCACCATCGACGATCGCCCGGTTCGCGTCGGCAACCCGCACGACGCGCAAGCCATGGGCATCTCGACCGTCTACCAGGACCTCGCCCTCTGCGAGAACCTCGACGTCGTGGCCAACCTGTTCCTCGGCTCGGAGCGGCGGCGCTGGTCCGTGCTCGGCCACATCCGCATGGAACGGGCGGCCCGCGACCTGCTCACCCAGCTCGACGTGCGCATCCGCGACATCCGGGTGCCGGTCGCCATGCTGTCGGGCGGACAGCGCCAGTCGGTGGCGATCGCCCGCGCCCTGATCGGCGAGCCCCGGCTGGTCATCCTCGACGAGCCCACCGCCGCCCTCGGCGTCGAGCAGACCGCCCAGGTCCTCGGCCTGATCCGGCGGCTGCGCGCCCGCGGGCTGGCCGTCCTGCTCATCTCGCACAACCTGGCCGACGTCCGGGCCGTCAGCGACCGCGTCGTCGTGCTGCGCCTCGGGCGCAACGCCGGGGAGTTCCGTACGGCCGACACCTCACAGGAGTCCATCGTGGCCGCCATCACCGGAGCCGCCGCATGAGCTCGACGACCGTGCGGCCCGCGCACAAGCCCTACAGCCCGAAGCGGGCCGTGGAACGGATGCGGCGCGGCGACCTCGGCGCCTGGCCCGTCGTCGGCGGCCTGATCGCGATCGCCGTCGTGTTCGGATCGCTGAACGAGCACTTCCTGTCACCGGAGAACCTGACCAACCTGGCCCTGCAGATGGCGGCCACCGGGACGATCTCGCTGGGCATCATCATGGTGCTGCTCCTCGGCGAGATCGACCTGGCCGCCGGCTCGGTGAGCGGCCTGTGCGCGGTCATCATGACCATCATGAACGTCCGGCAGGGCTGGAACCCGCTGCTCGCCATCGTGGTGGCGGTCGCGGCGGGCGCGGCGATCGGGCTGGTGCACGGCCTGCTGTTCACCAGGGTCCGGATGCCGTCCTTCGTGGTCACGCTGGCCGGGCTGATCGGATGGCAGGGGCTGCTGCTGTTCCTGCTCGGCGAGCGCGGCACCATCAACCTGCCCTTCGACGGATTCGTCGCGAAACTGAGCGACACGTGGCTGCCGCCGTGGCTCGCCTGGACGCTCGCCGTGGCGCTCGTCGGCGCCTACGGCGGCTCCCTGCTGCTCGGCCGGCGGCTCCGGATCGCCGCCGATCTGCCCGTCGGGCCCGCCTCCTGGGCGGTGGTCCGCGCGGGTCTGCTCGCCGTGGTGCTCGCGGCGGCGGTCATCGTGCTGCAGGCCGACCGGGGCGTGCCGTTGCTGCTGGTCATCTTCGCGGCGCTCGTGGTCATTCTGGACCTGGTGCTGCGGCACACCGCCTTCGGGCGCTGGATGTACGCCGTGGGCGGCAACGCCGAGGCGGCCCGGCGCGCGGGCATCAACGTGACCCGCATCCGCGTGCTCGCCTTCGTGCTGTCGGGAAGCCTCGCCGCGTTCGGCGGCATCCTGGCGGCCAGCCGCCTGTCGGCGGTCAACCAGAGTTCCGGCGGCAGCGACATGCTGCTGATGGCCATCGCGGCGGCCGTCATCGGCGGCACGTCTCTGTTCGGCGGGCGGGGGCGGACCTACGCGGCGCTGCTCGGCATCCTGGTGATCCAGGCGATCACCAACGGCATGCTGCTGCTGAACCTCGACTCCTCGGTGCGCTACATGGTCACCGCGAGCGTCCTGGCCCTGGCCGTGGCGATCGACTCGCTGGCCCGCCGCGGAAGCACCCCGTGAGCCGGCGGGTCCTGCTCGGCATCGACTTCGGCGGCACCAAGGTCGCCCTCGCCACCGCCTCGGCGGACGACGTCGACCGGCCGCTGCGCAAGGTGCGGCTGCCGACCCGGGGCGACGAGGGCGCCCAGCAGGTGCTGCGCAGGTCCCTCGACGCCGCCGCCGAGCTCGCGGGCCGGTCGGGAACGCTCCAGGCGGTCGGGGTGTCCACGTTCGGGGTGATCAGGGGGGAGACGGTGCGCCTCGCGCCGACCGTGCCCGGCTGGGAGGGGCTGGAGCTTCCCCGGCTGCTCCGGGAGGAGTTCGGCGACACGCCGGTCGCGATCGACAACGACGTCAACGCGGCGGCCGCCGCGGAACTGCGCTGGGGCGCGCTCCGCGGCGTCGGAACGGGGCTCTACCTCAACCTCGGCACCGGCCTCGCGGCGGCGCTCGTGGTCGACGGGAGGGTGGCGCCGGGGGCGCACGGCGCGGCGGGCGAGATCGGGTACCTGCTCGGCGAGCCGGGGGACCTCGCGTTCAGCGAAGGCCACGCGCCGCTCGAGGAGATCATCTCAGGGCACGCGCTGGCGCGGCATGGAGCGGCGCTCCTGGGACGGCCGGTGAGCGCCGCCTCGCTCTTCGAGGCCGGCGACGATCCGGCGGTGCGGGCGCTGCTGGACAGGGCCGTCGCGGCACTGGCGATGGCGGTCGCCAACGTGTGCGTGGTGCTCGACCCCGAACGCGTGGTGGTCGGCGGCGGGCTGATGGGCGCGTCGCACCACATCATGCCCCGGCTGACGGCCGAGATCCGCCGGGCGGTCCCGTTCCCGCCCGAGATCACGGCGGCCAGGTTCGTCGACGACGCGCCGCTGTTCGGCGCGCTGGCGCTGGCGCTGACCGCGAGCGGCCGCTCGGTACGGGAAGACGCGAGCCGGCCGGGAGGGGCGTGACCGCTGGTCGTCCAGCGGGCCGTGGCGGTCTCCAGCGGGCCGCGGGTTTCTCCGGCGGGCTGCCGGTTCTCCAGCGAACCGTCAGTTCTCCGGCAGGCGGTCAGTTCTCCGGCAGGCCGCCGTTGTCGCGGCGGTCGAGCGCCGTCTGCACGGGGTCGGGCGTCTCGTCCTCGTGGCGGTGCTCTTCGGTGGTGGGACTGTTCCAGGGATACATGTCGTACATGGCACGTCTCGCTCGCTGGTGGGCATGCGCGCGTCGGCGCACGCGGTCGGATGGGTCGGACGGAACCTCGACGGACCTCGGCGGACCTCGGCGGAACCTCGATGAACACGGTGAAACAGCCGGATGGACTGGATCGACTGGATCGCGCGGATCTCGGATCGCGAACCCGCACTCCGGGCGGCTCCCCGCTCCGGGTCACGGAACGGAAGGGCCGCGGGTCTCACGGCCGGGCGAACAGCGGCATCACCGCGGCGGGTCGCCGGCCTGCCCTTATCAGGCCCCGCCGCGGCAGGCAAGGACTACGAGTACCTGGCGCGTCATCTCCGACCACGTTACCTGCCAGTAGCGAGCCTGTCTGCTAGGAAGACCTAGTATCTCGATATGTGAGACGACAAAGGCCCGCCACCCGGACGGGCGGCGGGCCTTCGGCCATCGCTCAGCGTGCGAAAAGGGGTGCCGGCCTCCCGCGGAACCGAGCCGGGAGGCGGCGGGGCGATCAGTCGGCGAGGTCCACCGTGCGGCCGCCCTCGGCGCCGATCTCCTGGGCGATCTGGTCGACGACCTCGGCCGGGATGGAGGAGTCCACGGTGAGCGCGATGAGCGCCCGCCCGCCCTTGGCGTCCCGCGAGACCTGCATGGAGGCGATGTTCACCTCGCGCTCGCCGAGGATCTTGCCCACGATGCCGACGATGCCCGGCCGGTCGGCGTAGGTGAAGAACGCCAGGTGCTCGGTCGGCTCGATCTCCATCTGGAAGCCGTTGACCTCGACGATCTTGGTGATCTGGCGCGGCCCGGACAGCGTGCCGGACACCGACACGGTGCGGCCGTCGGCCAGCACGCCCCTGACGGTGACGACGTTGCGCCAGTCGGGGCTCTCGTCGCTGGTCACCAGCTCGACCGTCACGCCGCGGTCCTTGGCGAGCAGCGGGGCGTTGACGTAGGTCACCGAGTCCTCGACGACGTCGGTGAACACGCCCTTCAGCGCGGCCAGCTCGAGCACCCGCACGTCATGGGCCGCGATCTCGCCGCGGATCTCGACGTCCAGGCGGGTGGCGACCTCGCCCGCGAGGGCAGTGAAGACCCGGCCGAGCTTCTCGGCGAGCGGCAGACCCGGCTTGACGTCCTCGGCGACGGCGCCGCCCTGGACGTTCACGGCGTCCGGGACGAACTCGCCGGCCAGCGCGAGCTTGACGCTGCGGGCGACTTGGGTGCCGGCCTTCTCCTGGGCCTCGTGGGTCGAGGCGCCGAGGTGCGGGGTGACCACGACGCTGTCGAGCTCGAACAGCGGGCTGTCGGTGCAGGGCTCCTTGGCGAACACGTCGATGCCGGCGCCGGCGACCCTGCCCTCCTTGATGGCGGCGTAGAGGGCGGCCTCGTCCACGATGCCGCCGCGGGCGACGTTGACGATGCGGACCGACGGCTTGACCGTGTGCAGCTCCCGGTCACCGATGAGCCCGATGGTCTCCTTGGACTTGGGCAGGTGCACGGTGATGAAGTCGGCCTGCTTGAGCACCTCCTCCAGCGAGACCAGCCGGACGCCCATCTGCGCGGCGCGGGCCGGCTGCAGGTAGGGGTCGTAGGCGATCAGCTCGACGCCGAACGGGGCCAGGCGCTGCGCCACCAGCTGGCCGATGCGGCCCAGGCCGAGGATGCCCACGACCTTCTCGTCGAGCTCGACACCGGTGTACTTGGAGCGCTTCCACTCGCCGTTCTTCAGCGCGCCGTGCCCCTGGGCGACGTTGCGGGCGCTGGCGAGGATCAGGGCGACGGTGTGCTCGGCGGCGCTGGTGATGTTGGAGGTCGGCGCGTTGACGACCATGACACCGGCCTTGGTGGCGGCTTCCACGTCGACGTTGTCCAGGCCGACCCCGGCTCGGGCGACGACGCGCAGGCGGGGCGCGTGGGAGAGCGCCTCGGCGTCCACCTGGGTGGCACTGCGCACGATCAGCGCGTCCACCTCGGCGAGAGCGGGCAGGAACTGCGAGCGGTCGGCGCCGTCGGTGTGACGGACCTCGAAGTCCGCTCCGAGCACGGCCAGACCAGCTTCGGACAGCTCCTCTGCGACCAGGACGACGGGCTTGTTCACGGGTAGTCCTTTGGGAAGTGCGGATGCACGGACAAGGTTCGAGTCTATCCGGGCTTGTGAAAGCACTCACGAGCGTCCGCCATCCGAGACGCCGCGCCGCCCGCGGCCACACAGGCATCCGGGACGACCGACCACGATCGGACCGCGCGGGGTCCGGAACGATCGGCCACACGAGATTCTGCGTCCGCCTGCGGCCGGCCCGGTAGGCCGCGGGAACCTTCTTGGCGCCATCGAGGCCCAAAACGTCCACTATCTGAGACGATTTCGCCGCCACCGACCGCTTCGCGAGGCACGCCGACCTGGGCGTTCTGTCCGGTATGCGAGGTTATTCGGCTCGGCCGAGCCGTCCGGCATGTGAGACGCGGGCCGCTTACCCACCTGCGCGGGATTCCACGCGCGAGCCGCCATCTTGGTATTGCTCACAACATTTCTTGACGATTAGGCTGATAAGCCGTGTCCTACTACCTATCGTTTGTCGTATGAGCATCGGGAACCCCGCTCTCGGAGAAGTGCTCGCGCAGCACGGCAGCCCGCACCGACTACTGGCGGCTCTTGCCGAGTGGGGCATCCTGGTGGCCGTGCGCCCCGACCGGTCCGTCGTGCTCGGCACGACGCAGGCCGGTGATCGCGTCCTGCTCGGGTACACCGGTCCGAGCACCTACGCACGGCACCGCGGCAACCACTCGTTGTCGGCGTGCGACGCCGACACCATCCTCGACATCCAGCGCGTCACCGGTGTGCGGGAGATCGTCATCGACGCGGCGGGACCGGCGGCGGCGGCCGTCCCCATCGAGGACCTTCAGCGCTATCTCGCCTCCACGCGGAGCGGCCAGCACGCGCCGGCCCTGTCCAGCGCGTCGCCCACGGCCTACGCCACCGGCGCGATGGCCACGGTGTCCCGCCACAGCACCGTGCCGAGCGCGCCGGCCTTCGGGCGGAACGAGACGCTGACCGCCCCCGTGGCGCAGAGCGCGCACGACGCCCCCGCGAGGGCGTGGATCCCCGCTCCGCGCCCCCACCTGTCGGGGCCGATGCAGCAGGTCGATCCCGGGTACAAGCGGTGCGCCCATCCGATCCTGCCGGCGCTGCGCGTGGCGATCTCCGAGCTGCTGCGCGACTTCCCGCTGGTGCACCACGTCTGGATCTCCGAGGCCCGCACGGTCTCCGGCTCCTCGGGGATCATGCTGCACGTCAAGGTGCACACCCGTGACGCCGAGGACATCGTCCGCGACCTGCACCGCATGGTCCGCGCCCGGCTGCCGCAGCTGGCGGCCAGCGAGGCGCCGGTGCTCATGGCCCGCGTGGCGGACGCCAACACCGAACGCCGCATGATCGAGCTCGGCGCCCACGTCGTGTGCGCCGACGTCTCCGACTGCTGACCCCGGCCGCCCCTGATCCCCGGCCACCGTCGAGCCCGGCGCGGCCGGGGACGGGCGACCGCCCGCCGTCCCGTCCCCCCGCCGCGCTCTGACTCCGGTTCCTGACTTTCCGGCCCGGCCCGCGCCGCCTCCCGGAAGCCCCGAAACGACCGGGCCCGCCGCCTTGACCACGCCTCGGCGAAACGCCGGTCAAGGCCCAACGGACGGGCCACGGGAGCCGGCGGACGACCCGGAGCCCGGACCGCCGGAACCGCCGGCCGAACGGTGTGGCGAAGAGCGTCTGACGGGACGGCGAGGACGACCGACGGGGCATGCGACGAACCGGTACGCGGATCGCCGAAGCGCCGCCCGGACGGTGTGACCGGGACGGCGCCGGAGGGCACGGCAAGGACGGCCCACGGGATGCCGGACGGGACGGCGAGGACCGCCGACGGGGTGGCGGCATGGCAGGCCGAGCGGGCAGGGCAGGGCAGGCGGGGTGGCGCCGCACGATCGTCACCGAGCTGCGGCCCGGGAGGGCTGGCGGCCAAACGCTTGCTGGTCTGTAATGGCGCAATGGTTCCTTCGACCACGGCGACTCCCGTCACGGCCGTCCCGCGAAGCGTCCGGCTCGGTTACGGTGTGGGCTCGTTCTGCACCGCCACCTTCAGCGCCATCCCCGGCCTGCTGCTGCTGTTCTACATGACCAACATCCTGGCGGTCCCCGCGCTGCTGGCCGGCGTCGTGGTCTTCGCCCCCAAGGCGTGGGACCTGGTCATCAACCCGCTGGTCGGCCAGTGGTCGGACCGCACCGTCTCCCGCTGGGGCCCGCGGCGGCCCTGGCTGCTGGCCGGCGCGGCGATCCTGCCGGCGGCCTTCGCGCTCACCTTCTCCGGCCCGCCGCTGACCGGCACGCCGGCGGCCCTGTTCGTCGGCGCCTTCTTCCTGCTGGCCGCCACCGGGTACGCGTTGTACGAGGTGCCGTTCAAGGCGATGCCCGCCGAGATGACCGGCGACTACCACGAGCGCACCTCGCTGCTGCAGTGGCGCATGATCTTCGTGGCGCTCGCCATCGCGCTGAGCGGCATCATCGCGCCCGCCATCGCGGCGCACTCGCTGGACGGCTACCGCACGATGGGCATCGCCTTCGGGGTGCTGCTGCTGCTGTCCATGCTGGCCTCCTTCCTCGGCACGGCCAAGGCCCCGATGACGGGCGCCGTCGAGCCGGAGTCGAGCCTGCGCACCCAGCTGGCCGCGGCGCGGGCCAGCCGTCCGTTCATGTGGCTGCTCGGCCTTTCCAGCGCCCAGACGCTCGCGGCCGGGGTGATGCTGGCCGGCGCCCCGTACTTCGCCTCGTACATCGTCGAGGACGTCTCGGCCACCAGCACCCTGTTCGCCGCACTGGTGGGGCCCATGCTGATCACCATGCCGCTGTGGGTGTGGGCGGCGCGCAAGATGGACAAGCGGGGCGCGATGCTCCTGGCCGGCGCGCTGTTCCTCGTCGGCGGCCTGGCGGTCGCGCTCACCCCGGTCTTCGGCGCGCTCTACGCCCACCTGGCGACGCTGGTGATCGGCGTCGGGTACGCCGGCCTGCAGCTCCTGCAGTTCTCCATGCTGGCCGACGTGATCGCCCACGACTCGGCACGCAGCGGCAAGCGCAGGGGCGGGGTGTTCACCGGCCTGTGGACGGCCGTGGAGAGCGCGGTGGCCGCGCTCGGCGCCGCGGTGGTCGGCGTGGTGCTCGCGGCGGGAGGCTTCGTCTCCTCCGACCCCGAGCACCCGGTCACCCAGCCCGGCAGCGCGCTCACCGCGATCATCCTGGCGCAGGCCGTCATCCCGGCCGTCATCGTCGGCCTCGGCATCTGGATGACGGTCAAGTACGACCTCACCGCCGACGACCTGGCCAAGGCCGGCACCGCCGAGCCCGCCACCGCGGACGGCACCGCCTCCCGTGGCACCCCGGCCTGACCCGGCCTGCTGGTCGACGGCCCCTGCCCCGTGTGCGAGGGCAGCGGCCGCGGCCCTTGCGCCCCGCGCCCGGCGAGCCGGCCGCCTCAGGTCGTGCGGCGAGGCGGTGTGACCCGGGCTCGGGTGAACGCCGCGGCGACCAGACCCGCCAGCAGGGGCAACGCGACCACCAGCGCGGCGATGGAGCCCCATGGAACGGTGATGGGGTTGTAGACCCGCACTCGGTGCGCGATGGACGTCGACTCCATGGCGGCCACGCCGAGGGACAGACCCGCGACCGTGCCGGCGGCCATACCCGTCACGGCCACGAACCACGCCTGCCCGAGCGTCACCAGCCGCCGCAGGCCGGGCGGCGCGCCCACCGCGCCGAGCGTGGCCAGGTCCGGCCGGGCGTCGGCCACGGCCAGGCCGGTGGCGGCGAACGTCCCGCCCAGGACCAGGACGACGGCCGCCCCCGCCAGGACCAGCAGCGTGACCTCCATCGGGTTCACCGGGCCCCGCTCGACGTAGACGTAGACGCCGGACCGCCATGCCTTCGCCAGGCTCTGGATCTTGTCCACCTCCTCCGGCGTCACCCGGTGGCGGCCGGGGTCGACGACGAACCCCGCGAGCCGCGGCCGGAAGCCGAGCTCCGTCGCCGTCCGCGTCGGCACCAGGACGTCGGTGACGGCGGCGCGAACCGCGCGCACCTCCACGGCCGGCACGCTGACCTCTCGGGGCTCACCGCCGAGCACGCGCAGCCGCACCGCGCCCGCACGCACCGCGCCGGGCCGGAACACCAGGACCTTGCCCGCCGCCAGGGCGGCCGCCGCTCGGGGGTCGTCGCGGCCGGCGAGATAGCGTGCCAGGTCGGGCCCCCCGATGCGGGAGGCGTTGCCATCGTACGGGCTTCCGCACTCCGTCCTGATCGCGCAGTCGGCGAGCTGCATCCCGTAGGCGTCCACGTTGTCCGCGGGCCGGTACACCTCGGCCAGCGGCACTCCCGGCAGCGCGCTCCGCAACGCCGCGCGCACGCGTTCGGCCCGCTCGTCCGTCGGCTGGCCGATGTCGACCGTCAGTGCGCCGGCCACCTCCTGGGGGTGGTAGTCGTGCAGCCAGCGTGTCTCCGCGCTGGCCGCGGCGATCATGCACCCTGCCAATCCGGCCGTCGCGGCGGCCACGGCGGCGACCGCCGGGGCGGTACGTCCCCGGTTGCGCACCGCGTCCCGCGCGGCCAGCCGGAATGGCAGCGGCAGGCAGGCGGCGAGCCGGCCCGCGACCCGCACCAGCCATGGGGTGAGCAGGACGAGCCCCACCATCGTGCAGAGCGCTCCGGTCGCGAGGCTGAGGTCGCCCAGCAACGAGATGACGCGGCGGTTCGTTCTCCAACCAAGAGTGATCACGAAGCCGGCGGCGACGAGCGCGAGGCCGGACAGAGGAAGGCCGTTCCGGACTCGGGCCTGCGCCGGCCGTCCGGCCAGCGCCGCGACGACGTCGGCGCGGGCGGCCCGCCGGGCGGGCACCACCGCGGCCGCCACCGCGCTGCCCAGGCCGAGCACCGCGGCCGCGGCGACATAGCGGATCGGCACCTCGTACGGTCCGGCGACGGCGCCGTTCACGCTCTCCAGGATCGGGACGGCGGCGCGTGCGGCGGCGAGACCCGCCGCCACGCCGAGCACCGTGGCGACACCGCCGAGCACGAACCCGTCGGCGAGCACGATGGACCGCAGGTGGCGGGTGGAGCCGCCCTGCGCGGCGACCAGCGCCAGCTCGCGGCGGCGGCGCCGGATGCCCACCGCGAACGCGGGGCCGGCCAGCAGGACGATCTCCAGCACCACCATCGTCACGACCAGCCCGCCGACGGCCAGGTCCACGGGTCTCATCCTCGGAGCCGACCGGATGCGCCATGAAGTCCCGGAATCCCTGCCGGTCACCACGGCGCGCGAGGTCACCGACAACCCCTCGGCGTTCAACCGCCGCACGTCCTTCCATCGCACGGGCCCCGGCGTGTCCACCAGCCATTCGACCGCCCGCTCGCGCGCCTCGGGCGCGGGGAGCGTGACCACCACGTCGAGGTCGAGGCGGTCGGCGTCGTCCACGACCCCGACGACCGGATGGTCGGTGGCCGAGCCGGACAGCCGGATGCGCGACCCGAGCGGAGCGCCGTGCCGGGCGAGCCAGGAGGACACCACGACTTCGTCCGGGTTCGCGGGGAACCGCCCCTGCCGGAGCGGATAGAGACCCCGAGTCAGCGGGTCACGCAGGTCGAGCTCGACCACCCTGGTGGGGTCGAGAGCAGGGCCCGCGTAGAGCTCCCGTCCGGGGGTGATCGGCACAATGCGGCTGCCCGGAGGCAGCAGTGCGGCCAGCCGGTCCGTCGTCACCGGCCGCGCCTTCTGCGCCGCCCTCGCATCCTTGAGTGTCCAGAATCGCCCCGTATCGTCCTGCTGCACCGGCCGGCCCGGCGCCCTGGCGACGATCCGCGCGTCCGACCTGCCCAGGTCGCGGTCCAGCCGCTCCCGAGGGGTCAGGTCGAAGGTCACGAGGAGGACGGCCATCGCCGTGACCGCCAGGACGGGCAAGCCGATCATGATGATGACCAGGGCGCTCCTGCCCTTGAACCGCCGGGCGTCCCGCCAGGACAGCCGCAGGGCCGCTCGCAGCCCGCTCACGCGCGACCTCGTCCGTCCGCCGCTCCCGCGATCATCGGCCGTGCCCCCGCCGGCGCCGCCCTGTCCGGCCACGCGATCATCCCCGCCCGGCACGTTCGCACGGTCATCGCCGCCTGGCGCCTTCGCCGGGTCACCCCCGTCCGGCCCGACCACGCCGTCTCCGCCGCCCCGCGCGTTCACGCGGTCACCGCCGCGGTGCTGTCGGCGATCACGCCGTCGCGCAGGAAGACGACGCGGTCGGCCCAGGCGGCCAGGCGGGGCTCGTGGGTGACCAGGAGGACGGCGGCTCCCGCATCGCAACGGGCGCGTAACAGGGCCAGGATGTCCTCGCCGGTCGCCGAGTCGAGGGCGCCGGTCGGTTCGTCGGCGAGCAGCAGCCGCCGCTCCCCCACCAGCGCGCGGGCGATGGCCACCCGCTGGCGCTGCCCGCCGGAGATCTCGTCGGGAAAGCGGTCGGAGACCTCGGCCACGCCCACCTCGCCGAGCACCTCCACCGCTTCCTGCCTGGCCTGGCGGGCGCGGACGCCGTCCAGCTCGCGCGGCAGCATGACGTTCTCGGCGGCGGTCAGCGAGGGGATCAGGTTGAGGTCCTGGAAGACGTACCCGACGTGCCGCCGTCGCAGGCGCGCCAGTTCACGGGCCGACAGCGCGCCGAGGTCGGCGCCCTCGACGGTGACGTCACCGGCCGTCGGGCGGTCCAGGCCGCCGGCGACGTTGAGCAGGGTGGACTTGCCCGATCCGGACGGACCCATCACCGCGACCAGTTCACCGGGGGCGACCTCCAGGCTCACGTCTCTGAGGGCGTGCACGGCTCCGGCGCCCTTGCCGTGGATGCGCGCCACGCCGGTGAGGCGGACGACGCGGTCAGTCGTCATTGGTGGTCTCCTGAGAAGTGGCGGGTACGGCCTCGGTGGTCTCCGGGGAACCGGCGGACACGACCGTTTCCCGTGATGTGGCGAGCACGGTCTCGCAGTGGTCGAGCCAGCGCTGCTCGGCCTCGGCCTGGAAGATCATGGAGTCGAGCACCAGCCGCTGCGCGGTCCCGGTCACGGCGCGCTTGGCACGGGTGAGCTCCTGCAGGGCGCGCATGGTGGCGGTGCGCTGGGTCTGGACGACCCGCCGGACGTCGGCCGCGGGCGCGGTGACCGCCATCGCCAGCTTGATCACCAGCTCGTCCCTGGGCCGGTCGGCCTGGGCGATGGGGGTGGCGAACCACCGGTCCAGCTCCGACCGGCCCTTGTCGGTGAGCGCGTACACGACGCGTCCCTGGTCGTCCTGCTCGCCCGGCGCCACCATCCCGTCGCGCTCCATGCGCGAGAGCGTCGTGTAGACCTGGCCGATGTTGAGCGGCCAGGTCGCCCCCGTGGACGCCTCGAACTCGGCGCGCAGTTGGTAGCCGTACCTCGGCCCCTGTGACAGGAGGGCGAGCAGGCCGTGCCTGATGGACATGAATACCGAGTATGCATACTCGGTATGCCCGCCGCAACAGATCCCGCATAATCTGGACACCTCACCGTTGCCAGCCTGATACTCGGGACATGAGCTCGACGCACCCGCCTGTGCGCGCCTCCGATGGGGACCGCGATCGCGCCATCAACGAGCTCCGCGATCACGCCCTCGAGGGTCAGATCTCGCACGACACCTTCCTCGGACGGGTCGACCGCGCGCTACGGGCCCGCAGCCAGGTCGAGCTCACCGATCTGGTCTCCGACCTTCCGCCGTCCGGGCGGTGGCGCCGCCGGTTGACCGAGGCCGTGGCCTCGGTGTCCGACCTGACCACGCGCATCGAGACGGCCTGGCGCCGCCCCCGGCTGCCCCGGCTGGCGCTCCCCGCCGACAGCCGCACCCGCTACGTCGTGGGCCGCGGCTCGGAGTGCGACCTGGTGCTGACCGACCTGACGGTCTCGCGCGTGCACGCCGAGCTGCGCCGCGAGACCGAGTCGTGGCTGCTGGTCGACCTCGGGTCGCTCAACGGCACGCGGCTGAACGGCTGGCGCCTGGTCGGCCCGGCCCGCGTCCGTGAAGGCGACGAGATCTCCTTCGGCGAGTGCGCCTTCGTCCTCGCCCCCCCGGTGGCCTGACCTCCTTCGTTCACCGACCGGCGCCGCGCTGCGGGCGGCGCCCGTACACCGAGGCCGAAGGCCGCATCGACCGATCACGGCCAAAAGAAACGGGCGAGTCTCCCAGAGACCCGCCCGTTCGTCCGTTCCGCGGAATACGAGTAATCGATCGACCTGCGAGCGCACGGCAGAGGCCCGCAGGTCGATCACGCCGTGTCGGCCTCCTGGTCAGCGGCACGTGCCCAGGAATGCCTTCGGCAGATCAGGAAATCAGGAACTTCTCGTAATCGCCGACGCTGTCCGCCCGGGCCCGGAGCATGGCGTAGCCCCCACCCGTGTAAGCCAGCTCAGCGCTCACGTACTTCCCATTGACCAGGGACTTGATGGTGTAGTAACCCTGCGCCTTGTTGTGCACGATCTGGAACTTCTCGAACGAAGCGACACTGGTCGCGCGTGCCCGCAACATGCCCTTGTCCGCGCCCGTGTAGTTCTTCTCGGCACTCACGTAGCGCTGGGCGCCATACGAATAAAGCGTTTGGTAGCCGTCCTGTGGGCAGATCGAGAACTTCTCCCAGGCTCCGGCACCTCCCGACCGCGCACGAAGCTGACCGAATACATATCCGCCGTATTCCACCTCGGCGGCGACGTACTGGTTGTTGGCCTTCGACTTGATCGTGACGTCGGCGCAGCTGTCGTCGCCGAGGTCCCAGTCGGGAATCGTGCGCCTCTGCTGCACGACGGTGGCGGTGTCGGCGATCGCCGCGGGCATCGCGGCCATCATGACCGGCCCCGCCACCGACACCATGCCGAGCGCGGCGATGACATTTCTGAGCTTCATTTTCCTGCTTTCTCTGGTCTTTCCGCATGATCGGCCGGCTGCACGGCCATGCCGGCAGCCGCCCGTTCTGACCTGGCACCGCGCACGATCCACCAGCGGCCGCCCCTGAGGAGTCGGCCACGTACGGCCCCCGCCTTTGCCGCTGCAGACGATAGGAAGAACCACGGCGAGCGGTATGCGTAATTCTGCACAGATAGCATGTGATCAGCGCCACAGAAGCAATGAAGTAAGGCATTCATAAATCTTCGCTCGCCATCAACCGATGGCCGGGAATCGAATTCACTTTCCGTCCGGTGGCCGATGTCCGATCACTCCGGCGGATATCCGCCGCCGGGCACGCGACGCATCATCCGCCCGTCTCCGCCCTCGACCTGCCCCCGTTATCGCGTGCCCGCCGTGCGGGCTTCTGCTACCGTGACCGGCATGAAGCGCGCTGGTTCGACGACGACGCCGAGGAGTGTCCCGGCGCGCTGACAGCTGACTCTCAGTCCGAAGCCCCGGGGCGAGTGCCCCGGGGCTTCGCCGTGTGGTCACCCGCCTCGACACCCGCGAGGAGACCACGATGCAGATGCACGACCACCGCAGACTCGGCCGAGAGCTCGGCCTGTTCGACACCGACCCGCTGATCGGCGCGGGGCTGCCGTACTGGCTTCCGGACGGCGCGGCCGTGCGGCACGCCCTGGAGGAGTACATCCGCGGCGCCGAGCGCCGGGCCGGCTACCGGCACGTCTACTCCCCCGTGCTGGGCAAGAGGGAGCTGTACGAGATCTCCGGGCACTGGTCCCACTACAGCGACGACATGTTCCCCCCGATGGACCTGGGGGGCGAGCAGGTCGTGCTGCGGCCGAGCCTGTGCCCGCACCACGCTCTGATCTACCGCTCCCGGGGGCGCAGCTATCGCGACCTGCCGCTGCGGATGGCCGAGCTGGGCGGCATGTACCGCTCGGAGCTGTCGGGGGTGCTGGGCGGGCTCACCCGCGTCCGGGCGATCCAGCTGAACGACGCGCACATCTTCTGCACCCTGGACCAGGTCGAGGAGGAGGCCGCGGCGGCGCTGGCGATGATCGTCAGGGCCTACCGCGCCCTCGGCATCCGCCCGGCCCGCTATCGGCTGTCCCTGCCCGGGCCGGGCGGCAAGTACGTCGCGGGCGCCGAGCTGTGGCGGCGCTCCACCGACCTGCTCGTCGGCGCGCTTTCGGCCTCCGGCCTGGACTACGAGGCCGTCGAGGGCGAGGCGGCGTTCTACGGCCCCAAGATCGACGTCCAGATCGCCGACGGCGCCGGCCGTGAGTCCACTCTGTCGACCGTCCAGGTCGACTTCCACCAGCCCGAGCGGTTCGACCTGCACTACGTCGGCCCGGACGGCGCCCGGCACCGGCCGGTCATGGTGCACCGCAGCATCATCGGCAGCGTGGAGCGGGCCGTCGCCCATCTCATCGAGGTGCACGGCGGCGCCTTCCCCGCCTGGCTCGCCCCCACCCAGCTCACCGTCCTGCCGGTGTCGGAGGCCGAGGCGTCCCGCGCCGCCGGACTGCTGCGCCGCTGCGCCGAGCTGGGGCTGCGCGCCGAGGTCGCCGGGCCCGAGCACGGCAGCCTGGGCGCCCGCGTCCGGGCCGCCCGGCTGGTGCCCTACCACCTGGTGATCGGCGCCAGGGAGGCCGCCCGCGACGAGGTCGCCCCGCGCCTGCGGGACGGGCGCCGCCTGGACGCGCTGCCCGCCGCCGAGATGCTCGCCCGGGTGCGCGCCCTGGTCGAGGCGCACAGCACCGATTTGTGGGACGACGCCGCCGCCCCGGACGACCAGGGCGTCCGCCCCTGACACACCGGCGCCGACCGTCCGGGCGGCGGCGCCGGGTTTGCGAGGATATGAGATCACCGGGTGGACATACGTAGGTTTCCGTATTGTCGGCCGGAGCGGTGTTGTCGATGATCCCCCCAGGCCGAGCCCTCATGGAGGCACCCCGTGCACAGACGTAGACAACTCACCACATTGCTGGCAGCCGCCGCCCTGACGGCCACGCTGACGCAGGCGACCGGAGGCGCGCCCGCGAGCGCGGCCGACCCCGCGCCCGGCGTGGCCGACCTCACCAAGGACATCGACCAGGTCCTCAGCGCGTCCAACCTGGTGGTGGCCCGCGCCGGGGTGGTGGTCAAGAGCGCCGCGACGGGCGAGCAGCTCTACGCGCAGGACGCCGGGAAGATCTTCCTGCCCGCCTCCAACACCAAGCTGCTCACCTCGGCCGCCGCCGTGGACACCCTGGGCCTGGACTACCGCTTCACCACCAGCGTGCTCGGCACGGGCCGAAAGGCGGGATCGGCCCTCACCGGCGACCTCTATCTCAAGGGCACCGGCGACCCGACCATGCTCGCCGCCGACTACGACGCGCTGGCGGCGAAGGTCGCCGGCGCCGGCGTGAAGCTCGTGACGGGCCGGCTGGTCGCCGACGACACCTGGTTCGACGACGTGCGGCTCGGCACCGACTGGGCCTGGGACGACGAGCCGTACTACTACGCGGGCCAGATTTCGGCGCTCACCGCCGCACCCGACACCGACTACGACGCGGGCTCGGTGATCGTCTCGGTGGCACCCGGCGGCGCGGCAGGCGCGCCCGCCAAGGTGACCACGACACCCGAGACCGACTACGTCAAGATCGAGAATCACGCCACGACCGGCGCCGAGACCGACGTCGTGGTGAACCGCGTGCACGGCACCAACACCATCGTGATCACCGGCACGGTCGCCGGCGCCTACGACGAGTGGGTGGCCGTCAACGACCCCACCGGGTACGCCGCCTCGCTGTTCCGCAAGGCGCTCGCCAAGCACGGCGTACGCCTGCTCGGCCCGACCACGCGCGGCGCCGCGCCCGAGGGGGCCAAGGCCCTGGCCACCCGCGAGTCGATGCCGCTCTCCCAGCTCCTGGTGCCGTTCCTCAAGCTCAGCAACAACATGCACGCCGAGATCCTGACCAAGGCGATGGGCCGCAAGGTCTCCGGCAAGGGCACCTGGGACGCCGGGCTCGCGGTCACCACCGCCTTCGCCAAGGCCAACCGCGTCAAGAACGTGCGCCTGCGCGACGGCTCGGGCCTGTCGCGGCTGGACGGGGTCACCCCCGGCGAGCTGACCGACTACCTCATCGCGCTGCGCGCCAAGCCGTGGTTCACCACCTGGTACGACGCCCTGCCGATCGCCGGCAACGCCGACCGCTTCACCGGCGGCACGCTGCGCAGCCGCATGGCGGGCACCGCGGCGGCGAACAACGTGCACGCCAAGACCGGCTCGCTCACCAGCGTCTCGGGCCTGTCGGGCTATGTGACCAGCGCCGACGGCGAGCCGCTGGTGTTCTCGATCATCACCAACAACTACCTGACCGGCAACCCCAAGCCGGCCGTCGAGGACGCCATCGCCGTACGCCTCGCGCAGTTCAAGCGCGACGCTCCCGTCGACACCCCCGCCCAGCTCAGAACCGCCACCCCCACCACCCCCGACGACCCCGCCCGCGAATGCTCCTGGCTCAAGCCCACCCCCTGCTGACCTGACCCTCGCCGCCCCCGGTGGCGAGAATGCGGACGCACTTCCCATCCCCGCCCGCAGAGTAGGTGCTCCCGGGCCCGGCCCCCACGGGCCGGGCCCGAACAAGGCGACACCAACGGGTCAAGCAATGACTTTCATGTTTCCATAGAGTGGTCAAGTGAACACGGATAGTGTTCACGTCATGCCAACGAGAGAACATCAGATCTGGCTCGAACTCATACGAGAGCGCCCGTCCCTGGCGGCCGACCTGCTCGGATGCGTCCAGTCCGACGCCGTCCCCGTCTTCGCCGAGGCCCGCGTGACCTGACCGAGCACAAACCCACCGAATACCGCGCCGACACCGTGGTCACCCTGCGTACCGAGAGCGAGACCGACCCCGAAGAGACCGCCATGGCCGTCATCGTCGAGGTGCAATGCGGCAGGGACTACGCCAAGCCATGGAGTTGGCCCGCGTACCTGGCCACCCTCCGTGCCCGGCTGCGCTGCCCGGTCGTACTGCTGGTCATCAGTCCCGAACGCAAGATCGCCCGATGGTGCGCCCAGCCCATCGCCCTCGGACACCCAGGATTGGTGTTCACACCGCTGGTGCTGGGCCCCGACGAGATCCCGACGATCATCGATTCGCTACAGGCGCGGGCCAACCCGGAACTGGCCGTCCTGTCGGCGATGATCCACGGTGATGGCCCGGCCGGCGAGAAGATCTTCACGGCGATGCTGGAAGGGCTCGAGCACATGGAGTCCGACCAGGCGCAAGGTTATATTGACGAGGTGCTGGCCATGCTCACGGTAGGGGCCCGCGAGATTCTGGAGGAGATGATGGCCACCGGTACACGCGAGTACAAGAGCGTCTTCGCTCGCGGCTACTACGGGAAGGGTAAGGCCGAGGGTCTCGCCGAGGGTCTCGCTCAGGGGGAGGCGAGGGGCGAGGCCAAGATGTTGCTGCTCGTGCTGGACGCGCGGGGGATCACGCTGTCCGAGGACCAGCGAGACGAGATCCTCGAGTGCTCCGACCCTGTGCGGATCGAGAAATGGGGACGACGCGCCGCCACTATCGACTCCATCGACGAACTGTTCGCCTGAGACTCCCAGAACGACAGATCGCCCGAGCCGGAGGGCGGCTCGGGCGATCACTTGTCGGTGTGCGGGTTACTTCTCCTTGAGCCAGCTCATCATCGGGCGGAGCTTGGCGCCGGTCTGCTCGATGGGGTGCTGGGACAGCTCCTCGCGGTACTTGCGGAAGTTGCCCTGGCCGCCGTCGAACTCCTCGACCAGCTCGCGGGCGAAGGCGCCCGACTGGACCTCGCCCAGGATGCGCTGCATCTCCTTCTTGGTCTCGGAGGTGACGACGCGCGGGCCGCGGGTGTAGCCGCCGAACTCCGCGGTGTCGGACACCGACCAGTACATCTTGGAGATGCCGCCCTCGTACATGAGGTCGACGATGAGCTTCATCTCGTGCAGGCACTCGAAGTAGGCGACCTCGGGCTGGTAGCCCGCCTCGACCAGCGTCTCGAACCCGACCTTGATCAGCTCGGAGACGCCGCCGCACAGCACGGCCTGCTCGCCGAACAGGTCGGTCTCGGTCTCCTCGGTGAAGGTGGTCTTCAGCGCGCCGGCGCGGGTGCCGCCGATGCCCTTGGCGTAGGACAGCGCGAGCTGCCAGGCGTTGCCGGTCGCGTCACGCTCGACGGCGACCAGCACCGGAACGCCGCGGCCGGCGGTGAACTGGCGGCGCACCAGGTGGCCGGGGCCCTTGGGGGCGACCATCGCCACGTCGACGCCCTCGGGCGCCTCGATCAGGCCGTAGCGGATGTTGAGGCCGTGGCCGAAGAACAGGGCGTCGCCCTCGACCAGGTTCGGCGCGACGTGCTCGGCGTACAGGTGACGCTGGATGTGGTCCGGCGCGAGGATCATGATGAGGTCGGCCTCCTCGGCCGCCTCCCCCGGGGTGACGACGCGCAGGCCGTCGTTCTCGGCCTTCTCGCGGCTCTTGGAGCCCTCGGGCAGGCCCACTCGCACGTCGACGCCGGAGTCGCGCAGCGACAGCGCGTGGGCGTGGCCCTGGCTGCCGTAGCCCAGCACCGCCACGTGCCGGCCCTGGATGACCGACAGGTCGGCGTCGTCGTCGTAGAAGATCTCAGTCACTAGCTTGCCTCTCATGGATTCTTACGGCTCGCGCCCGCAGGGCTCACGCGCTGCGGTCCAGGGCCCTGAGCGAGCGGTCGGTGATGGAACGGGCGCCGCGGCCGATGGCCACCATGCCCGACTGGACGAGCTCTTTGATACCGAACGGCTCCAGCACCCTGATGAAGGCGTCGAGCTTGTCCGGCGTGCCGGTGACTTCGATGGTCACCGCGTCCGTGGCCACGTCCACGCAGCGGGCGCGGAACAGCTGCACCAGTTCTAGCACGTTGGAACGGGTGTCGGCGTCCGCGCGGACCTTGATGAGCGTGAGCTCCCGCTGCACGGACTGGGAGGGGTCGAGCTCCACGATCTTGATCACGTTGACCAGCTTGTTGAGCTGCTTGGTGACCTGCTCCAGCGGCAGCTCGGCGACGTTGACGACGATGGTCATGCGCGAGACGTCGTCGTGCTCGGTCGGCCCGACCGCCAGGGAGTCGATGTTGAAGCCGCGCCGGCTGAACAGCGCGGCGACCCGGGCCAGGACGCCGGGCTTGTTCTCGACGAGAACCGACAGCGTGTGGCGGCTCATGCGTTCCCTCCTGCGAAACCGGTGGATGGTCCGTGGGCCCGTGCGCTCATGACTGCTCCTCGTTGTCCCACACGGGAGCCAGGTCGCGAGCGAACTTGATCTCGTCGTTGCTGGTTCCGGCGGCGACCATGGGCCACACCATCGCGTCCTTGTGCACGACGAAGTCGATGACCACGGGCACGTCGTTGATCTCCATGGCCTTGCGGATCGTCGCGTCGACGTCCTCGGGACGCTCGCACCGCAGTCCCACGCAACCATAGGCGTCGGCCAGCTTGACGAAGTCGGGGATGCGGCGCGGCGACTGCAGGTCGGTGTTGGAGTAGCGCTCGTTGTAGAACAGCGTCTGCCATTGACGGACCATGCCGAGGTTGCCGTTGTTGATCACGGCCACCTTGATCGGCACCCCTTCGAGCGCGCAGGTGGCGAGCTCCTGGTTGGTCATCTGGAAGCAGCCGTCGCCGTCGATCGCCCACACCGTGGCCTCGGGCTGCCCCATCTTGGCGCCCATCGCCGCCGGCACCGCGAAGCCCATCGTGCCCGCGCCGCCGGAGTTGATGAACGTGCCCGGGTTCTCGTAGCCGATGAACTGGGCGGCCCACATCTGGTGCTGGCCGACGCCGGCCACGTAGTAGGCGTCCGGCCCGACCAGCGCGCTGAGCCGCTCGACGACGTACTGCGGCGCGAGCGAGCCGTCGTCCGGCGTGTCGTACCCGAGCGGATAGGTCTTGCGGTAGCCGTCGAGCACCGCCCACCAGGCGGTGTAGTCGCCGGAGCGGCCCTCGGCCTGCTCGTGCTTGATAGCGCCGAGCAGGTCGGTGAGCACCTCGCGGCAGTCGCCCACGATCGGGACGTCCGCGTGGCGGTTCTTGGAGATCTCCGCCGGGTCGATGTCGGCGTGGATGATCTTGGCGTGCGGGGCGAAGGTGTCCAGCCGGCCGGTCACCCGGTCGTCGAAGCGCGTGCCGAGCGCGATGAGCAGGTCACTGCGCTGCAGGGCGCCCACGGCGGCGACCGTGCCGTGCATGCCCGGCATGCCCAGGTGCAGGTCGTGGCTGTCGGGGAAGGTGCCCCTGGCCATGAGGGTGGTGATCACGGGGATGCCGGTCAGTTCGGCCAGTTGCAGCAGCTCGGCCGAGGCGCGGGCCTTGTGCACGCCCCCGCCGACGTACAGCACCGGCCGCTTGGCCTCGGCCATGAGGCGCGCGGCCTCTCTGATCTGCTTGGAGTGCGGCCGGGTCACCGGGCGGTAGCCCGGCAGGCGCATGACGGGCGGCCAGGAGAAGGCGGTCGTGGCCTGCAGGGCGTCCTTGGAGATGTCGACCAGGACGGGGCCGGGCCGGCCCGTCGAGGCGATGTGGAAGGCCTCGGCGATGGTGCGGGGAATGTCATCGGCGTCGGTGACCAGGAAGTTGTGCTTGGTGATCGGCATGGTGATGCCGGAGATGTCGGCCTCCTGGAAGGCGTCCGTGCCGATCAGCGGCGCCGCGACCTGTCCGGTGATCGCCACGATGGGCACCGAGTCCATGTACGCGTCGGCGATGGCGGTCACCAGGTTCGTGGCGCCCGGCCCGCTGGTCGCCATGCAGACTCCGACCCGGCCGGTCGCCTGGGCGTACCCCTCGGCGGCGTGGCCCGCGCCCTGCTCGTGGCGTACGAGGACGTGCCTGACCTTGGTGGAGTCGTAGAGCGGGTCGTAGGCGGGCAGGATCGCGCCGCCCGGGATCCCGAACACCGTGTCGACCCCGACCTGCTCCAGCGCCCTGACGAGGGCCTGCGCACCTGTCATCTCTTCGGTCATCGGCTCGTTTCCTTGCGTGGCTGAGCTGGGCTGTGGCCATAAAAAATGCCCCGCTCGCCGGAGAGGCGATGCTGGGGCTGCGCGCAGGCTGGGGACTCTTCGTCAGCGACCCGCGCGCCGGCGAAGTACTACACCGTCAAGCCGAGGCTGCTGCAGCCCGGCAATCGAGTCCCCAGTGATACGCATGCGGCAACCATAGCCCCTGACACGTCGCAGGTGTCAAATCTCCGGACACAAGTCTCACAATATGGGATGAGCTTGCCCATCCCCTCAGGCGGTCTCCTGGAGAGGAGACAGGCTGGTGCGCATGAGGGAGTCGACGCCGCGGGCGGCCATGGGGCGGGCGACCAGGTAGCCCTGGCCCCGGGTGCAGCCCATCTCGCGGAGCAGTTCGAGCTGCTCGGGGCGCTCGATGCCCTCGGCCACCACGATGAGGCCCAGGTCGTGGCCGAGCCGGACGATGGTGCGGGTGAGCAGCGTCAGCGTCTCGTCGCGTCCCAGACCGGACACGAACGACGGGTCGATCTTGATCATGTCGACGGGAAGCTGCCGCAGGAACGCCAGCGAGGCGTACCCGGTGCCGAAGTCGTCGATCGCGAGCCGCACGCCGAGGGCGCGCAGCTCCGACAGCCGGCTGATGATCTCGTCGGCGTCCTCGACGAGCATCTCCTCGATCACCTCGAGGGTCAGGGCGCTCGCGGGCAGGCCGCTCTCGGCCAGGGCCGCCTCGACCGTCTCGACGAACCGCGGCGCGGTGATCTGGCGGCTGGACAGGTTGAGCGACAGCCCGATGTCCCAGGACGAGGCTCGCCAGGCGGCCACCTCGCGGCACGCCTCGCGCAAAATCCACTCGCTGAGCGGGACGATCAGCCCGGTGTCCTCGGCGGCGCCCAGGAACTGCTGCGGCGGGACGAGCGTGCTGCCCCGCCACCAGCGCACCAGGGCCTCGACCGCGGTGACCCGGGAGGTCGCCAGGTCCACCACGGGCTGGTACTCGATGGCGAACTGGCCGGCCAGCAGCGCCCGCTGAAGGTCGGCGGCCAGCTCGAGGCGGCGTACGACGTCGGCGTGCATATGGGCGGCGAACACCTCGACGCGGCGGCCGCCGAGCTCCTTGGCCCGGGTCGTGGCCACGTCGGAGTTGCGGATGAGGTCGCCGGCCGGGACGCCGTCCTCGGCGAAGGCGACGCCGACGCTGGCGGTCAGCGCGATGTCGCGGTCGGCCACCCGGAAGGGCTCGGAGGACACCGCGCGCACCAGCCGCTCGGCCAGGTCGATGGCCGACTGGGCGTCGGCCGTGCCCGAGCCGGTCGACGGGCCAGAGCCGCCGGACTCCAGCAGCACCGCGAACTCGTCTCCGCCCCAGCGGGCGAGGGTGTCGTCGGAGTGGACGGCCGCGCGCAGCCGCCGGGCGGCCTGGCTCAGCAGGTAGTCGCCGCCGGCGTGCCCCACCGAATCGTTGACGCCGGTGAAGCCGTCCAGGTCGATGAACACCACCGCCGTGGTGCCGCCGCCCCTGCGCGCCAGCACCTCGCGGGTGCGCTCCTCGAAGTAGGCGCGGTTGGGCAGGCCGGTCACCCCGTCGTGGAAGGTGAGGTGGGCTACCTGGTTGCGCAGTGCCACCTGGTCGCTGACGTCCCGCGTGGAGATCAGGACGAGGTCCTCCCCCTCGCTGGGGTGACGGGTGGCGACGGACTCGGCCGGCCGCCAGGTGCCGTCGGCGGCGCGGACGCGGCAGGCGACCCGGCACGCGCTCTGCCGTTCCAGGGGCGGTTCCTCTTCGGTCGTCAGGGACCTCAACGCCGCCTGGACGCCGGGGGCGTCCTCGGAGTGGACGTAGTCGAAGATCGAGCGTCCGATCAGATCGCGAGGATGGTAGCCGTACAGGGCCTCGACCCCGGCGCCCATCTCGCGCATGACGCCGTCGGTGTCGCAGACCAGGACCATGTCACCGGCGCTCTCGGCCAGATGGATGAGCCGGCGCTCGCTGGAGTTCAGATTGCCGCGCATGCTCGCGGTCTCCACGGCCAGCACGAACACCTTGGCCAGCAGCACGACCACGACCGAGCCGACCACGAAGGGCAGAACGGCCACCGGCCGGTCGGGGCCCTGGGTGATCACGCGGACGAGCAGCACGACGGTGGCGACGGCGGCCAGGACGAGCGGCGCCCCCTCCACGATCGCGGAGGACGGCGCCCGCACCGGGCGGGTGCGGGCTCGGCTCGCCCACGGGGCGGCGGCCAGCAGCAGATAGGCGATCGGCGCCACCAGGCCTGCGGCCGGCGGAAGAGCGCCGCCGACGGTCACGCGGGCCATCGCCGTGGCCAACTCCTGCACGGTGACCGTCGCGAGCACGGCCAGCGCGGCCAGGCCCACCCGGCGCCCGGCCGAGCGCGACGCCAGCGCGGCCGGGGCCACGGCGCACGTCGCCAGCAGGCAGACCACGGGTGAGGCGAGCGTGCTCGGCTCGTCGGACCTCGCGTACAGCGGAGCCAGAAGCACGACCCAGCCGATGGTGAACAGCGACGCGGCGCTGATGTAGGCGCTGGTGGCGTACTGGAGCAGCGACCTGCCGTACGCCCGGCGCCGCGCCGTGCGGCCGCAGCCGATCGCGAGCAGCACCCCGCCCGCGATGAGCAGGACGTCGGCGAAGGTCAGCATGAACGGCGTGCCCTCGGCGAGCGGGCGCACCCCGACCCCGGCCAGCCAGGCGGCCGTGCCGGAGGCGAGCCAGCGCCAGGCGGACGACTGGTGGCGCCAGCCCGGCGCGACGCGGACGGCCGCCACCAGGAGTGAGACGGCGGCGATGAGGCCGGCCACCACCCCGGCCACCGCGGTGACCGTCGCGGCGGCGGCGTCGACGAGGAGGGCAGCCGTGAGGCCCACCGCGCCGAGACCGGCGGCGGCGGTCAACGGGACCCTTGGGTCACGAAGGCCGTTCAACGTCGTCGCCCATGCGGCTCATCCCTGTCACGTGGCCAGTGTCGCGCCCGCCCGGGGGCGGAGGAGGCGACAACCGCTCAGTCGTCACCGATCTGATAACCGCCTTGCTCGCTGTCAGGAACGGTGGCGCGGTGAGACTCACCGTACGCATCGGAGGTCACGAGGCAGCCACGGCTTGGGTTTGCTTTCCTATCGTTACGAGTCAGAAACGAGAGTCAAGCCGTTCAGTACGACCCCGTGATCACGTTGTTCAGCGGTTCCCCGGACAGATATCTCAGCATCTGAGATCGCATGAGTTTCAGCGTCCGCCGCAGCGACGCCGGGGTGCTGCCTGCCACGTGCGGGGTGATGAAGACCCCCGGCGCCGTCCACAGCGGGTGGTCCTTGGGCAGAGGCTCGGGGTCGGTCACGTCCAGGGCGGCCCTGAGCCGGCCGGCGGCGAGCTCGGCAACGAGCGCGTCGGTGTCCACCACCGAGCCGCGCGCGGCGTTCACCAGCACCGCCCCGTCCTTCATCATGGCGAGGAAGGCTGCGTCCACCATGCGCGCGGTGTCCGGGGTCTGCGGCACCAGCAGCACCACGACGTCGGCCTCGGGCAGCAACCGCGGCAGCTCATCCTCGCCGTGCACGCCGTCGCGCGCGGTGCGCGCCACCCGCACGACCTCCACCTCGAACCCGTCCAGGCGGCGTTCCAGCGCCTGGCCGATCGAGCCGTACCCGATGATGAGCACGGTGGCGTCGGCCAGCACGCCGGTGTGGTGGTAGGTCCACTCCCCGCGCTGCTGGGCGCCGGCGAAGGCCGGGAAGTCGCGCAGCACGGAGATCATCGCGCCGACCGCCCACTCGGCGGTGCCCGCGTCGTGGACGCCCCGCGCGTTGCACAGGATCACGCCGTCGGGCAGGTGGGGACGGTAGGTCTCGACGCCGGCCGTCACCGTCTGCAGCAAGCGCAGCTTGGGCATCCGGCCGAGCAGTTCGGCGGTCGTGCGGGGCGGGATGAGCGGGGGGATCCACACCTCGACGTCCTCGGCGTTCTCGGGCGGCCGCTCGCCTCCGTCGTACAGGACGCATTCCACATCCGGCAGATCGGTCAAGACATCGACGATGGCCTGCGAGGGAGCCCAAATCTTCATGACCATCAACCCTAACGACCCCCCGCCGGGGGCGGGAACCTCGCCTGCGGGACGTCAGTATGGAGTGACGGAGGAGGTTCTTGATGCCCGACGGATCACCGCACGCCGGCACCGCACGCGACCACCGGCACCCCACCCCGCCCATCCCCCCGCCCGTTGCTTCGCCCGCCCCGCCCATCCCCCCGCTCGTCTGCTCGCCCACCCCGCCTGTCCGCCCGCCCGTCTCTTCGCGCACCCCGCCCACCCCGCCTGTCCGTCCGCCCGCACCCGCCATCGCCCGGACCGCGCCGGCCGCCCGCCCGCTCCCACCGGCCGGCCCGAGGACGGCGCCCCCCGCGCCGGTCCTGAGCAGGGCGCACGCGGTGCGGCGGGTGCTCGCCGCCGCGACCGCCGCCGTGCTGCTGGCGGGGTGCGCGCCCGGGAAGGCGGAGCGCGCGGACGGCGACGGCTCCTCCGTCCCGCCGACCAGTGCCGCACCTGCGGCCCCGTCCTCCGGCGCGACGGAGTCCCCCGCCAAGGTGGCGACGCCCGGCACCCCTCGCACGCTCGTAGGAGGTCTGGCCGTTCCCTGGGCCATCGCCTTCCTGCCCGGCGGCGACGCTCTGGTCACCGAGCGCGGCTCCCCGCGGCTGCTGCGCGTGTCCCCCTCCGGCGAGGTGAGCGAAGCCGGGGTGATCGAAGGCGTGTCCCCGAGCGGGGAGGGCGGCTCGCTCGGCGTCGCCGTCTCCCCCCGGTTCGCGCAGGACCACTACGTCTTCGTCTACTACACGGCCGCCACCGAGAACCGCATCGTGCGCTACCGCTACCAGAACCGCCTGAGCGACCCGGTGACGATCCTCAGCGGCATCCCCAAGGGCGCCATCCACAACGGCGGGCGGCTCGCGTTCGGGCCCGACGGGTACCTGTACGCCACGACCGGCGAGACCGGCGAGCGTCCCCTGGCCCAGGCGCTCGGCACGCTGGGCGGCAAGATCCTGCGGATGACCGTCGACGGCAAGCCCGCACCGGGCAACCCGTTCGAGAACGTGATCTGGAGCTACGGGCACCGCAACGTCCAAGGCGTCGCCTGGGACCCGGACGAGCGCATGTACGCCTCGGAGTTCGGCCAGAACACCTATGACGAGGTCAATCTGATCAAGAAGGGCGGGAACTACGGCTGGCCGGGGGTCGAGGGCTTCGGCGGCGGAGACGGTTACACCGACCCGCTGCTCACCTGGTCTCCCGCCGAGGCATCGCCCTCGGGGATGGCCTACGCGAAGGGCTCCCTGTGGATCGCCGCCCTGCGTGGGACGCGGCTGTGGCAGGTGCCGGTGATCGGCATCGGCCGCGTGGGCAAGCCCATCGCCCACTACACGGGAAAGTACGGCCGCCTGCGCGCCGTGGCCGCCACCCCCGACGGCTCCTCGCTCTATGTCAGCACCAGCAACAAGGACGGCCACGCCCCTTCCGCAGGCGGCGAGGACCGCATCCTGGTCATCCCGCTCCGCTGACCCGGAACCTCCGCGGACCCGGAACCCTCCGCGGACCGGAGCCCGGCCCTGGCTTCTCCCGGCCCTGACTTCTCCCGGCCGGAGCCCGGCCCTGGCCTTTCCCGCCGGAGCCGGTCCGGCCTGTGCGGGGACGGGCCCGAGCCCGGCGCCGGTCGGCCCGAGATGGACGCCCGGGTCAGGACGGCCTCACCAGGCCGGAGCCGCTCCTGGCGACGATGCCGGTGGACGGCGTCAGCCGCTTCCGGTCGCTCCCGCGGCGCCGGTTCCCTTGCCGTCGTTCCCGCTGCCGCTCGACCGGCCGTTCCCGTTCCCGTTCCCGTTGTTGCCGTTCCCGTTGTTGCCGTTCCCGTTGTTCCCGTTCCCGTTCCCGTTGTTGCCATTGCCGTTGTTGCCGTTGCCATTGCCATTGCCGTTCGGGTTGGCGTTGCCGTTGGGCGTGGTGTTCTTGTGGCCGTTCCCGTTCCCGTTCGGGTTGGCGTTGACGTTCGGCGTGGTGTTCTTGTGGCCGTTGCCGTTGTTGTCGGAGGTGACGGGCGTGCTGGGCTCCGACTGCTTCTTGCCGCCGTTGCGGCGCTGCTTGGCCGAGCCGTCGGGGTCCTGACCGGAGGGCTGCGACTGGACGGTGGAGTCGTTCTGCCGTTCGGGACCGCTCGGCTGCTCCGGCCTGCAGATCACCTTCGGCGCGGCCTCGTACACCGTCGTCCGCGGACGGTCCTCCTTGACGATCTTGCCGTCCTTGTGGAAGACCCGGGTGACCGTGACGGTGTAGCCGGGGATGCCCTCCATGGGGATGCAGTCGGGATCGGTGACGGTCCTGGTCTCCGGCTGGGCGGGGTTGGCGCGCTGCGAGGTCTCGATGTCGATGCGGTCGTACTTCCTGGTGCTCCACAGCGACACCGTCAGCGCCGTGCCGGTGTAGGACGCCTTGACCAGCACGCCGTACTCGGTGACGTTGCGCCACCGCAGGTCCTCGTCGGGGTAGTTCACCGACGCTTCGCGGCCCATCGGGTAACGCGTCACGTAGAACGGATAGGGGGTGCGGGCGACCTCCTCCATCCCGGCGAGGAAGGCCGCGTCGTACAGGGTCGTCGCGAACTGCGACATGCCGCCGCCCATCGCGATGACCAGGCGGTCGCCTCCGACGGACTGGGCACGGACGAAGCCGCGGGTGGCCGGGTCGCCGATGGCCTCGTTCAGCGAGAAGACCTGCCCCGGCCGCACGATCATGCCGTCCACCAGGTCGGCCGCCTTGTGGATGTTGGTCACCCTGGCGGCGCAGCACGGGTAGGTCGTGGTGGACTGCGCGATCTGCTCCTTCACCCCGAGCTTCACGGCCTCCGCGTCGCTGAGCGTGGGCTCGGTGATGGCCAGGGACACCGGGATGGTGCGCGCCCCGCCGACGGTGATCACCTTGCCCACCGCGTCGGCCAGTTTGGCGCTGTCGACCCCCTTACCCGTGCGGGCGTGCACCAGCTTGGGCCGCTGGTTCTCGATGACGAACCCGGCCTCGCGAGGCGCCGCGGCCATGCCGACCAGCTTGGTCTCCAGCCCGGCGACCGCCTTGTGCGCGTCGAAGACGGGGCGGACGACGCCGGCCTGGTCGGGGGTGAAGGTCAGGTGGGCGGCGATCAGCTTGGGGGTGAGGTGGGCGCGCCTGCCGCCGTTGACCAGCGTGATCGGCTCGGCCACCGCGCGCCGGGCGACCGCGAGCGCCCCGTCGAAGGCCTGGATGCCCGCCTTGGGCTGGACGAGGTCCACCGACAGCGGCACCGGGGACGGGGCGTCCAGGAACGACCGCCTGATGGCCTTGGCGGTGGCCGCCTCGTCCAGGACCTGCCCTGCCTTGGGGGTGCGCAGCTCCGGCGTGGTGCCGTTGTAGACGATCGCGCCCTCCTGGGCGGGACGGCCGACGTCCGCGGCGATCCGGCGGAGGCGGTCGGCGAACTTGGTCTGGTTGAGCGAGATGCGCAGCGGCAGCTCGCGTTCGCCGGTGAAGGACTGCCAGACGGCGATGGGGCTGGGGAAGCCGGTCTCGGCGTCGGCGATCGTGGCGTCGACGTCGATCGTGAGCCCGGCGTCGCGCGGGTCCAGCACTCCGACGCGCCGCCCGTCCAGCATGAGGACGAGGGGCTGCTGGTCGTTGCCGTCGAACCGCTCGTGCAGGCGGTCGAGCGCCTGGGTGGCGTTCATGCCGCCGATGCGCACGTCTTTGACGTGCGTTCCCGGCGGCACCTTCCCCCAGATCAACGTGGCGGGGACGCCGTAGCCGAGCAGGAAGAGGAGTGTGAGCGCTCCCACGGCCAGCAGGACGCGCCGCAGCCCATGCCGCCGCACGGACGGTTCAGGGTCGTGCAGGTCCGCCGGCTCGGGCTTGGGCTCGTCCTCCGGGCGGCGCACCCGCACGCCGGCCGTCATCGGCCACGGCTCGGGCGGGCCGGCGGGCGGCGGCAGGGTCACCGGCGGGCTGGAAGGAGCACCCGACGGCGGCGGGGTGTTGACGAAGATCTCGGGAGACACGCCCGGCGGCAGCGGTGAGACCCCGCGCGGCAGCTTCCTGCGCGTTGCGGACGCGTGGCCCGCGGCGGGGTCCTTCTGCTCGCCGGTGTCCTTGGCGAGTTGCCGGTCGGCCGGAAGCGCGACGGGTGAGCCAGGCCGGACCGCCGCGAACGGGTCGGGAGGCGGGTCGATGGACGCTCCGGCGTTCCGCACGCCTCCGTCCTCCTCCCACTCCGTACCGAATCCCCCGCATCACCCTAAACCAACACCACTCACAAATTCTTCAACATCGCTGGATGAATCCAGTCCCAGGTATGAGCAATTTATAGGTGAAAAGCGTACTAAGTACGGAAGCTAGGTTCGCCTCACATAAGGCGGACGGGTCTCGCGGACCATTTCCGCGAGACCCACACGCACACCGACGGACGGTTCGGTGCCCGGCGCCTACTCGGAGACGCCGAGCCTCTCCAGGATCAGCTCGCGGGCACGGCCGGCGTCCGCCTTGCCGCGGCTGGCCTTCATCACGCCGCCCACCAGCGCGCCCACCGCGGCGATCTTGCCCGAGCGCACCTTGTCGGCCGCGTCGGCGTTGGCGGACAGCACCTGGTCGATGATCGAGGACAGCTCGCCCTCGTCGCTGACGATGCGCAGGCCGCGGGCCTCGACCACCTCGTCCGGGGAGCCCTCGCCGGCCAGCACGCCCTCGAGCACCTGCCGGGCCAGCTTGTCGTTCAGCGCGCCGGAGGCCACCAGCTCGACCACCCGGGCGATCTGCTCCGGCGTGATCGGCAGCTCGGCCAGGGGCGTGCCGGACTCGTTGGCGCGCCGCGCCAGCTCGCCCATCCACCACTTGCGCGCGTCGGCCGCGGGCACCCCCGCCTTGACGGTCGCCTCGACCAGGCCGAAGGCGTCGGCGTTGTGCATGGCCGCCATGTCCAGGTCGGAGACGCCCCACTCGGCCTGCAGCCGCCTGCGCCGCGCCGTGGGCAGCTCGGGGAGCTCGGCGCGCAGCTCGGCGATCCACTCGGGGCTCGGCGCGATGGGCAGCAGGTCGGGCTCGGGGAAGTAGCGGTAGTCCTGCGCCTCCTCCTTGGACCGGCCAGAGGTGGTGGCGCCGGTGTCCTCGTGGAAGTGGCGGGTCTCCTGGACGATCTTGCCGCCGTCGGCGAGGATCGCCGCCTGCCGCTCGATCTCACCGCGCACCGCCCGCTCGACGCTGCGCAGCGAGTTGACGTTCTTGGTCTCGGTGCGGGTGCCCCACTCGCCGGCGCCGCGCGGCATCAGCGAGACGTTCACGTCGCACCGCAGGGAGCCTTCCTCCATGCGGACGTCGGACACGCCGAGCGTGCGCATGACCTCGCGCAGTTCGGTGACGTACGCGCGGGCGACCTCGGGCGCGAGCTTCTCGGTGCCCGGGATGGGCTTGGTGACGATCTCGACCAGCGGGATGCCGGCGCGGTTGTAGTCGACGATCGAGTAGTCGGCGCCGTGGATGCGGCCGGTCGCGCCGCCCACGTGCGTGGACTTGCCGGTGTCCTCCTCCAGGTGGACCCGCTCGATCTCGATGCGGACGGTCTCGCCGCCCACCTCGACGTCGAGGTAGCCGTTGCTGCACAGCGGCTCGTCGTACTGGCTGATCTGGTAGTTCTTCGGCATATCCGGATAGAAGTAATTCTTCCGGGCGAAGCGGCACCATTCAGCGATCGTGCAGTTCAGCGCCAGGCCGATGCGGATCGTCGACTCGATGGCCTTGTCGTTGGCCACGGGCAGCGCGCCGGGTAGCGCCAGGCACACCGGGCAGACGTGGGTGTTGGGCGGCGCGCCGAAGGCGGTGGAGCACCCGCAGAACATCTTCGACGCCGTGCCGAGCTCGACGTGGGTCTCAAGGCCGAGCACCGGCTCGAAACGCTCCAGCGCCTCGTCGAACGGCATGACGGAGTGGGTGGTGGTCACAGGGACGGAGCCTCCTTCAGCAGCGGGCCGCCCCAGCGGTCCTCAAAGGCCTTCTCGACGGCGGCGCCCACCCGGTAGCAACGGTCGTCGCCGAGCACGGGGGCCATGATCTGCAGGCCGACCGGCATGCCGTCCTCGTCGGCCAGACCGCAGGGCACCGAGATGGCGGCGTTGCCCGACAGGTTGGCCGGGATCGTGCACAGGTCGGCGAGGTACATCGCCATCGGGTCGTCGGCGCGCTCGCCGATCGGGAAGGCGGTGGTGGGCGTGGTCGGCGAGACCAGGACGTCCACCTGGTGGAAGGCCGCCTCGAAGTCGCGCGCGATGAGCGTGCGGACCTTCTGCGCCGAGCCGTAGTAGGCGTCGTAGTACCCGCTGGACAGCGCGTAGGTGCCGAGCATGATGCGCCGCTTGACCTCGGGGCCGAACCCGGCGGCGCGGGTGAGCGCCATGACCTCCTCGGCGCTGCGGGTGCCGTCGTCGCCGACCCGCAGCCCATAGCGCATGCCGTCGAACCTGGCCAGGTTGGACGAGCACTCGGAGGGGGCGATCAGGTAGTAGGCCGGGAGGGCGTAGCCGAAGCTGGGGCAGGAGACCTCGACGATCTTGGCGCCGAGGGACTCGAGCAGGTCGACGGCCTCGCGGAAGCGGGCGATCACGCCCGGCTGGTAGCCCTCGCCGCCGAACTCCTTGACCACGCCGACGCGCAGGCCGGCGACGTCGCCGCGGCGGGCGGCCTCGACGACCGGCGGCACCTCCTCGTGGATGGAGGTGGAGTCCATGCTGTCGTGGCCGGAGAAGGCCTCGTGCAGCAGCGCGGCGTCGAGCACGTTGCGCGCGAACGGGCCGGGGGTGTCAAGCGAGGAGGCGAAGGCGATCAGCCCGTACCGCGAGGAGCCGCCGTAGGTGGGCTTCATGCCGACGATGCCCGTGACGGCCGCCGGCTGGCGGATCGAGCCGCCGGTGTCGGTGCCGGTCGACAGGGGCGCCTGGTAGGAGGCGACGGCCGCGCTGGAGCCGCCCGAGGAGCCGCCGGGGATGCGGCCGAGATCCCAGGGGTTGCGCGTCGGGCCGTAGGCGGAGTTCTCGGTGGAGGAGCCCATCGCGAACTCGTCGAGGTTGGTCTTGCCCAGGATGACCAGGCCCGCCTCGCGCAGCCGCGCGGTGACGGTGGCGTCGTAGGGCGGCCGGTAACCCTCGAGGATCTTGGACCCGGCCGTGGTGGGCATGTCCTTGGTGGTGAAGACGTCCTTGTGCGCGATCGGCACGCCCGCGAGCGGCCCGAGGGGCTCGCCGGCGGCGCGGCGTTCGTCCACCGAACGGGCCTGCGCCAGCGCCGACTCGGTCGCCACATGCAGGAACGCGTTGACCTGCGGGTCGACCTCGGCGATGCGGTCGAGGTGGGCCTGGGTGACCTCGACGGCCGAGACCTCGCCGGAGGCGATCAGGGCGCCCAGCTCGGCGGCGGTCTTGCGGGTCAGGCTCATGCCTCCTCCCCGAGGATGCGCGGGACGCGGAAGCGGTCGTCCTCGACCGCCGGGGCGGCCGCCAGGGCCTCCTCGGGGGTCAGGCACCGGCGCACCTCGTCGGGACGGTAGACGTTCGTGAGCGGCAACGCGTGCGACGACGGCGGGATGTCGTCGGTGGCGACCTCGGAGACGCGCGCGACCGCGCCGATGATGTCATCGAGCTGGGTGGCGTAGTGGTCGAGCTCGTCATCGGACAGCGCCAGCCGGGACAGCCGGGCGAGGTGCGCGACCTCGTCGCGGGTTATGGCGGACATGAGTCGTTAACCCGTTTCATGGATGGCAATCGGACAGTGTCATCCTAGGGCGCGTGACCGAACGTGGCCGAACCATTAAGCATGGTTCTCCGGGCCATGACCGCCGGTGATCACCGGTCCGGCGGCCCCGGGCCCTACAGGGCCGTGACCCCGCGCGTGCCGCAGCGGCCGTAGGACGGCGCGCCCACCCGCTCGCCCAGCCAGTCGGTCATCTCCCCCGCCGGCATCGGCTCGGCGAACCGCCACCCCTGGGCGGCGTCGCAGCCCATGTCCTGCAGGCGCTGGGCCACCTCGTCGCTCTCGACGCCCTCGGCCACCGACCGCAGCCCGAGCGAGCGCACCAGGTCGACGATCGAGCGGACGATGCGCTCGTCGTCCACGGTCTTGCCGAGCCGCTGCACGAACGAGCCGTCGATCTTGACCTCGCACACCGGCAGCCGCTGGAGGCGCACCAGCGAGGAGTACCCGGTGCCGAAGTCGTCCAGGGCCAGCGGGATGCCGAGCTCCACCAGGGCGTGCACCGAGTCGGCGGTGTAGGCCTGGTCGGTCATCAGGATGCGCTCGGTCACCTCGAGCTGGATGGCGCGCGGCGGCAGGCCCAGGCGGTCGAGTCCGGCCTCGATCAGGTCGGGCAGGGTCGCGTCGAGCAGGTCGCGGGCCGACACGTTGACCGACACGGGCACCTGGATGCCCGCGTGCCACCAGTGGGCCGCCTGCTCCATCGCGGTGTCAATGACGTACTGGGTGATCTGCCGCATCAGGTACGACTGCTCGGCCAGCGGGATGAAGTCGTCGGGCAGGATCGGGCCGCGCTCGGGATGCCACCACCGCAGCAGCGCCTCGACGCCCTCCACCATGCCCGATGCGAGGCCGACCTTGGGCTGGTAATGCAGCTCCAGTTCGCCGCGGCCGATGGCGCGGCGCAGGTCGCCGAGCAGGTTCAGCCGCTCGGGCGAGTTGCGGTCCTTCTCGGCCAGGTAGACCTCGACGCCGGTGCGGCCCTCCTTGGCGAAGTACATCGCGACGTCGGAGCGCTGCAGCAGCAGCTCGAAGTCGGGGGCGTGGTCGGGGTACAGCGCGATGCCGATCGAGGCGTCCAGGTCGAAGGTCATGCCCTCCAGCCGGACCGGTTCGGTGAGCGCCACCCGCAGCCGCGCCGCCACCTCGCGAGCGGCCGTGGCGTCGCGGACCGTCGGCAGGAGCACGGCGAACTCGTCCCCGCCGAGCCGCGCGACGACGTCGCCCGGCCGCACGCTGTGGGTGAGGCGGTGCGCGACGATCTGCAGCAGCCGGTCGCCGACCGGGTGACCGAGGGTGTCGTTGACCTCCTTGAACCGGTCGAGGTCGAGCAGCAGCAGGCCGACCCGGACGTCCTCGCGGGCCTCGGCCAGCGCCTCCTCGGTGCGCACGATCAGCAGCTTGCGGTTGGGCAGGGACGTCAGCCCGTCGTGCATGGCCTGGTGGTCGCGGCGCACCGACAGCGAGGCGGTGAAGTACAGGGCGGCGAGGGGCGCGACGAACAGCGGGGTCAGCGCCGGGGAGCGGCTCATGACGACCACGACCAGCGGGGCGAGCCCGAGCAGCGCGGCGTAGACCAGGCTCTGGTGGCCGATGCTCGTGCGGATCACCCGCGGCAGCGACCGGCGCTCGTGCAGCGCCACCGCTCCGCAGACCAGCAGCCCGCGCACCACGAAGTACGCCACCGCCGCGAGCGCGACCGCGGCGATGTCGGTGCCCTCCGGCACCCAGGGCGCCGCCGGGTGGGGATGGTGGCCGAACGCGGCGAGCACCACGGCCGCCCCCGTCGTGGCCAGGGTCACCTGGGAGACGTTGAACAGCACCCGGTGCCAGGCCCTGCGGTGGACCAGGCCGCTGACGACCAGCGCCAGGGCGTGGATCAGCACGGCCACCGACAGCCCGTGGTAGAGCAGCACGGCGAAGGTGAACAGCGTCGAGGTGGCCGTGCCCCCGGCCAGGCGCGAGGAGGAGACCACGATCGGCCGGAGCTCTCCGAGCACGACCAGGACGATGAGCACCCAGAACAGCGAGGTTCGCGCCAGATCGGCGAGATCGCCGAGGCCGAGCCTGATCTCGGCGGTGAGCAGCGCCGCCAGGCCCGTGGCGACGACCCCCGTGAGGTAGGTCCACAGCGGGGAGAAGGGACGCGGCGGCGTGTCCCTCGTGTCGGATGGATCCGTCATAAGCAAGTAAACCCCCAAGAGGTCACTATGGGAGGGTACGACCTCTGGGCCACTTCGCGAAACCGGTTGGGCACGTTCCGTTACCGGTTATTTCCGGCATACGGCAGTTCTGCTTCGTCCGCGGCATGGATGCCGGATGACTGAAACTTAATGAAATAATCTTCTAGGGGTATTTTTCCAGGATCGATGCCGTCATGCAGCGGAGATCGTCCGGTCGGCGACCGGCGGGAACCGGTCCGATCCCCCCGTCGGTCCTCCCCGGACCGGCCGCCGAACTTCCGCCGGACAGGTCACCCTCCGAGTACGGGCGCCGGCGACAATGGGCGAAGGCCCGCCACCGGTGCGGTGACGGGCCTTCGGGAAGCGGACCCTCTCCGGGATCGGCCGGACGGGTTCGCTGGTCGGGCCGTGCCGTATGGCCTGGCCGGCCGGCCCTGGACGGGCGCGCGCGCCCGCGGCGCGGCGTCAGTACCCGAAGCGCTGCAGCCCGTCGGCCCAGGGGTTGACCACGTACCCGGTCCGGCTCGCCGGGTCCAGATACAGCCCCTGCCTGCTGTCCGGGCTGATGTTCGACGTGGCGATGGTCGAGTTGACCAGGTTCACCACCGGGTGCCGTGCCAGGACCTTCCCGGTGTCCGGCTCGATGACGGTGATCTCGCTCAGGGCGTTGTTGTCCCCGGTCGTGCCCGCCTCGTACAGGTGCGCGATCACCGCGACATGGTTGAGGTCGTCCAGCGCCGCCCACGCCGGGCCATGGGTGCCGAGGTCCGCGGGCGCCGGGCCGGTGAGCGTGGCCTGGTCGGCGACCGTCCAGGTGCTCGTCGGGAACTGCCCGCGGTCGGGCGTCGAGGCGCCGGCGAGCATGTACACCTTGGCGCCCTTGCCGTCGGGGTAGAACCCGGCGGTGCATCGCGGCGCGTCGGTGATCGGCGTGACCGCGCGGGCGTCCAGGTCCGCCCGGACCGTCCAGAACGGCACCCGCGTGTTGAGGCAGGGGCCCTGCGTGCCGGAGGTGGCGGCGAAGACGGCGCCGGTGGCCGCGTCGATCGACACGCTGCGGAAGGTGCGTCCGAGGTTCGCCGGGTTCAGCGGGATGGGCGTGCCCACCTTCCCCGTCGCCATGTCCACCGGCCACAGCTCGGCCAGGCCCGACCGGGCGTCGAAGGTCGTCACGGCCGCCCGGTGGCGCACCCGGTCCACGGCGCCGCCCTCCAGGAGGGTCATCTCGCCGTGGGTGTCGTCCTGGAGCGTGGCCGCGAGAACGCGCTTGCCGGTCGCGGTGTCGCGCACGTCGAGCTGGGGCGCCGCCGCGGCGTCGAACGGCCTGCGGGCGATCAGCGTGTGGCCGGTCGCCGGGTCCGAGCCCACGACCGACTGCGTCTGCGTGCCGCCGGACTCGCTCAGCAGCGGCGCACCGAGCTTGCCGTCGATGAGCGAGTACGGCGTCGTGGCCGAAATCCTCACATGGGTCCCGCCGTCGTCGCCCTCGGCGAACTCGTCGGTGGCGATGAGCGCCGTCCGGCCGGTGACCTCGAAGTTCTCCAGCGCCCCCGTGACCGGTTCGCCATCGCGGTACTCCAGGAACGACGTCGGGGACGCCTGGCCGACCGGACGGCCGCCCCGGGTCGCCAGCACGCGCACCGGGTACTGCGTGCCGGTGGTCAGGCGCAGGGCGTTCAGGTCCAGCACCGTGGTGCCCTTGGCGGACGGCAGCGCCCGCACCAGCGTGGAGGCGTGGTCGACGCCGTTGTCGTCCGGGCCGCTGCCGTTCTGGTTGGTCACGGTGTTCAGCGACCCGTACAGGGTCGGGCCGGGGGTGAGGAACTCCACGGCCGCGCCGTCGGCGCCGCGCACGTCCTTGACGTCCCAGGACACCTTGAGCTTCGGCGCGGCCAGCGTGACCAGGGCCGAGTGGCCCTGCTCGCCGTCGCCGCCGGTCAGCAGGGGCGCCTGCGGGCGCTGGTCCGCGCCCTCGCCGACGCGCACCGCGCGGAAGTCGCCCCACACGGCGCCGCCGTTCAGGCTGACGCCGACGCCGTAGATCCCGGCGCCGCCGGCCGCGAAGGCCGAGGCGGGGATCGTCACCGAGCCCTTGCGCCCGGCGAGCGGGGTGCTCCAGTGGGCGCGGAACTTGTCGGTCGTGGACAGGGGCGTCCAGTGGCCGACGGAGGACAGCACCAGCGTGGCGTCGGACAGGTCGCGGGTGCGGGACAGGTCGTACTGCACGGTCAGGGGCTTGCCCAGGGCGATCGATCCCGGCACGACCGGCGCGGGCGCCCCCGTGCGGGTGCCGTCGGAGGCGGAGAAGGTGAGGCTCCGCGAGACGGCGGCGACGGGCTTGCCGTGGCGCAGCGCCTCGAACACCACCGGCACGGTCCGCTCGCCGTCGGCGGCCACCGGCAGCCCCGCCGCGGCGAGAAGCTCCTCCGGGAGCACCCGCAGGCTCGGCCCGGCGGCGGCGATCCGCCCACGGTCACCGACGCGCAGCCGGTAGGTCAGATCGGCGTCGCCGCCGGTCATGTCGAGCCCGAAGGTGATCGGCGAGGTCGCGTTCTGGCCGGACGACTCGCCCCAGAAGTCAGCCGGGCCGGTCAGGTCCAGGTGGGCGGGGTCGGTGGCCTCGACGAAGGAGGAGGTGACGTCCGTGGCGATGAGCTGCCGGTGCGCGACGGACAGGCGCAGCGCGGCGGTGGGGATGCGGTGAGAGCCGCCGAGCACCTTCTCCACGGCGGCGGTCACGTCAAGCTGCGGCCCCACGTGCAGCTCCTGGTCGGCCTGCGGCGGCTGGGCCACCGGGCGGCCGGTGGAGATGAGCAGGTCGCGGACCTCCCGCGGGCTGAGCTTCTGGCCGGTGGCCCGCGCGGCCGACAGGACGTTCGCCGCCGCCGCGGCGATCATCGGGGCGGAGGCGGACGTGCCGCCGTTCAGCGTGACCTGCGGCCCGTCGGGGGAATGGAACAGCGTCGGCAGGTTGTCGCCGGGCGCCGCCAGGTCCACCCGGCTGCCGAACCCGGAAGAGTAGCTCGCCGCGCCGTTGTACCGCGTCGTCGGGTAGGTGGCGGTGCGGACGTCCGCCGAGGTGAGGGTGTCGTCGACCGTGGTGCCGCCCGCCGCGATCACGCCGGTGTCGCGCACGAGCGTGGGAGTGCCGGTCGCGGCCACGTCGTCGAGCGTCGTCTGCGCGGAGGCGCTGCGGGTGAGCTCGGTCGGGGTGCTGCCGCCGTCCGGGCCGATCGAGACGGGCAGGCCCAGGCGCGTGCCGTCGTTGGAGGAGACGACCACGACGATGCCCGAGTCCACGATCTCGCGCAGCGTCCGGCGGATCTGCGGGTCCTCCTCCAGCCAGCGGGAGGGGAAGCCGATGGACCCGTCGGTGCCGAAGCCCAGGCTGGCGGTGATCACGGTCGGCCGCGGGCGCTGGGCCGCCGCCGCGCGAAGGGCCGCGTCGATGCCCCTGCTGGAGGGCTCCTGCGGGATGACCAGGCGGTAGTCGGCGCCGGGCGCGATGCCGAGCAAATCGGTCGGCCCGCTGCCGGTCGCCTCGGGACGCTGCCGGTCGTGCGGGAGGGGCGCCATCATGCTGAAGTCCATGAGGACCTCGCCGAGGTAGGGGTCCTGGCCCTCGATCGCGCCGGTCGGGTCGAGACGGCCGTCGTTGTCGGCGGTGTAGGCGGGGATCAGCGGGAGCGAGGGGTAGTCGAGGTAGCGCTGCCCGTCCTTGACGACGGACGTCGGGCCGTAGGCGCGCACGTAGTCGTCGCCCGCGTCGGCCATCGCCTGGTCGGTGAGGTCGCCCAGGGATACGTTCGTGATGATCTGCCCCTTGCCGGGCAGCGCGTGCAGGTAGGTCGCGAAGTGCTGGAAGGCGCCGACCGCGTTGACGCCACCGGCGTTCAGATACGACTGGAACGAGGTCGTCAGCCCCTCGTTGGCAGGCACGGCACTCGGCGCCGCCGCGGTCGGAGCCGCGGTCGGGCCCGGCGTCGCGTCCGGGCCCGCGTCGGGCGTCGCATCCGGGGCCGCGTCCGGGGCCGCCTTCGGGGTCGCGGACCGCGCGACGGGGTGGCCGAGCGCGGACAGGGCGGCGCCGGGGATGGCCACCGCGCCGTAGTTCATGGCGCGCGGGCGCACCGCGGAGGTCGCCAGGCCGGACGGCGCGCCCACGGTGTAGGGGGTCAGCCGGGCGGCGTCGGCGCGGCGCTGCAGGCCGGCGGCGGTCGGGGTGAGCGGCACGCCCAGGCCGGTGCGGCCGGAGTTCTGCGGCACCGGGAAGACCCGGGTCCTGCCCGCCTTGTCGGTGAGGCTGCCGGTGCCGTCGTCGGTCCAGCGGACGACCGACCCGTCGGCCAGCGTGACGGAGTGCGCCGCACCGTCCGTCCCGGGCCCCTCCTCGGCCAGCGCGGCGGGCGTGCCTGACGCCAGCAACGCGGTGGCCAGCAACGCGGCGGCCGCTGTGGCGGCTGAGACGCGCCTGAAACCTGCGGACATTCTCGTCCCTTCGGGGGGTGTTACTACCAGGTAAAATGTCGCTTTTGCACCAATCGACATGATCACCCTGGCGGCGCTCCCACCTCTGAGCAAGCCCTTGCACCTGCCACTTAGCGCAACTGCCCATGTGAGACGCCCAGCCCGTGGACCGCCTTCCACGGAGACGGGACCAGTCCGACCATCACCGCCGCCGCGCCCTCCGGCCGTCCCCTCCGCGACGAAGGCCCTCCGGAGTGACTCCGGAGGGCCTTGGTCCTAGTCCTGCACGCAAGCGGGTCATCGGTCTCGCGGAAACCGGCCAGGACTGCCTGGACCCTTCAGCCGGATTCTGGCGTTACCTGTTGTCGGAGTCGTAGAAGAGACTGACCGGCCGACCGGTTCTGGCATCGAGCATCGTCACGCACTCGGGCCTGACGAACCCCCACCCATACTCTTCGTCCAGGACCACGAGCGCTCCGCCGTCGAGTGTGCGGAAGCGGTAGTTGACCTGCCCGGATCGGTGACCGATCTGCTCGGTGGCGTGGGCCGGATCCCGGAGCGCCCCGTGGGTGAAGTTCGTCCCTGCGAAGTAGTTGTAGTAGAGCCTGCAGTCCTTTCCCTGGCCGGTCGCCACCGTCGTGGGAATCCCGCTAGTAGCCGAAAGGACGGTTCGTTATCCGGCGCCGGCCCCCAGTTCGTCCTTGCCCTCGTTGGGGCTGGGAATGGCCCCGTCCTTGGTGGTGTACACCGTCCCGGCAACGGCTGCGGGGATCGGGGAGAGAGCCAGGCAGACGCCCGCCGCGACCACGGGCATGATGTGGTGGAGCATCTGCGAACAGCTTGATCTCATGTGTCCATTTCTTTCTCTGCGGATGGCTGCGGCCAGGCGCCTTCGATTGCCGCCGTTCCGACGATCAGAGGCACGCAGGGAGATGCATCGCCTCGACGTAGCCCCAGCGTCCGGTCACGGGCGCGTAGCCGAGGATCCACTGCTCCGGACCGTGATGGCCGCAGGTCGGCTGGGTGATGTAGAAGGCGTCGCCGGCACGCACGTTGCCGATCACGAAGGACCGGGGGGCGCTGCGGTAAGACCCGGCGGATCCGAGATGGATGGGCGTGCCCTGAGGGGAACCGGGATGTGGCGCGCTGACGGGAACATCTTTCACCTGTCCGTCGCCTCCGACGGCCCGTAGGTCCGGCAAGCCGGTGCCCCGGTCACCCTGGCTGCGGGCGAACGGGTCGCCGAGGCAGGACTTGGCGATGAATCCCCAGTTGGGACGGTCACGCTTGCTGTAGTCGAGGACCAGCGCGTAGTCCTTGTAGGTGTAGCGGACCCCTACGGCCTCCCCTTTACCCTTGCCCCAGGCACGCTGTGGCACCTCCGGCTTCGGATAGTTCTCGTAGATCGAGCAGTCACCCTGGAGCGCGGTCCGGTGGGTGTAGCGCGTCTCTGTCTCGGCCCCGGTCGAGGCGGCCGCACTGACGGCGTGGAAGGCGAAAGAGGTCGCGACGCCTCCGGCCAACAGTGCGCCCCTAAGCGCGGAGCCCCACCGGCCGGCGGCGGCCTTTCCGCTCCGCCGAGTCCACATTTCTTCCCGCGATGCGGCGACGGGGACGATCTGGTGCACGGGTCGCTCCTTTGTCATCTCATACGCGCCACGAACGTGAGCGCATCTCCGAATAAGATTCTGAAACACCGCTGTGCTCTAGCTGCATTATTCAGCGCCTCACATCCCACTAAGGAGGGTTTTCTACGAGAAAATTATGAAAATCCCTGCAAATCACTGAAACCCCCACTAACCTGGGCGATCGGCCTCACCCACCTGTCGTTGCAGAGGTTGGATGAATGATTGAAAAGGGACAAACCGCAAAAATCCTAACTACCCCGCCCTCTACTTCGAGAGGCCCGACAGGAGAGGAGGTCAAAGAGGCGCGCGAAGCTGCCGCCATGTCGCTGAAAGACATGGTCCAGGAAATTGGGCGAGTGGGGGTAAAGATGTCCATATCGACGCTCTCGCGCAGCGAAGCGGGAACTCGTGACTTCAAGCGAGCCGAGCTTCAGGCCATCACGGCAATCCTGGCATCGAAGGACGTGCATCTTCGGCCGCCGCCATGTGATGAGAACAGCGCCGATGTTGCTCATGTCCCTATGCCGCCGACGCAAGACGCGCCGGGACCCCTAAGCGGCTCCTATGCGCGCTCGTGGCACGAGCGGGCCTCGCACCCCCGATCCCTCCGCAGCCGCCATGCGAGCGTTCTCGGCGTCGTCGGCCTCCTCGTCGTGGTGGGATCGGTGCTCCTGCTGATGCCCTTCATGCGAGGCACCGCCGTCACCTTCCTCCGGGGCACCGCCACCACGCCCGCGATCTCCCCGCCGTCCACGACGCACCAGCCCCCGCCCCACACGTGCGCGCGCTACCGCGTCGCAGCGCGCGACCTGTGGTTACGCAACCGGTACGGCAAAGGCCTCGTGCAACTACCGCAGGACACAGAGATCGCCTACTCCGGCGAGCAGAACGCAGCCGGCCATTGGGAGATCACAACGGCCGATGGCAGGCACGGGTGGGTCGACTCCGCGTATCTGGAACCACGGTGTTGACGTCCGACGCCCATGACATATCCGGCTATGCCAAATGGCGGCACGACGCGCATCGGGGGCAGAGCCATGACACGTCCGCGGAGTGTCGAACCACCTGTCAGGGCGCCGCCCCGAGACGCCCACCTTCCCCGCGCACCAGACGTCACTCGGGCCGGTTCGGTCGGAGGCGGATTCGGGGAGAGGGGCGGCGGGTCGTACGATCGACGCCACGCGCACGCTTCGAGGAGTGACCCGATGGACCCGTCCCCCGGCGCGTCCTGGGCCGGCACCGGCCTGACGCCCCTGGCCGGGCAGGTTCTCGAATACCTGGTCGGCCATCCGGACTCCGGTGAGAGGACCGTCGCGGCGGCGGTCGGCGCGACGGCCGAGGACACCCGCCTCACCCTGGCCTCCCTGGAGGCCGACCTGCTGGCGGTGCGCGTCGACGGCACACCGGCCGGGGCCGGCGTGGAGGGGCCGCCCTCGCGCTGGCGCGCGAGCCCACCGCGCTCCTCGCTCGGGTCGCTGCTGGCCCGCAGACGCCAGGACCTGGCCCGCGCCGAGCTGTACACGGAACGGCTGCACGAGCTCTACCGGGCCGCGGCGCACCGCTACGTCGACTCCGACCTGTTCGAGGTCCTGGAGACCCCCGCCGAGGTCGCGACCCGCTACGCGCACCTGCTCAGGACCGCCCGCGAGGAGGTGCTGCACCTGGCCAAGCCGCCCTACGTGACCTCCGTCCCCGTCCCCCGCGACGGGGAGGGACGTCCCGGTCCGGCGGCCGAGCTGGTCTGGGGGGAGGAGGTCAGGCTGCGGTCGGTGTACGACAGCGACGGGTTCACCGACACGGTGTCACTGGAGACCGCGCTGCGCGGCACCTCCCGGGGAGGGGAACTGCGGCTGGCCCCGGACGTGCCGATGAAGCTGGCGGTGTTCGACCGCACCGCGGCGATCATGCCTCTGGGCGGGGCCGACCCGGCCGGCGGTTCCCTCGTGGTGCACTCGCCGCCGCTGCTGGAGGTGCTGACCGCCCTGTTCGAGAACATCTGGCACCGCGCCGTCCCGGTCTCCCTCGGCCCCCACCCTCCCGCCCCGGACGACCGAACCTCCCCTGCGGCCGACCGGCCGTCCGTCCGGGCCTCCGCCCTGGGCGGCCCGGACGAGCGGACCCGCGAAATTCTGCTCCTGCTGTCGGCGGGGATGAAGGACGAGGCGGTCGCGCGGGTGCTTCACCTGAGCCGCCGGACGGTCCAGAAGCACATCAGCGACGCCGCCAAGACGCTGGGGGCGAGGACGCGCTTCCAGATCGCCCTCCTCGCCCGCGACCGCGGCTGGCTCCGCCCCGGCCAGGACACCTGACCGGCGAACGGCCACCGTGCCAGTGCGGTGACCACATACGTTCACCGGGCACGGCTCTCCACCCCGGCCAGGACACCTGACCCAGCGAACGGCCACCGTCTAGTGCGGTCACCACATACGTTCACCGGGCGCGGCTCTCCCCCCGGCCACGTGCTGCACGTGATCGGCCGATCGCCCTCCTCGCCCGCGACCGCGGCTGGCTCCGCCCCGGCCAGGACACCTGACCGGCGAACGGCCACCGTGCCAGTGCGGTGACCACATACGTTCACCGGGCACGGCTCTCCACCCCGGCCAGGACACCTGACCCAGCGAACGGCCACCGTCTAGTGCGGTCACCACATACGTTCACCGGGCGCGGCTCTCCCCCCGGCCACGTGCTGCACGTGATCGGCCGATCGCCCTCCTCGCCCGCGACCGCGGCTGGCTCCGCCCCGGTCAGGACACCTGACCCAGCGAACGGCCACCGTCTAGTGCGATCACCACATACGTTCACCGGGCACGGCTCTCCACCCCGGCCACGTGCTGCAGGTGATCGGCGCCGGGTCGGCGGGTCGTGGTACAGCGATGCCAGCGCCTGCTACGGCGCCCGAGCCGGTGAACGTTCGTGGACAGCGCGCTAGGCGCCGGCCGTCTCCGCGGCCTCGACGGCGGGAACGATCTCGTCGGCGTCAGCGTCGGCTGTGACCTGGTCGGCGTCGGCGGGGGCTTCGGAGCCGGTGTCCGGCTCTTTCGGGGGACGGACGGCGTCGGGGCCCTGGGCGAGGAGGGTCTCGAAGGCCGCCTCGTCCAGGATCTGGACACCCAGTTTGGCGGCCTTGTCGTACTTGGAGCCGGCGTTCTCACCGGCGACCAGGAAGTCGGTCTTCTTGGAGACCGAGCTGGTCACCTTGCCGCCGCGCGCCTGGATGGCCTCCCCCGCCTCGTCCCGGCTGTATCCGGCCAGCGTGCCGGTGACCACCAGCGTGAGGCCGGCGAGGGTCTGCGGGCCCTCGACGGCCGGGGGCTCGTCCTCCATGCGGACGCCCGCCGCCTTCCAGCGCACGACGATCTCGCGGTGCCAGTCTTCGGCGTACCACTCCTGGATGGAGGCGGCGATGGTCGGGCCGACGCCCTCGACGGCGGCGAGCTCCTCCTCCGAGGCGCCGAAGATGCGCTCGAGGGACAGGAACGCCGCGGCCAGGGCCTGCGCCGCCGTCGGGCCGACGTGCCGGATGGACAGCGCGACCAGCACCCGCCACAGCGGCCGGTCCTTGGCGACCTGGAGCTGGGACAGCATGTGCTCGGCGTTCTTGCTCGGCTCGCCGTTCATGTTGGCGAAGAAGGTGACGACCTTCGGCTCGCCGGTCTCGGGGTCGGTCTTGGGCAGGCCGGTGTCCTGGTCGCGGACCACCGACTTGATCGGCAGCAGGCGCTCGATGGTGAGATCGAACAGGTCGGCCTCGGTGCGCACCGGCGGCTCCTGCGGCGGCAGCGGGGCGGTGAGCGCGGTCGCGGCGACGTACCCCAGGCCCTCGATGTCGAAGGCCCCGCGGCCGGCGGCGAAGAAGATGCGCTCGCGCAGCTGCGCCGGGCAGGACTGGGCGTTGGGGCAGCGGATGTCGACGTCCGCCTCCTTCATCCGCCGCAGCTCGGTGCCGCACTCGGGGCAGTGGGTGGGCATGACGAACTCGCGCTCGCCGCCGTCACGCAGGGCGGCCACGGGGCCGACGATCTCGGGGATGACGTCGCCTGCCTTGCGCAGCACCACGGTGTCGCCGATGAGCACGCCCTTGCGCGCGACCTCGGAGGCGTTGTGCAGCGTGGCCCGCTCGACGGTGGACCCGGCGACGACCACCGGCTTCATCACCCCGTACGGCGTGACCCTGCCGGTGCGTCCCACGCCGACCTGGATGTCCAGCAGCTTGGTGTTGACCTCTTCGGGCGGGTACTTGAACGCGATCGCCCACCGGGGGGCGCGGGAGGTGGAGCCGAGCTGGCGCTGCGCCTCGATGCGGTCGACCTTGACCACCACGCCGTCGATCTCGTACACCGGGTCGTGGCGATGCTCCCGGTAGTACTCGATGAAGTCGTTGATCTCGGTGAGGCTCTCGACGACCTTGTAGGTATCGGCGACCGGCAGCCCGAACGCGCCGAGCCGCTCGTAGATCGCCGACTGGGCCTCCGGGCGCGGGGAGCCGCCCTCCCAGACGCCGACGCCGTGGCAGATCATGGACAGGTCGCGCTGCGCGGTGATGCGCGGGTCCTTCTGTCGCAGCGAGCCGGCGCCGGAGTTGCGCGGGTTGGCGAACGGCGGCTTGCCCGCCGCGACGAGCTGCTCGTTCAGCTTGTGGAAGCCCTCGACCGAGAGGTAGACCTCGCCCCGGACCTCCAGCCGGTCGGGGATGCCGTCCCCGGTGAGGCGGTGCGGGATGTTCTTGATCGTCCGGACGTTGGCGGTGACGTCGTCGCCCACCCGGCCGTCGCCCCGGGTCGCGCCGCGCACCAGCCGGCCCTTCTCGTACACCAGGTCGATGGCCAGGCCGTCGATCTTCAGTTCGCACAGGTAGGGGCCGGGATCGGCCTCCAGCAGCCGTTCGGCCCTGGCCTGCCAGCCCGCGAGGTCGGCGTCGTTGAAGGCGTTGTCCAGGCTCTCCAGCCGCCGCGGGTGCTGGACCGGGGTGAAGTCGGAGGAGATGGGCGCGCCGACCTTCTGCGTCGGGGAGTCGGGCGTGCGCAGGGAGGGGTGCGCCTCCTCCAGCTCGCGCAGCTCGCGCATCCACGCGTCGTACTCGCCGTCGCTCACGGTCGGCGCGTCGAGCACGTGGTAGCGCCAGTTGGCCTCCTCGGCCAGCTCGGCCAGCTCGGCGTGGCGCTCCAGTGCGCTCACGGGCACGCCCTCGACCTCGGCAGCCATGCCGTCTCCCCTCATCGTTCAGCCCCAAGGAGAACGCTACGGGCTACGAAGAGTGCTCGCGCCCTCGCACAGACGTCCTACCAGGGGAATCATTACTCCTACCATGCCACCCACCACCGACATTTCCCCACGAAATGGACTCCCCTGCCAGCCCCCTGATGCGATGACCGCGCACCTCCACCGAACGCGGCTCTCCATCCGCCATGTGCCGCGTGGCTCAGCCGCCTTGGGCCCAGACGCCTTCCCAGTGGGAGCACTTGCCGGTGACGCGGGTGGCGGTGCCCCGGCAGACCTTCGCCAAGGAGCTCAGCATGTGTCCCGCGTCGACGCGGAAGGCGCGCGGCGCCGACCGCGAGCAGTTCTTGACCGTCGCGGTGCGGTACCCGCCCTGGCCGGTCAGCCACTTGATCTTCAGCCACGAGCACGTGCGCGCGCCGCCCGCGTCGTACAGGTTCCCGGTGATCCGCAGGCCGGATTTGGTGGTGCGGATCTCGCCCTTGGCCCACCCCTTGGCGTCGGTGGAGGTCGTCGGCCCCCACGACCACTTCTCCGCCGCCGCGCTCCGCCCCTCGGCCGTCCCCTGAACCCCGGCCTGCGCCCAGGTGGCTTGAGTTGAGGTGGTCTGAGCCGAGGCGATCCCCTGGCCTGCCGCGGAGGCCGGAGCGGCGCAGAGCCCCAGGCCCAGGGTCGCGCCGGCGGTGAGCCCGAGCAGTACGTGAAGTCCGCTACGCATGTCGTTCCTTCTCTTGCGTGTGGCGATGGTCGTTGCCCATCAAGAGATAGACGGCGCCGCTTGCACCGGACTTGCCCCCACTTGCGACCGGCTGTCCCCCGCTGTTCCGGCGTCCACCTCGCACGAGCCCCCTTCCAGGAGCCGGCCGCAGAATGCCGTTCGGGCGGCCACTCGCACGAACCGGAACGCGGGGCCCCCGTGGCGGCCGGGCTCCTGCCGTCGAAGGTCAGCCGCGCTCTTCCTCGGGGTCCTCGCGCAGGACGCGGGCCGCCTCCCGGCAGCGGGCCAGGGCGGCGCGGGCGTAGGCGGGAGAGGCTCCGGCCAAGCCGCACGCCGGCGTGAGGACCACCTGCTCGGCGAGTCGCGCGGGGGTGAAGCCGAGCCGTCCCCACAGTTCCAGCGCCGGCTTGGCGACGACGCCGAGATCCGGCAGCCGGACGTCGGTGCCCGGGACCACGCCGAGGAACAGCGCCGTGCCGGCCTCGATCGCCTCGCCGATGCGGTCCTCGTCGCGGCGCCGCAGCAGGCTCGCGTCCAGGGAGATCCCCCGGGCCCCGGCGGTGCGCAGCACCTCCAGCGGCACCCCGGGCGCGCAGCAGTGCACGATCGTGAAGGTCTCGGCGGGCAGGACCACGCCCAGCCGGTCGGCGGCGACCGGGGCCTCGACGGCGGCCAGCCGCCCGAAGCCCGAGGCGGTCGGCACGGTGCCCGCGAGAACGGCCGGCAGACCGGGCTCGTCCACCTGCACCAGCACCTCGGCCCCCGGCACCCGCCTGCGGACGTCGTCCAGATGAAGCGCCAGCCCCTCGGCCAGCGACTCCGACAGATCGCGCACGGCCCCCGGGTCGGCGAGGATCTTGTCCCCGTGGCGCAGCTCCACGGCGGCCGCGAGCGTCCACGGCCCGCACACCTGGATCTTCAGGCGGCCCTCGAAGCCCACCGCGACCTCTTCCAGGGCGTCCAGGTCACGGGTCAGATGATCCCTGGCCCTGCGCATGTCGCGGCCCGGGCGGTCGGCGACGCGCCATCCGGACGGGCGGACCTCGACCGGCATGTCGACCAGCAGCGACGCCGTGCGCCCGATCATGTCGGCGCCCACGCCGCGGCCGGGCAGCTCAGGCAGGTACGGCAGGCCGGGAAGCTCGCCGAACACCATGCGCAGCGTCTCGACGTGGTCTTCGCCGGGGTGGGACCCGACGCCCGTCGCGCTCGCCGCATCCCACGGAAACTCGCTCACACCGCGCAAGCTTAGGGACTGTGCGAAGGCCGTGGACTCATCGGAGCCGAGAGATCGTCCGAAAGAGCGGTGGGCGCGCTTCCGGACCGCTGATCGGGCAGGTCCATGATGGAGGGATGAAGCTCACCAAACACGGTCACGCGTGCGTCCGCCTGGAGAAGGACGGCTCGACGCTGGTCATCGACCCCGGCGGCCTCACCGAGGAGTCGGCGCTCGACGGAGCCGACGCCGTCCTCATCACGCACGAGCACTTCGACCACCTGGACGCCAAGCGTCTGGCGGCCCTGCGCCCCGACGTGCGAATCTGGACCTGCGCCGCCGCCGCCCAGCAGCTCGAAGGGCTGAGCGCGAAGGTGAACGTCGTCGGCGAGGGCGACTCCTTCACGGCCGCCGGATTCTCGGTGGGGGTCCTCGGCCGCGAGCACGCGCGCATCGCCTTCGACATGCCCGTCGTGCAGAACGTCGGCTTTCTCGTCGACGACGAGGTCTTCCACCCCGGGGACGCCTTCACGCTGCCCGGCAGGCCCGTCGGCACCCTGCTCACCCCGACCAGCGGCCCTTGGCTGAAGGCCATGGAAATGGTGGACTACCTGCGGGAGGTCGCGCCGCAGCGGGCGTACTCCATCCACGACGGCCTCTACAACGACATCGGTCTCATGCTGGTGGACAACATCCTCTCCCGCCGGGCCCAGGCCCAGGAGGCGGACTTCCGCCGCCTCGCGACCGGCGAGAGCGTCGACCTGCCCGGCTGACCCCCGGAGGCGGTCAGCAGGACGAGGCGATGGTGGCCGAGCCGAGGACGGTGTCGCCGTCGTAGAGGACGGCCGCCTGGCCCGCGGCCACGCCGGTCGCGGGAGCGTCCAGCTCGATGTGCAGGGCGTCGCCGGACACCTGGGCGCGGCAGCCGTACACCTCGCCGTGGGCACGGAGCTGCACCTGGCAGGCCAGCGGCTCGTGCGGCGCGGCGATCGGGCCGTTCCAGACCGGGCGCTCGGCGTCGATCGAGGTGACCGCCAGCGAGGAGCGGGGGCCGACCGTCACCGTGTTGGACACCGGCTCGATCGACAGCACGTAGCGCGGGCGGCCGTCGGGCGTCGGCCGGTCGAGGTGCAGGCCCTTGCGCTGGCCGACGGTGAAGCCGTACGCGCCGGCGTGGGTGCCGAGGACGGCGCCGGACTCGTCGACGATCGGGCCGGTCTCGGCGCCGAGCCGCTCGGCCAGGAAGCCCCGGGTGTCGCCGTCGGCGATGAAGCAGATGTCGTGGCTGTCGGGCTTGTCGGCCACCGTGAGACCGCGGGCGGCGGCCTCCTCGCGGACCTCGGCCTTGGTGGAGCCGCCAAGGGGGAAGATGGCGTGCGAGAGCTGCTCGCGGGTGAGGACGGCCAGCACGTACGACTGGTCCTTGCCGGAGTCGACGCTGCGGCGCAGCACACCGTCGGACAGGCGGGCATGGTGGCCGGTCGCGACCGCGTCGAACCCGAGCGCGAGCGCGCGGTCGAGCACGGCCTCGAACTTGATCTTCTCGTTGCAGCGCAGGCACGGGTTGGGCGTGCGCCCGGCGGCGTACTCGCTGACGAAGTCCTCCACGACGTCGCGGTGGAACCGCTCGGCCATGTCCCAGACGTAGAAGGGGATGCCGATCACGTCGGCGGCGCGCCGGGCGTCCCGGGCGTCCTCCAGCGTGCAGCAGCCTCGCGCGCCGGTGCGGTAGGACTGCGGGTTGGCCGACAGAGCGAGGTGGACGCCTGTCACGTCATGGCCGGCCTCGGCGATGCGGGCGGCCGCCACCGCGGAGTCGACGCCGCCGGACATGGCGGCAAGCACACGAAGACTCATAACACCCCCGAGGTTACCCGCCCCCCGGCCCCGAACGGCTGCCGCCGCCCACTTCGCCCCCTCCGCTCGCCCGAGACCGGGTGGTGAGGCTGTCCGGATCTTGGATGAGGGCTCACGTTCGCGTTCAGGGCGTACACCTGGGAGGATCCAGGGCCATGGGACTGTTCGGGCGCAAGAAGGAGCCGGGTGGGCCTGCCGAGGCGATCGCCGGCTTCTGGGCGTGGTGGGCCGATGCGCGGCCGAAGGTCGAGACGCTGCTGGACGCGGGCGACCGCGAGGCCCTCGCCGCCGAGGTCGGCCCGGCGGTCGCCGCGCTGAGTCCCGAGCTGACGTGGGACATCACCCCGGGCCGCGCCGCGCTGCACGTGCTGATCGTCTCCTCGGGCGGCGACCCCGAGCTGCGCCCGCTGGCGCACCGCTGGGCGCTCGCCGCGCCGCCGACGGACGCGCTGTGGGAGTTCCTGCCCTCGCGCCCGGCCCGCGCGGACGCCGCCGCCCTCACCTTGGAGGTGGCCGGCCGCGAGTTCGCGCTGGGCGAGCTGGTGCTCGGGCTGCGGGTGCCCAACGGCGCCACGCGCATCGACATCGCCGCCTTCCACCCGCTGTTCCCCGACCTCGGCGACGAGACGCGCATGGAGGCCGTGCTGCTGGCCCTCGACTGGCTGCTCGGCGAAGACGAGGTCGCCCGCTGGGTGGGCGACATCACCGCCGCCACGTTCCAGCCCATCGACGCCGTGGCCGCCGTCCACCTGCCGGCCGTGGTGGCCGACCTGGCCTCGGAGTTCGAGCAGGAGCAGTGGGCCCTGCTGGAGGGCCAGACCGGCGACGGGGCACGCCTGATCGCCGCCGCCCGCCATCCTCTGCGCCCGGTCGACCATCCGCTGCTCGACCAGCACATCGCGATCACACTGCCGTACGCCGAGTCCGACGAGGATGGCCTGCCGGACGGCGGGTCGGCGGCGGCGCTCCGCGAGTTCGAGGAGCGCCTCGCGGCCCTTCTGGACCGGCTCGGCGACGCGGCCCTGCTGGTCGTGCACGTGAGCGCGCAGGGCTCCCGGGTGCTGCACGTCTACGCCGACCCCGCCGCCGAGGTCCCCGCGCAGGTCGACAAGCTCGTCTCCACCTGGCAGGAGGGCCGCCCCGACCTCGCCATCGCCGAGGACCCCGGCTGGATCGCCATCTCCCCCTTCCTGAGCTGACGCCTCGGTGGGCCCGGCCGGCGTCAGGGGGCCGGGTGGGCGCGCAGGGCCTTGGCTATCCAGTCGTGGGCGATGGTCTGCGGGTGTGGCCAGGGAGTGCCCTGGATCGTGGCGACCAGTTGCCAGTGGCGGACGGCGCGCGGGTCGTGCTCATCGTACCCGCGTGAAAGTGAGCTGCGGAACTCCGGCCCGTCGCCCGCCGCGCCGTGCAGCCCGCTCAGCAGGATGACGACCCGGGCGAGCACCGGCCCCGCCTCGGCGGACTCCGGCTCCACGCCCTTCTCCACGGCCGCCAGGACCGTCTCGGCGATCTCCTCGTTGGCCCGGCACCAGCTCTCGAACCGTTCGTCCTCGGACCGGTCGCGCCGCTCCCAGAAGCCGGTGTCGTCGCGCCGCAGGACGGCCCGGTAGTCCTCGTCCGAGAGCAGTTCGGCCAGTTCCAGCCACGCGTCGAGTTGTTCGATGGTCGGCTCGGGCGGCAGGTCGGGCACCATGGCCTCGCGCAGCCCGGTGAGCCATTGCTCGCGGGCGCGGCTGCCGCCGCCGACCTCGCCGACGAAGGCGTCCATCAGCGCCTCGCGCTCGGCGGCTCCGAGGCGGCCGAGCGTGTTGAGCCGGCGCAGGTCGGTCTCGGAGGGCTCGCCGCGCTCCAGGGTCGCCCGCAGGACGGCCCGGGTGCGCTGGAGCGCCTTGAGCTGGGTCTCCACGGTGCGGAGCTGGAGGGCGAGCACCTGACGCAGGTCGCGCTCGCCCAGGTCGCGGATCGTCGCCAGGTCGACGCCGACGTCGCGGAGGGTGCGGATGAGCTCGAGCCTGGCCAGGTCCTCCTCGCCGTACAGGCGGTACCCGGCGGCCGTGCGCTCGCGCTCGGGCAGGACACCGACGTCGGAGTAGAAGCGGATGGTCTTCACCGGCAGGCCGGACAGCCGGGCGACCTGCCCGATGGTGTAGCCGTCGTGTCGGGGCTCCATGGCTCGGCTCCATCGTGTCCTGCGGGCGGAAAATCCCGTTGAGTCTCCAGTTACTGGACACTTTACCTTTTCCGGCATGGCGAAGAACAAGATCACCAGAGTCGTGAAGATCCAGCTCAGAGCGGGTGAGGCGGGGCCGGCGACCGTCGGCAAGGACCTCGGCCCGCTGGGGATCAACCTGATGGACTTCTGCCGGCGCTACAACGCCGCGACCGAGTCCCAGCGCGGATTCGTGGTGCCCGCCGAGGTGACCGTGTACGAGGACAGGTCGTTCGACCTGGTCACCAAGATGCCCACCACCGCCTCGCTCCTGCGCAGAGCGGCGGGCCTGGACGGCGGCAGCCCCCGCCCCGGGCACCAGACCGCCGCCACCATCACCCGCGACCAGCTCCGCGAGGTAGCCCGCGTGAAGCTCCCCGACCTCAACACCACCGACCTCGACCAGGCCGAAAAGATCATCACCGGCACCGCCCGCTCCATGGGCATCCAGGTAAAGGAGTGACCGATCCACCGCCCGACCACCGGTTTCACCGAGAACATTCCCCTGGCCGCACAGCTCTCCATCGACCACACCAGCGACGAAGACGGAGTGAACATGCCGAAGAGGACGCCGGGGGACTGGACTGACCTGGAGCGAGAAGCGCACGAGGCAGGCGTCTCCCCTCCGTCATCGAGGAGGGCGCCAGGAAGCTCCTCGCCGAGGCACGTGAGCGACTGGGGCTCGGGCAGGATGATGTCACGACCGTGCCATGAGCGGAACCGTGGCCGGCATGTCCGAGATCGAGCACGGCCAGGTCACCTCCCTTACGGTCGCCGCGCGCCACGTCGAAGCGCTCGCGGTCGCCGGGTGGAGGTCACTGGGCGGGGGTGGGGCCGGGCTCGGCCGGGGCGAGGGGTCGGCGGCGGGGGACGATGGCGCCGCGCTTGCGGGCCAGGCGGATGAACAGCCAGGTCACCAGCAGGCCGGCGGCCACCGTCACCAGGCTCGCCTCGGGGCCGAAGTCGCCGCCGGTCAGCGCCGCCGGGCCCGACGTCAGACCGTCCAGCAGCCCCTCCGAGCCGGTCTTGCCCGAGACGTCGGTGCCGAAGATCCCGGCCTCGGTGTAGTTCCAGGCGAAGTGCAGGCCGATCGGCAGCCAGAGCGTGCGGGTGGCGGCGTAGGCCGCGGCGAGCATCCAGCCGGCCTCGATGCCGATGGCGAGCGCCCCCCACAGGGTGGCGTGCGGATTGATGATGTGCATCAGGCCGAAAACCAGGCCGGTCAGGACGAGGGCCCCCCAGGTGCCGAGGCGCTCCTCGATGATCCGGAACAGCACGCCCCGGAACATCACCTCCTCGGTCACGGCGGCGGCGGCCGTGACGCCGATCAGCGTCACCGCGCCGCCGACCGAACCCCAGCCGTTCACCCGGTAGCCCCCGAACAGGGCGATCAGCAGGATGACCGCCGTGAACATCGCCGCACCGATCAGCAGTCCCCGGCCGAGCGAGGCGGCGGCTCCCTCCCTGGCCACCTCCACGGGGTCGCGGTGCTCGGTCCACCGCACCACCTTCGCGTACGTCAGCAGGGCGAGCAGGGCCGTCGCGACGCCGGCGATCAGCGCGAGCACGGCGTTCCCCTGCACCGCGCCCACCAGCAGGCTGCCGAGGAAGGCCACCACCGCGACGGCTACCAGTTGCTTCAACAGACGCACGACGACTCCTTGCGGGTTTCCCGCGGCCCGGCGCCGCGCGTGCCCAGAACGCTATGGATTCGCGGCCCCGGAATCGTCACCGCCCAGTGGACACCTCCCCGTAGCTCGCACGGGGGACGAGGCGACCGGCCGTCCGTCCTCCGGCGACGCAGAGTCGCCGGAACCCTCGGAACCCTCCGTACGCCCGGGGGGCACCCGGGCGATCGGCGATCACGCCGCTCGAATTGCCGAAGTACCTGCTTCCGCGCGTACTAGATCGATAAGATCGCGCAAAAGTTACTAAAGGTACTCGGGGGACGAAAGTGGCGCTCAGTCGGCGTGAAGTGTTCAAGGTGGGCGCCGGGCTGATGCCCGCGATCGCGCTGTCCGGATCGCCGGCGTACGCGGCGGGCGCGCCCACCATGACGGCCACGGGGACCGCGCCCTCGCAGTTGGCCGCCCTCGACACCGTGATGAAGACCTACATCAAAGAGCGGAACATCCCCTGCGCCCAGCTCGCCGCGGTCAAGAACGGCAAGCTCGTCCTGGCCCGGGGATACCGCTACAGCAGCGACACGGCCGTCCCTGCCGTGCAGCCGACCTCGCTGTTCCGGATCGCGAGCCTCAGCAAGAACATCACCGCCGCGGCGGTCCTGCGGCTGGCCCAGGACGGCAAGGTGTCGCTCGGAGCGAAGGTGTCCGACCTGCTCGGCCTGCCGACCACGACCGACCCGCGGCTGAAGAACGTCACCCTGTGGCGCCTGATGCAGCACACCGGCGGCTGGGACCGCGACATCTCCGGCGACTACCTGATGGCCGATCGGACCATCGCCGCCAAGCTCGGCATGCCGCTACCGGTCGGCAAGAGCGACATCGTCGCCTACGCCGGCGGCCGGCCGCTGGACTTCGCCCCGGGCGCCCGGATGGCCTACAGCAACTACGGCTACCTGCTGCTCGGCCTGGTCGTCGAGAAGGTGTCGGGGCAGAGCTACGAGTCGTACGTGAAGCAGAAGCTGCTCGCCCCCGCCGGCGTCACCCGGATGCGGCTCGGCCGCGGCCTGAGGTCGCAGGCCGCGGCGGGCGAGGTGCCGTACTACTCGCAGTACACCTCCAAGACCGTCCTGGACGACTCGGGAGCCGTCGTGCCCGCGCCGTACGGCGGCTTCAACATGGGAAACCACGCCGCCAACGGCGGCTGGCTGGCCTCGGCGGTCGACCTGGTCAGGTGGGCCCGGGTCTTCGACGCCGCCGGGCCGGTGCTGAACGCCACCTCCATCAGCCGGGCGTTCGCCAAGCCGGAGATCGGCGTCAGCGCGGACGGCTCCTGGTACGGGTGCGGCTGGTACGTGCGCCAGGTGACGGGCCACCTCAACACCTGGCACAACGGCAGCCTGCCCGGCACCTACACCTACCTGGCCCGGCTGCAGCAGGGCTTCACCTACGCCGCCGTCTTCGACCAGCGCGAGGAGACCGGCACTCCGGACTACGACGTGCTCAGTTCCCGGATGAACACCGCCTGGAACGGCGTCAGCACGTGGCCGACCGGCGACCTGTTCCCCAAGTACCTCTGACCCGGGCGGCACCGGCGCTCGCTCGCCGCGCCGGAGCTTCTCGGGCGATGACTTCCCCCGCAATACGAGCTGGAACGACGCCCGGCTCGGTGGCAGACGAACCACACCGGGCTCCCTAGCCGCCGTCCGGCGTTCCCGTCGCCCATCCCCGCACCGACTCTCCTGAGGTCGCAATCATGAAAAAGCTCTACTACGCGGCACACACCTACATGATCCTCGGCGTGGTCAGCGGTCTGTACTACCGCGAACTCACGAAGATGAACGACTTCACGGGCGACACCCAACTCGGGGTGGTGCACACCCACCTGCTCGCCCTCGGAATGCTCTTCTACCTCCTCGTGCTGGCGCTTGAGAAGTTGTTCACCCTGTCGGCGAGCAAGCTCTTCAACTGGTCCTTCTGGGTCTACAACGCGGGTCTCGCGCTGACCGTCCTCATGATGATCATCCACGGCACCCAGACGGTCCTCGGCGCCAAGACCAGCGCGGCGATCTCCGGCATCGCCGGACTGGGGCACATCGTGCTGACCGTGGGCCTGATCCTCTTCTTCGTCAACCTGGGCAAGCGGATCCCCGCGACGAGCGGCACGAGCTGATCACCCGCCCGGGCGGCGTACAGCCCCGGGCGGGCGGACGGACCGGCAGGAAGTGTCAGGTCAGGCCGGCGCGGCGGGCGCGTTCGACGGCGGGGGCGATGACCTGGGCCAGCTCTTCCACGTCGGCGGCCGTGGAGGTGTGGCCGAGGGAGAAGCGCAGCGAACCGCGCGCCCGTACGGCGCCGGCGCCCATGGCGAGCAGCACGTGGGAGGGCTGGGCGACCCCGGCGGAGCAGGCCGAGCCGGTCGAGCACTCGACTCCCTTGGCGTCCAGCAGCATCAGCAGCGCGTCGCCCTCGCACCCCGGGAAGGAGAAGTGGGCGTTGCCCGGCAGGCGCTCGTCGGGATGCCCGTTGAGCACCACGTCCGGCACCGCCGCGCGGACGCGGGCGATCAGCTCGTCGCGCAGGGCGCGCAGCCGGGCGGCCTCGGCCTCCCGCCGCTCGACGGCGACCCGCACGGCGGTCGCGAAACCGGTGATCGAGGCGGCGTCCAGCGTGCCGGAACGGACGTCGCGCTCCTGGCCACCACCGTGGAGCACGGGAACCGGGTCCACACCGCGGGCGAGCAGCAGGGCGCCGGAGCCGACCGGGCCGCCGACCTTGTGCCCCGAGATGGTCATCGCGTCCACGCCGGACGCGGAGAACGACACCGGCAACTGCCCCACGGCCTGCACGGCGTCGGTGTGGAACGGGATGCCGTACTCGTGGGCGATCGCCGCCAGTTCCTGGATCGGCTGGACGGTGCCGACCTCGTTGTTGGCCCACATCACGCTGACCAGGGCCACCCGTTCGGGAGCCTCCTCGATGGCGGCGCGCAGCGTCTCAGGGTGAACGCGGCCGTACTCGTCGACCGCGAGCGGCTCCACGGAGGCGCCCTGGTGCTCGGCCAGCCAGTGGGCGGGGTCCAGGGCGGCGTGGTGCTCGACGGCGCTGATCAGCAGGCGGTCGGCCCCGTGGGAGGCGCGGCGCGCCCAGAACAGGCCCTTGATGGCGAGGTTGTCGGCCTCGGTGCCCCCGGAGGTGAACACGACCTCGCTGGGCCGCGCGCCGAGCGCGCCGGCGATGGCCTCGCGCGACTCCTCGACGACCCTGCGGGTGCGGCGGCCCGCCGCGTGGAGGGACGAGGCGTTGCCGACGCGGGCGAGCTGCGCCGTCATCGCATCGACGGCCTCAGGAAGCATCGGCGTGGTCGCCGCGTGGTCTAGGTAAGCCATGGCGTACTCCAGCGTAACCCAGTTCGCGCACTGTACCGTCCAGCCGGTATAGTTACGGGCGTGCGGAAAGACGAGCTTTTGAACGCGGCGGAAGACCTGCTGGCCGACCAGGGGGCCGGGTGCCTCACGCTGTCGGCCGTGGCAGAGCGGGCCGGCGTGAGCAAGGGCGGTCTTCTGTACCATTTCGCCACCAAAGAAGCCCTGATCAAGGCCCTGATCGAGCGCCTCATCGCCGATTTCGACGAACTGGTCGCCGCCCAGGGCCAGGCCTCCTACACCCGGTCCTACCTGGCGGCCACCCTGGCGGCCATCCGCACCGGGCGCCTGCGGCGCTGGGCGGTGGTCACCGGCGCCGCCGGCGACCCGCAGTTGCTAGCCCCGCTGCGCGAGGCCATGTGCCGCTGGCACCGCGAGGGCATGCAGACCGAGGCAGACCCGATGGCGGCGCAGATCGTCCGCCTCACCTGCGAAGGGCTGTGGGACGTGGCGACCCACGACCCCGGCATCTACGACGAGGCCCAGTACGAGGAACTGCACCGGCGCCTGCTGGCCCTGCTGTCGCCCTTATGATCGGGCCACGCCGCTCGCGACACGCGCAGAAGCCCGTCAGCCTGTGAGCCTGTGAGGGCCCGTCAGCCTGTGAGCCTGTGAGGGGCCCGTCAGCCTGTAAGCGCCCTTCCCGGCCGACCGCCGGACAGGGCTTTTCAGCGGGCGCGTCCCCCTGCCTTCGGTCCGCATCCGGCGGTCCCCCGCCCAGCGGCATGAGAGCCCCCACCACCCGCCGGCCCGCCGGCGACCGCCCGGCCGGCGCGCCTGACCGGCCGGCACCCGGTTCGGCCGGCACGCTCCTCATCGGACATCCGCTGCTCACGCGCTCCTCATCGGGCATCCGCTGCTCACGCGCTCCTAATCGGGCATCCGCTGCTCACCGCGCTCGTCATCGGGCATCCGTTGATCACCGCGCTCGTTATCGGCATCTGCTGATCACTGTGCGGTGACCCCACGCCATCCAATCGGTCACCGCGCCCTGACCTGCCGCCATCCGTTCGGTCGCCCGCGCGCTCCAGCTCGCCGCATCCCCTCGATCGTGGACGTCCGTCCTACCCGGCCTCCTGCCCCCCCGGCGTCGACCGCCGCGCCCGGGGCCGCGACCGGCGCTCGTCCGCGCGCCCCGTCCACACCTGTGGACACCAACGTGAAAGGAACTTGTGTTGACCCCCGTTCTGAGGGTGGCCCGCGTGCGGGCGATCCTCACCTTCGTCCTGGCCGGCCTGATGTGCGGCACGTTCACCGTGCGCATCCCCGCGCTGGCCGAGAAACTCGGCATATCCGAGGCCTCGGTCGGCGTCGCCCTCCTCGCATGGGGGCTCGGAGCCCTGGTGACCATGCAGTCCATGCGGGGCGTGATGGCACGGGTGGGCAGCCGTGCCGTCCTGCGGGCCGGAGCCCCGCTCACCGCGGCGACGCTCGCCGGGGTGGCCTTCGCGCCCTCCCTGCCGTGGCTGGTCGCCGCGACCGCGCTGTTCGGCATGGCCTTCGGCGCGGTGGACGTCGCGATGAACGCGCAGGGCTCCGCGGTCGAGCAGGCGTACGGGCGCCCGCTGATGAACGGCATGCATGCCGGATGGTGCGTGGGCGCCGGGTCGGCCGGCCTGCTCGGCACCCTCGCGATCTTCTTCGGGGTTTCCTTCACCGCCAACCTGCTCGCGGTGGCGATCGTCTCGGCGCCGATGGCCTACCTGCTCAGCCGCGGCTTCCTCCCGGACGGAGCCGTCCCGGCGGACCGGCAGGCCCCCGCCAAGTCCACCGCCGCCCGGAGCTCCACGCCCTCCGCCGACTCCCAGAGCTCCGCACGCTCCGCCGACCCTCAGAGCTCCACGCGCCCCGCCGACTCCCAGGGCTCCGCCGCCTCCGGCCGTGGCAGGGCGGCCCGGACGCGGATGCCCCGAGTGGTCTACCTGCTCGGTGCGATCGCGTTCGGCGCGTTCATGGTCGAGGGCGCGGTCGCCGACTGGAACGGACTGTTCCTGCGGAACGTCATCGGCGCGCCCGAGGCCGTCGCCGCCCTCGGCTACCCGATCTTCGAGGCGGGCATGCTGATCGCCCGGCTCATCGGCGACCGGCTGCGTGCGGGCCTCGGCGCCCGCCGGCTGATCGCCGCCTCCGGCCTCGGCACGGCCGCCGCCTTCACGGTGGTGATCACGACCTCCTCACCGGTGGTCGCCGTCGCCGGGATGGCACTCGTGGGGATCAGCGTCGCCGCGATCTCCCCGATCGCGCTCTCGCTCGCGGGCACCGCCACTCCCACCCCCGGCCCGGCGATCGCCCAGACCGGCGCGATGGGGTACGCCGGCCTGCTCCTCGGCCCGGTCGTGATCGGCTTCCTGTCCCACGCCATGACACTGCGCTTCGCCCTCGGCGTCGCCGCCGTCCTCGGCGTCTCGATCGCGGTGGCGGCCCGCTTCCTGCCCCGCACCCGCTCCCTCCGGGACGCCACCACCACCGCCGAGCCCCGGCCCTCCCCCCTGCGCGCCGCGGCCCTCAAGCGCACCCCCGAACCCGAGCCCCTGGACCTGGTCGCCTGACACCGAACGTCCACCGCCCTCTCAGAACCACAAGGGCGGTGGGCGTCAGGTCCGGCCATGTCAGCGAACCGGAGTCGCAGCCCCGCCGCGCCGTGAGCCTTGCCGGCCCGCGCTACAAGCTCGCACGGACCCGGAGCCGCGTACAGCCGGAAATCCGATTCGGGTAAGGAACTATCGGCGATACTTCCTATTTACCTTATTTCGGATCTGCAATTTCCGGGTGACGCCGGGTTTACCAGAAGCAGAACGTGTACGATCCTCGCGATGCCGATGTCGACCGCGGGTAAATGCCGCACCTCAGGGTCAACTCTGTCGCGACGGAGATCGTCTTGGTAGACCAAACGTCATTGTTCGCCCCCGATCTCCGGAGTCGTCCGACCAAGCCGCCGGGCAGCGAATACCAGCGCATGCGGGTGCTCATCACCGTGAAGGCCGCCCCGAACCCGTCGGAAACGTACGGAGAGACCGTATGCGTCGCCGCATTACGTCTTGATCTAGATCAACCAGGCTGGATCAGGCTTTATCCCATCAATTATCGCGACCTGGACGACAGCCGAAAGTTCAACAAGTACGACATAGTCACGTTGCAGGCCAAGCCCAGCCCCAATGATCCTGCAGCGTCGCCTGAAGGGTCGTGACGATGACACGGTCAAGCGGGCCATCCAGGAGAAGTTCTGGGACATGATGTGCGCCCCTGACCGCGACACCATCTTCTATGTAGGCAACCAGCAGGCGCACCCGCAGAGCTTCATCGTGCTGGGTGTCGTCTACCCGCGGAGGCTCACGCGGAAAGGGGGTAGGTGAACCGCTCACCGAGGGCCGACAGTACGAGATCTCGGTGGCAACGGCGCTGGTCGGCTTCGAAGCACATCACTGCGACACGCCGCAGACGGCATGCCTCGACGATGCGTTCCAAGCACTCCTGCGTTTCCGGGGTCGAAAGCCCGGCCGAGTAGACATCGCGGGCGGTGCTCAGCTCGCCGGGGCTGCCGCCGAACCCCGCCCTGTTCCATTTCGGATTGCCCAGGTGCCGCATGTGTTCGTAGCCGATGCCGGCTTCGGTGAGGGCTTCGCCCAGGGCGGTCTTGCTGAACCCTCGCTTACGGGAGATGGGCGTCAGGCGGACGTCGACCAGCAGCTCCACGCCTTCGCGACGCAGCATCTCGATGAACTCAGAAAGATCGCGGCCTTCGTATCCCACGCCGATCGCCCGCGCGCTCTGTTCCATCACCGGCATGATCTCAAGCCTTCCATACAACGCCCATCACTGTTCGATGGACTCGCCGGGAGGGTACGGAAGGGCGCCGTCCTCTCGGCCGATGGACGAGGGGACGGCGCCCGGGGTCGGTGGGGGGGTTACTTGCGCTTGTCGACTTCTTCGGTGAGTTGGGGGACGATCTGGTGCAGGTCGCCCACAACACCGAAGTCGGCCAGCTCGAAGATCGGGGCCTCGGGGTCCTTGTTGATCGCGACGATGGTCTTTGCGGTCTGCATGCCGGCCCGGTGCTGGATGGCGCCGGAGATGCCCGCCGCGATGTAGAGCTGCGGGGCGACCGTCTTGCCCGTCTGCCCGACCTGGAACTGGTGCGGGTACCACCCGGCGTCGGTCGCGGCGCGCGAGGCGCCGACGGCGGCGCCGAGGGCGTCGGCCAGCTTCTCGATGACCGCGAAGTTCTCGGCCGAGCCGACGCCGCGTCCGCCGGAGACCACGATGGCGGCCTCGGTGAGCTCGGGGCGGGCGCCCTTCTCCTGCTTGACCCGCTCGACGACCTTGGCGGCCTTGTCGGCCTCCGACAGCGTCACCGTGACCTGCTCCTCGGCCGCCGCTCCCGTGGAAGCCTCGGGAGTGGTGGCGTTGGGGCGCACCGCGAAGATCGGGGTGCCCTTGGTGACCCGGGAGTGGACGTTGACGCCGCCGCCGAAGATGGACTGCTCGGCGACCGGGCCGTCGACGAGGCCGACCGCGTCGGTGATGATGCCGGAGTCGGTGCGGATCGCCAGGCGGCCCGCCACCTCCTTGCCCTCGGCCGTGGCGGCCACCAGCACCGCCGCCGGGGAGGCGGAGGAGACGAGCTGGGCGAGCAGCGCCGTCTTGGGGGCCACGACGTGGTCGGACACCTCCGCGGAGTCGGCGATGTAGACCTTGTCGGCGCCGTACTCGGCCAGCCGCGCCTTGGCGTCGGCGGAGTAGCCGGGGCCGGCCCAGACCGCCGACGGCGAGCCGAGCGTGCGCGCGAGCGTCAGCAGTTCGAGGGTGACTTTCTTGACCTCACCCTCGACGTGCTCGACGAGAACCAGAATCTCAGCCATCGACCCGCCCCTCAGATGAACTTCTTCGACGCGAGGAAGTCGGCGGCCTTGGAGCCGCCGTCGCCCTCGTCCTTGACGATGGTGCCGGCCGCGCGCGGCGGGGCCGCGGAGAAGTCCGCCACCTCGCTCCAGGCGGCGGCGAGGCCGACCTGGGCGGGGTCGATCTCGGCGTCGGCGACGCCGAAGGTCTGCACCGGCTTCTTCTTCGCGGCCATGATGCCCTTGAAGGACGGGTACCGCGGCTCGTTGATCTTCTCGACGACCGAGACGACGGCGGGCAGCGAGGCCTGCACCTTGTCGTAGCCGTAGTCGGTGACGCGCTCGATGGTGACCGCGGAGCCCTCGACGTCGACCTTGCGGGCGAAGGTGAGCTGCGGCGCGCCGAGGCGCTCGGCCAGCATGGCGGCCAGCACGCCCATGCGCGCGTCGGTGGACTCCGAGCCGAGGATGACCAGGTCGAACCCGATCTTCTTCAGCGTCTGGGCCAGGGCGTAGGAGGTGGACAGCGCGTCCGAGCCGTGCAGCGCGTCGTCGACCAGGTGGACGGCCTTGTCGGCGCCCATGGCCAGGGCCTTGCGGATGGTGTCGGAGGCCTTGGCGGGCCCCATGGTGAGCACCGTCACCTCGCCGCCGTGCGCCTCCTTGATCTTGAGGGCCTCTTCGACGGCATACTCGCACAGCTCGTTGATGACCCCATCGGCGGCGTCACGGTCGAGCGTGTTGTCCTTGTCACTCAGCTTGCGCTCGGTCGCCGTGTCGGGGACCTGCTTCACGCAGACGACGATGTTCATGGCCGGTGGCCGACCTCCCGTTTCACGAGGCGCCACCGCATCGCTGGGCTGGCGCCGATTGATCGGCACGTGCGCGCGGGGGTACGCACACGTCGTACGCGCCGCTCCGGTGACGGGCACCGGAGCCGCGATCAGATTGTCATGCTCCCGGGAACGCCGTGACGCCGGGTGGGCCAGGACGATCTCCGTGTCGGAAGCGCATCCCTTTCCTCCCTCAATGTACCCGCAAGTAGTTACTCGTCAGTAGCTTAGCCGCGTACCCGCAGCGTACGACACCTGGGGGCCCGCACGACGAGGCCTTCCCACCCTACCGAACTATATTCCAGTGCATTGTCCGACCCGCCCCGCGCGACGCGTCCACCGACGCCGGGACGTCCCGGGCCGATCACACGGTCCGCGGGACCGGCGCCCCCCTCGGGCGATCATCCGGCGAAGGCCACCGTCAGCAGGACGAACAGCACGGTGCCCAGGGCCAGCAGCAGCGTGAACGGGCTGAACAGCGCGATCAGCGCCGCGTACAACCCGGCGGTGCCGGCCCCGCTGACCAGGGCGAACACCACGCGCCCTCGCGCCCTGGACACCGCGCCGGCGCCCGCGTCGACCAGCACGCCGACGCCGTAGGCCGAAAGGACCAGCAGCGACAGCTCGGGGACGTACTGGTGGGCGGCCGCGGCGACCAGCCCGGACACGACGCCCGACCCGGCCACCCACCGCCGGCGCACCTTGTCGCGGTGGCGCGTCCGCGCGTCGTCCACCTGACCGGCCGTCTCGCGGCTGCGCGGCCGCCACTCCTGCGTCGGCGGCTCCGGGGCCGCCGCGCGGCGCGGCCGCTCCGCCGGTAACGGCGGCGGGGCCGCGACGCCCAGCCTGGCGCACAGCTCGGCGGCCTCCGGGCGTGCGGAGGGGTCGCGCCGCAGGCATTCCCGCAGCAGCGGCACCAGCCAGGCCGGCGCTTCGGCGAGGTCGGGGTCGTGGTGCACGACGCGGTAGGCCACCGCCGGCGGCGGCCCGGTCCCGTACGGCTGGCGCCCCGAGGCGGCGTAGGCGACCGTGGCCCCCCAGGCGAAGACGTCGGCCGCGGGCCCGGCCTCCCCACCCTCCAGGACCTCCGGCGCCAGGTACCCGGGAGTGCCGAGCACGGCCCCCGACGCCGTCACCGACGCCGAGTCCAGCGCGCAGGCGATGCCGAAGTCGATGACGTGCGGCTCGCCGTCGGCCAGGATGACGTTCGCCGGTTTCAGGTCGCGGTGCACGACCCCGGCGGCGTGGACGGCCGCCAGCGCCTCGGCCAGCCCCCGCGCCAGCCGCGTCAGCTCCTCACCGCGCAGCGGCCCGCCCGCGGCGAGCACGGCGCCGAGCGACCTGCCCTGCACGTACCGGGTGACCAGGTAGGGGCGCGATCCGGTGAGATCGGCGTCCAGCACCTCCGCCAGGTGCGGCCCGCGCACCAGGCGCATGGTCTCCACCTCGCGGGCCAGCCGCGCCAGGGCCTGCTCGTCGGCCGCCACGTGCGGGTGGAGCACCTTGACCGCCACTGTGCGGCCCTCGGGGTCCAGCGCCAGATGGACCTCGCCGAACCCGCCCGCGCCCAGGCGCGACAGCAGGTGGTACGGCCCCAGCCGACCAGCGGTGCTCATGCCACTCCTTCCGGCCGGCCCGGCCCGTCGTCGCCCCCGGCGCGGTCACCTGCCCCAGAAGGCCAGGAACCCCAGGCCGAGGTCGTTCATCAGGTCCTTGACCAGACCGCCGATGAGGCCGGTGGCGGTGCTCCTGGCCTGTTCGCTGAGCGCGTCGATGGCGTGCGAGGGCGCCTGCCACGGGATCCACGAGGGGACGGCGGACATCGCGGCCACCACGGTGAAGAACGCCAGCGTGCCCACGATGATCGTCGCGACCATGCCCGCGCCCGGGCTGCGGATGGCGGCGGTCAGCGTGCGGGCGACGGCCTTGCGGGGCTTGCCGCCGCCCGGCAGCAGGAACAGGCCGCCGACGAAGGCCGCCGCTCCGTAGGAGGCGGCGGTGTCGGTGCCCATGCCGCCCGCGAAGTGCAGCCCGCCCCAGACGCACAGGGCGAACATCACCGTCAGCGGCGTGACCAGCACCGTGGTCAGAGTGGCGCGGATCAGCGCCCACGGCGTGCCGAGCACGGCGAGCAGCGGGTCGCTGGCCGAGCCGCCCCGGATGGATCGGCGCTCGGCCAGGTCGCTCCAGAGGTGCTCGCCGACCCGCAGGCAGAGCACCACGACGACCATGAAGACGCACATCAGGACGGGCAGCAGGCGCGCGCCGGCCACGGCCACGGCCAGCAGCAGGGCGGCGAGCACGGGATGCCCGGCCCGGTAGGGCGGGCGCTCGGGGCGCCGCTCGTCGCCGCGCGGGCCGGCCTCCGGACCGTACGGGCCGGGGCCCTGCGCGGGCGGGTACGC
>NZ_JBEXGT010000023.1:0-139596 GCF_040607475.1 Sphaerisporangium sp. NPDC005288 | reverse complement strand
GGGGGGGGCGGCGGGGGGGGGGGGGGGGGCGAGGACGGCCGCGGCGGCCGGGGGGCGCGCGTGGTCGGCGAGGCCGGGGAGGAGACGCGCGGCGGGGCGAAGGCGGCGGCCGTGGGCCCGATGGCCATGACCGGCGCCACCGGCAGGACCACGGACCGCCCGGGCGGGGCGGAGGAGGCGCCTGCGGCGATGGGCGTGAGCGAGGTGTGCGGCCGCGTGGAGGCGCCCGGCGAGGCGGGGACGGAGGAGGACGCGTCCGGAGCGGGGAGAGCGACGAAGCCTGTGCTCACGGCCGGGCCTTCGGCGTCACGCACCGCGCCGACCAGCGCGGCGGCGGCTACGACGATCGCCAGCGCCGCCACAGCGCCCGCAACCAGCGCAGGCGCCCGCCGAACCCTTCTGGTCTCGTGGACGGGAAACCCGGCGGGGTCGAGCAGGCCGGTGCGGCGGGCGACCAACCGGCGGTAGGGCACGAGCTCGGGATCGATGAAGCAGCTCATCACGCGCACGCGCAGCGTCTCGGGCAGTTCGGGGAGGGGCAGCAGGTTGAACACCTTGGCGGCCGAGACCTGGCGCTCGCGGTGGGGGGCGCAGACCGTGCAGTGATCGATGTGCTCCAGCAGCAGCTCGCGCGTCCGCTGGTCGAGCTCGCCGGTGAAGCCGTCCAGGATGTGCGCCCTGCCGTCGCAGTCGGGCGAGGCGTTGCGCGTGAGGATCTCGGTGGTGACGAGATCTTGCAGGCGGTGGCAGGCGGACTGGTGGAGCTGCTCTGCGTGCTCGGCCGTGGTGCCGAGCACGGCGGCGAGCTCGTCCTCGGGGATGCCGTGCCGGGTGAGCAGGTCGAGGACCTCCCGCTCGTCCTCGGGCAGGGCGGCGACGGCGTTCACGGCGACCAGCCGGAGATCGCCGTCCGCGCCGCCGGGAGCCGCCCGCGCGGCCTCGGTCTCGTCGCCGGCCTCCATCGCCCGCAGTGCCGACCGCCTGCGCACGCACTCACCCCGCGCCAGCGCGTAGAGCCAGACGCGCAGCCGCCCGGGGTCGGCCAGGGCGTGGACGTGGGCCTCCGCCGCGATCAGCGTGTCGCGCAGCGCGACCTGGGCGCTGTCGGGGCCTTCGAGCAGTGTCCGGGCGTATCTGTAGATGCTCTCGGCATAGGTGTCGTAGAGGGCAGCGAGGGCCCCAGGATCGCGGGCGCGGAGCGCCTCGACCAGGACGCTGTCATTCATGTCACCGACAGTAAAGGCTTGGTAACTGCTCGCTCCACCGTTTCCCGGACAATGACCTGCCTTGTATTAATACCGTAATGAACACCGGCAAGATTGTCCGGGACTCCTGGCCGACGATATGCGCATCAAATTCGACAAATCACCATTAGATGGCCAGCGCGGCGATGAGCTGGGCAGATGTTCGCCGCAGCGAGGTGACCCCGCGGCACCGGACACCCTTTCATCACCTTATGACGGGTGATTTCCGGCGCGACCGAAAGACGCGTCGGGGATTCCAGGGACACGCCCGTTCAGGTCGCCGCCCGCATCCCCGCCTCCTCGCAGCCGCGGGCGAGGGCGTCCAGGCCGAACGCCTCCGCCGGTCCCACCGCTCCACAGGCGCCCACGCCCCCCGTGGCCGCGGTGACGGCCGCCCACGCCAGCACGCGCGCGGTGAAGTCGTACGGGTCGCCGCCGTGCAGCTCGACCTCGGCCAGCCGCCTGCCGCTGACGTCGTAGGCCTCGGCGACGATCTGCGAGGTGATCCCCTCGCCGCCCGGGACCGCCGCGCCGTGGCCCCCCGACCGGACGATCCGGTCGGCGGCCGCCTCGGTGACCCGCTTGGCGCCCGGGATCGCCGCGATGAACGGCGTCGCCTTGGACAGCACGCCCGCGGCCCTGGTCAGGCCGCCGAGCCACCCGAGATAGACGTTGACCTCCCGCAGCCCCGAATGCGTGCGAGGCAGGGCGAAGTGCTCGGAGGCGCCCACCGACAGCGCGTGCCTGTCCCGGCCGTCCACGGTGAACAGGCGGGTGCGCCCGTGCTCGCGCAGGATGCGGCCGTCACGGAAGCCGTACATCGGCTCCAGGACCATGCCGAGGGCCGAGGCCCGCGTCCCCGCGCTCGCCCGGCGGGCCATGTTGCCGCGGACGAAGTACCCGACGTCGACCCGGACCGCTTCCGGGCCCGCCTTGCGCAACGCGAGCTCGGCCGCGAGGTTGCCCGGCACGTAGTCGTACCCGAAGGCCGTGAGCAGCGTGGCGCCCGACGCGGCCGCGGCCGGCCCGTACCGCTGGAAGATCCGCCGGATGAACGTCGGCTCTCCCGTGGAGTCCAGGTAGACGCCGCCCGCCTCGATGGCGGCCTCCACGGCGGGCTCGCCCCACCGCGCGAACGGCCCCACGGTCGAGATCAGCACCGTCCCCGGCTCGATGATGCGCCGCAGCGTCGCGGGCCGGTTCACGTCGGCGACCGCTGTGGGCAGTTCCACCGGCAAGGACGAGGCCAGTGCCGCCAGACGCCGCGGGTCACGTCCGGCCAGGACCGGGTGGGCGCCGCCGGCGAGCAGGGCCTCGGCCGTGAGCCGGCCGGTGAACCCGGTGGCGCCGAAAAGGACTATCCGGGGGGATGTCATGTAAGTACCGTAACCCGCCGGTGATTTCAAGATCCATAGTGCGGCCGGGCGTCCGTCGCCGGGGACGGGTCCCGCCAGCCCGGCGCTCACGGCCGTCGGTCGACCGGCATCGCCTGGTATCCGCGATCCCTGGTGAAGGGCGGGGTCCGCGGACGGACGGTGCTCGCCGGGACGGCGCCGCTCAGGGCCAGCTCCTCGTAGGGCCTGCCGCTCGACCCCCACGTGCGGGCGGTGATGTCGGTGCTCGCCACCGCGCCGGCCCCGTTGAGGCTGTCCACGGTGAGCACGAACCGGCGGGGGGCGCCCGCGTGCACGTCGTCCACGTACGTGCTGGCGCCGCCGACCAGCTTGCCCGCCCTGTCGCGCAGGAGCGCGGTCACCACCAGGCTGGTCGCGGCCTTCGCGTACGGGTTGGCGACCGCGCCGGTCACCAGGTAGGAGCCGTTGCCGAGCTTCTCGGTGCCGGCCGAGGAGATCGGGAACGGCACGTACGCCGACGGCACGCGCGTGGCCCGCCGCCAGACGGCCGGCTTGTAGGTGAGCTTGACGTCGACGGGCCGGGCCGAGGCCGTGGCCTGGCCGGTGAACTTCAGCGCCCCCGACGGCGGCACGGCGTCCAGAGGCTGCTCCATGCGCACGACCTCCTTGCCGGCGGCGTCGCGGCCCACCACCGTCGCGGCGACGTTCTCGCCGAAGTACCAGCGGTTCGGGTTGGCGACGACGCCCGCCCACGTCACCACATAGCCACCCGCCCCCTGGGTGACCGACGACGTCTGCTCCTTGATCACGAGTGGCTTGAGCCGGGGCCCCTCGGGCCCGCGCTCGTCGCCGCCGCACCCGCCGAGCGGCGCGGCCGCCGCCAGGACGAGTGCCAGTGCGAGTGCTGTCGTGTGTCGACTACGCTGGGTCACAAGGCCGTCATAGCCCGGCCAGTCGGGCGCGACTCCTCCGACACGCGCAAGCCGCACCAAATCTTTACGACCCGGCCACCCCGCCCACGCCTCAGCACCCGCGCCCGCCCCGGCCCGCGCCACAGCGCACGCACACCGCGATGGCCCACGCCTCAGCGTTCGTGGACCCGCGATGGCCCGCGCCTCAGCGCTCGCGGACCACCCTGGCCTCGTCCCAGACCGGCTCCGGCGCCTCGTACACCCGGCCGTCGGCGCCGAAGACCAGGAAGCGGTCGAAGTCGGCGGCGAACCACCGGTCGTGCGTCACGGCTATCACCGTGCCGTCGAAGTGGCCGAGCCCTTCCTGCAGCGCCTCCGCGCTCGCCAGGTCGAGGTTGTCGGTCGGCTCGTCCAGCAGCAGGAGCGTCGCGCCCGACAGCTCCAGCAGCAGGATCTGCAGGCGGGCCTGCTGACCGCCCGACAGCGTCTCGAAGCGCTGCTCGGCGACGCCGCCGGCCAGCTCGTAGCGCGCCAGCGCCTTCATCGCCTCGTTCTTGAGCCTGGCGTGCTCGCTCATGACGATCTCGCAGGGCGTGCGCCCGCGCAGCTCGGGCCGGGCGTGCGTCTGGGCGAAGTGCCCAGGGACGACCCGCGCGCCCAGCCTGGCGACGCCGCTGTGCCCGACGTCGTCGCCGCCGAGCAGGCGCAGGAAGTGCGACTTGCCCGAGCCGTTCGAGCCGAGCACGGCGACGCGCTCGCCGTACCAGACCTCCAGGTCGAAGGGGCGCATGAGGCCGGTCAGCTCAAGCCCTTCGCAGATCACCGCCCGCTTGCCGGTGCGCCCGCCGCGCAGGCGCATGCTGATGAACTGGTCCTTGGGCGCGACCTCGGGCGGCCCGGCCTCCTCGAACCGCCGCAGGCGCGTCTGGGCCGCGTGGTAGGCCGGGGCCATGCCGTCGTTGTACATGGCCTTCTGCTTGAGCATCGCGACCAGGCGCTTGATCTTGGCGTGCTCCTCGTCCCAGCGGCGGCGCAGCTCGTCCAGGCGCTCGTTGCGCTCTTTGCGGGCGGCGGCGTAGGTGGCGAAGCCCCCGCCGTGGATCCACACGCTGCCCGACTCGACGGTGACGATGCGGTCGGCGGCGTTGGCCAGGAGCTGGCGGTCGTGCGAGACGAGCAGGACGGTCTTGGGCGTTTCCCTGAGCGCCTGTTCGAGCCACAGCTTGCCCGGCACGTCGAGGTAGTTGTCCGGCTCGTCCAGCAGGAGCACCTGGTCGGGCCCGCGCAGCAGGGCCTCCAGCACCAGGCGCTTCTGCTCGCCGCCGGACAGCGTGTTGACCTCGCGGTACTTGACGTTGTCGTACGGGGCGCCGAGCGCGGCCATCGTGCAGGTGTCCCACAGGACCTCGATGTCGTACCCGCCGGCGTCGGTGAAGTCGGTGATGGCCTGGGCGTAGCGCATCTGCGTCTTCTCGTCGTCGCGCTCCATCATGGCCAGCTCGGTCTCGTTGAGCCGGTGCGCGGCCTCGCGCACGCGCTCGGGGGCCACCGACAGCAGCAGATCCTGGACCGTGCGGCCGTCGCGGATGCCGCCGATGAACTGGCGCATGACGCCGAGGCCGCCGGAGGAGGCGACGCTGCCCTCGACCGGCCGCACATCGCCGGCGATGAGCCGCATCAGCGTCGTCTTGCCCGCCCCGTTCGGCCCGACCAGGGCCGCCTTGACCCCCTCGCCGACGCGGAAGGACACCTCGTTCAGCAACGGGCGTCCGTCCGGCAGCACGTACGTCAGACGGCCGACCTCTACATGCGCCACGACGACCTCCCCAGCCTTCACCGCGGAGAGTATCCAGCGCGGGCCCGCCGGCGCACCTTCATTTCCCGCCGCCCGAATATCACTTCCGCCGGGCCCGCGCACGCGCGTATGGTCAGAATCATGAAGTGGCGACATTGATCCTCACCTGAGAACCGTCTTGCGGGAACGCTGTACGCCTACGCGTTCCTGGGCGATTTCGTCCTTCTCTATCCGGTGTACGCCCTGCTGTTCGCGGCCACCGGGCTGTCCACGGCCGAGATCTCCTCGCTGTTCGTGGTGTGGGCGCTCACCTCAATCCTGGTCGAGGTGCCGTCCGGAGTGTGGGCGGACGCCTACTCCCGAAAGCGGCTGCTGGCCCTGGCCCCGCTCGTCACCGCCGCCGGCTACGCCGCGTGGACGTTCTTCCCGTCCTACGGCTCCTTCGCGCTCGGCTTCGTGCTGTGGGGCGCCGGCGGGGCGATCAGGTCGGGCACGCTGCAGGCGCTGGTGTACGAGGAGCTGGCCGCCCTGGGCCGGGCCGGTTCGTACGCGCGGCTGACCGGCCGCGCCGAGGCGATCGGCATGATCGCCGGCATGGCGGCGACCGGCCTGGCGACCCCGGTGATGGCCGCGGGCGGCTACCTCGCGGTGGGCGTCGCGAGCGTGGCGGCCCTCCTGCTCGGCGCGCTCGTCGCGCGCCGCTTTCCCGAGTCCCGCGCCGCACCGGGCCCGGGCTCCTCCCCCGCCGCGGACGACCCCGGGGCCATACCCGCGACCGAGCCCGGCGCGGTTTCCGCGGTCGAGCCGAGCGGACCGTCCGAGGACGGGTCCGGCGCCAGGTCCGGGCACGAGGAGGGTCTTCGCGCGGTGTTGCGCGCCGGCCTCGCCGAGGTGCGCCACACGCCTCCGGTCAGGAGCGCCATGGTGCTCGTCGTGGTGCTCATGGGCGTGTACTCGCTCGACGAGTACCTCCCGCTGCTGGCCGGGGCGACCGGAGCCGGCGACGCCGCCGTGCCGCTGCTCGTGCTGCCGGTCACGGCGGCGACCGCGCTCGGCGGGTGGTTCGCCGGGCGCGGCACGCGCTGGGCGGCGCCGGCGCTGGCCGTCGCCGCCGTGGCGCTCGCGGCCGGCGCCCTCAGCGGCCGTCCCGCCGGCATGGCGCTCGTCGCCGCCGCCTACGGGGTCTTCCAGTGGAGCATGACCGCCGCCGAGACCCGCCTGCAAGAACACCTCACCGACCGGTCCAGGGCGACGGTGACCTCGATCGCGGGCCTCGGCGCCGACCTGGTGACCACGCCGGTGTACGCCCTGTACGGCCTGGGGTCCACCTGGCTCGGCCCCGGCCCGCTGTTCGCCCTGGCGGCCGTGGTCTACGTGCTCATCGCCCTGGGCCTGTGGCTGGGCGGCCGGCGCCCCGCTAAGGAATGATCTCCATCTGGGCCATCATCCCGATCGAGGAGTGCTCCAGGTAGTGGCAGTGGTACACGTACCGCCCGACGTAGTCGGTGAAGGTGGCCTGGACGCGCACCGACCCGTTCGCGGGCAGGTGCACCGTGTCCTTCAGCCCGGCGTCCTGCGGCAGCGGCGCCGCCCCGTTGCGGTCGAGCACCCGGAACTGCACCAGGTGCATGTGGAAGGTGTGGTCGACGCCGATGGTGTCGGCGTTGCTGACTCGCCAGATCTCGGTGGAGCCCCGCTTGATCTGGAAGTCGACGCGGTTGGGGTCGAAAGGCTGGTTGTTGACCATGCCGATGGGGTCGGTCCCGGTCAGGTCGAAGCTCATCGCCACGTCCCGCACGACCGTCGCCGCGGGCAGGGCGGGCAGCGGGCGCAGCGTGCCGGGCAGGCGGCTGTCGTCGGTCGCCGTCCGGGTCACGTCGAAGCGCAGCACCGGCGTGGAGCCGTTGGACAGCACGAGCTGCGAGCCGACCGGGTAGCGCGCGAAGTCGATCACGATCTCGGCGCGCTCGGCCGAGGCGAGCACCAGCTCGGTCAGCGGCACCGGAGCGGGCAGCAGGCCGCCGTCCGATGCGATCTTCACCATCTCGCGGCCGCCCAGGTTGAGCTGGAAGACGTGCTCGTTGGAGGCGTTGAGCAGCCGGAACCGGTACTTGCGCGCGGCGACGGGGAAGTACGGCTGGATCGCGCCGTTGGCGAGGATGGTGGTGCGGTTGGCCGGGTCGTCGAAGAAGAGCAGCTCGCCGTTCTGCTCGAACTCGACGTCGCGCAGCATGATCGGCACGTCGTACGCGCCGGAGGGCAGGCGCAGCGACCGCTCGGCCTCGTCCTCGATCAGGTAGAACCCGTGCAGCCCGCGGAAGACGTGCTCGGCCTCGGTGCCGTGGCTGTGGTCGTGGTACCACAGCGTCGCGCCCTGCTGGGTGTTGGGATAGTCGTACAGCCGCGCCTCGCCGGGCTGGATGAGGTCCATCGGGTGGCCGTCGCTGGTCGCGGGCACGTGGCCGCCGTGCAGGTGCACGTTCGCGGGCGCGTCCAGCCGGTTGCCGTACACGATCTTGACGGGACGTCCCGTCTTGGCGCGGATGGTCGGGCCGACGAACTGGCCGCCGTAGGTGAGCACCGGGGTCTGCACCCCGGGAATGATCTCGGCCACGGCGGGCTTGATGACCACCTTGTAGACGTCGGCGGAGCTGGTCGACTGCGCCGGCTGGAGCACCTGCGGCACCGGCATCCGCACCGAGAACGGGCTGACGGACGGGGTGAGGGCCTTGGCGGTCCCCCGGGCGCCGAAGCGGCGCGCCTTGACGGCGGGCGCCTTGACGTCGTTCGCGCCCGCCCCGGTCAGGCCGGTGAACGGGAGCAGCATCACCCCGCCCACGGTCGTGGCACCGGCCGCGATCAATCGTCGTCGGTTCAGCATCGGTTCCCCAATCGCTGCGCGTCCGGGGCGGCCCCTGTGAACCGCCGCATCACCCCCGGTGAGACATTCGCCCACCAAGAACGTGCCATCTGCGGCTATCGGCGTGCTTCCTCCAAATTGCTCGTCCTGGCGGCCCGACGGAACGTCAACCCGGCGGTGAAGCCGGGGAACGCGGCGACGGCCCGCCGGGGCGGGCTTCGTAGGATGGAGAACGACGGCCGCGCACGGGCTTCGCAGGACGGAGAACGACGGCCGCACACGAGCTTCGCAGGACGGAGAACAGCGGCCGCACACGGGCTCGCAGGACGGAGAACGGGCTTCGCCGGAACGCCCGGAGGGCGGCGATGCAGACCTTCCTTCCCTATCCCGACTTCACCGCCACGGCGCGGGTGCTGGACCCGCGCCGGCTCGGCAAGCAGCGGGTCGAGGCGCTCCAGGTGCTGCGCGCGCTCACCGTGCGCGGGTACGGCTGGCGCCACCATCCCGTCGTGCGCATGTGGGCCGGCTATGAGGAGGCCCTGGTCGCCTACGGCGTCGCCGTGTGCCATGAGTGGTGCTCCCTGGGCCGGGCCGACACCTGCCTGGGCACGATGACCCGTGAGCTGGCCGAGCACTGCGCCGTCGCCGCGCCGCGGCCGCAGTCGCTGCTGGGCGGGGCCGACGAGCTGCCGCCGTGGCTGGGGGACCGCGCCCTGCACCTGAGTCACCGCTCGGCGCTGCTGCGCAAGGCCCCGGAGTTCTACCGGCCGATCTTCGGCGACGAGCCCGACGACCTTCCTTATGTCTGGCCCGCCTCCGACCGGCTCCCGGCCTGCCTTCCCCCGGAGTGACCTGGCTTCCGCCGGAGTGACTGGTCTCCGCCGGAGTGACCTGGCGCGAACGGAGCGGGATGTGCCCCCATCACTCCCCGCGCAGGGCGGTTGTGCTGAAAGTTTCAGCTCCTCCACCGGCTTCGGAGGCGTTCTTCCTGCGGGTATGGGGGCGGGAGGCCGCCCGCGCCATATGGGGCCTTCTGGGAGGGGCACGCGGCTACCTACCATCCGGACAAAGCGGTGGGAGCGCTCCCACCTTAGACGGGAGTTATCGCATGGCTCGCAGAAAGACCCTGTGGACGACCGTCCTGGGCGCGGCCACCACGGTCGCGGCCGGGGCGGTCGTCCTCGCCTCACCCCCCGCCCAGGCCGCCGACTCCGCCTTCTACGTCGACCCGCAGACCAACGCCGCCAAATGGGTGGCCGCCAATCCCAATGACAGCAAGACCGCGGTGATCAGGGACCGCATCGCCGCCGTCCCGCAGGGCCGCTGGTTCGCCAGCTACAACCCCAGCACCGTGCGGAGCCAGGTCGACGCCTACGTCGGCGCCGCCGCCTCGGCGGGCAAGATCCCGATCGTGGTCGTGTACGAGATGCCGAACCGCGACTGCGGCGGCGCCAGCGCGGGCGGCGCGCCCGACCACTCCTCCTACCGGGCCTGGATCGACCAGGTCGCGGCCGGCCTCGGCGGGCGCCCGGCGACGATCATCCTGGAACCCGACGCCCTGGCGATCATGCCCAACTGCATGAACTCCTCGCAGCAGGCCGAGGTCCAGGCGTCCATGGCCTACGCCGGCAAGAAGTTCAGGGCCACCTCCTCGCAGGTCAAGGTGTACTTCGACATCGGCCACGACGCATGGCTGTCGCCCTCCGAGGCCGCCAACCGGCTGAGGGGCGCCGACGTCGCCAACAGCGCCAACGGCATCGCCCTCAACACCTCCAACTACCGGGCGACCTCGGGCCTGGTGTCCTACGCCAAGAACATCATCTCGGCGACCGGCGTCTCGGGGCTGAAGGCCGTCATCGACACCAGCCGCAACGGCAACGGGCCGGCGGGCAGCGAGTGGTGCGACCCGGGCGGGCGTGCCACCGGCACCTGGAGCACGACCAACACCGGCGACTCCGCGATCGACGCCTATCTGTGGACCAAGCCGCCGGGCGAGTCGGACGGCTGCATCGCCCCCGCGGGGCAGTTCGTGCCGCAGCGGGCCTACGACCTGGCCATCGCCGCGCCGCCGCCCACCAACACCCCGACGCCGACCCCGACGCGGACTCCCACTCCCACGCCCACTCCGACTCCGACCCCCACGCCGACGCCGACGCCGACGCCGACCCCGACTCCCACTCCCACCCCGACCCCGACTCCCACCCCGCAGCCCGGAGGATGCTCGGCGGCCTACAAGCTGACCAACAGCTGGTCGGGCGGCTTCCAGGGTGAGGTGACGGTGACGGCGGGCAGCGCCTCCATCAGCGGCTGGCGGGTCCAGTGGACCTTCTCCGGCGGCCAGTCGATCACGCAGGTGTGGAACGGCACCCTGTCGGCGAGCGGCGCCAACGTCAGCGTCACCAACGCGAGCTACAACGGCAGTCTGGGGGCCGGCGGGAACACCAACTTCGGCTTCCTGGCCAACGGCAACGCCTCGGGCACGCCTTCCCTGACCTGCACCGCCTCCTGAACCCGGGCGGGCCCCGGCCCGTCCCGTGAACCGCCGAGCCTCTGCGCACCGCCCGCCGCGCAGAGGCTCGGTCACGTCCTGGGCCGGGCGGGCCCGGGACCCCGTCCGCGGGAGAATCGGACGGCGCCTACGTCCACCAGGCGGACCGCCCTTCCGTGAGCCCCCGTCAGGAGGCGCTGGGCCGGCCGGGGGTGTCGTAGTGGTCCGGCTTCACCGGCTTGTCGTCGGTCCATCCGGCCTTGGTGATGGCGTGCCACCAGGTGGCGGTGCCGGGCTCGGCCCAGGCGTAGGCGCCGCCGGGGTGGACGGCGACGATCTGGTCGGTCAGCAGGACCCCCGTCGCGGGGTCGATGATGATCTGCCGCTCGAAGTCGCCGCCCGACCAGCTCTCGGCCCGCGCGATGCCCTGGCCCTCGCGGCCCAGCGCGTCGGTGACCTCGCCCAGCGACCGGACGCCGCCCAGTCCGGCGAGCACCTTGTACGCCGCCGCCCGCACGGCGGGCTTCACCGGCATGTCGCTGAGCAGGCCGGAGGTGACCTGGTAGAGCCAGGAGTCGGCGTCCATCTTGTCCCCGGACTCGGTGCCGTGACCGGCGTAGCCCTGGAGCAGGCGCCGCTTCAGCGCGTCCGCGGTCGTGGGCAGTGCCTGCAGTTCGGCCACCGACACGTTGCGGCCGGCCAGGTCGGCGACCTTGTCCCCGACGTTGATGGGGTTGCCGAACGGCCTGCCCGGCTCGCTGTCGAGCTCAAGGCGCTTGGAGGCGGGCCTGTCGCCCTTCTTGGGGACGGGCATCTCGACCGTCCACCTGGCCGGCGAGCCGTCCCGTTTCCACGCCTCCTCCGCGCCCGGCGCGGGCCGGGTGCCGAGGTCCTGGCTGACCCACCAGCTCGTGCCCCGCGGCGAGCGTGCCGTCCACGTGCGGTCCCGGCTGGTGCTGTGCACGATGTACCGGACGGCGTCGCCGGCCTCGTAGGCGCTGCCGCCCTGGGACTCGACGTACCAGTACGCCCCGGTCGTGGCCGGGGCCTTCAGCGACGACTCGGCCGCGGCGAGCAGCACCTGCTCGGCCGACAGCCGGACGACCGGCCCGCCGGTCGAGGTCGAGGGAGCGGGCAGGGCGAGGCTCGGCGCCGGCGCGGAGCCGCCGGTGCCCGCCACGGCGACGGCGACGGCCGTGGCGGCGGCCGCGGCGGCCAAACCGCCCAGGACCCACGCCGGCCTGCCGTCACGTGCCCGGCGCGTCCGGCCGGCCGCACGCCGCGGCGCGGGCCCCGCCATGGCGGCGGAGAGCTCGGCGGCCCGGGTGCGCGCGTCCACCGGCGCGTCGTCGAGGTGCGCCGGGCGCGCCGCCCGCAGCTGATCCATCGGGTTCATGACCACTCCTCACTGAGATTGCGCACCCGGGTGGGACGGTGGGGCGCCGGCGCCGTCCTCATCGCCTGGACCAGCCGCTTGCGGGCCCGGTGCAGCCGCACGCGGTAGGTCGCCTGCGAGCATCCGACGACCCGCGCCGCGTCGCGCGGGGGCAGGCCGTGCCACGCCACGAGGATCAGCAGCTCGCGATCCTCCTCGGTCAGGGAGGTCATCGCCTTCAGGACGGCCAGCCGCTCGGTCACCTGCTCGGCGGGGTCCTCCTCGGTCCAGGCGCGCAGCTCGGCGGCGAGCGACTCGCGCCTGATCTCGGCGCGGATGTTGTCGCGCAGCACGTTGCGGGCGACGACCAGCAGCCACGGCAGCGCGGGTTCCGGCATGTCGCCGAACCTGCGCCAGGCGATGGCGAAGGTCTCGCTCACCACCTCGTCCGCGACCTGCCGGCCTGCCTGGCCGACCACGTAGGCCCATACGCGCTGGCGGCACTGGTCGTACATGGTGGTGAACCGCTGGGCGTCATCCGTCACCGCCCGCCCCCTTCGTCCCGGGTGTTCGTTCCGACACGAGGTAGTGGGCCGAGCCCGCCGAGTGTTACAAAAAACCTCAAATCCCCCGAAGTCTCCCGACGCTACCAACCGCCGCCCCGTGCCAGGGATGACTTGTCCCTGGATACGGACGACATGGATCCGCCCGGCCGCAGCCGTCAGTGTGGAAGACGCCGGAAATCGCGCGGTCCGGCCGGCGGGAGCGAGGCCGAGGCCACCCCGTCGCGCCCGCGCCGCACCGGCGTCATCCACACGAGGGGGAAGGAAACAGCGATGAGTGATTCGCTTCATGGGAAGGTCGTCCTGGTCACGGGGGCCTCGTCGGGCATCGGCGAGGCGACCGCGCTGGCGCTGTCCAAGGCCGGCGCCCGGCTGGCGGTGGGCGCGCGGCGGGCCGATCGGCTGGCCGACCTCGCCGGACGCGCGCCCGGCGAGGTGCTGACGCTCGACCTGGACGTCGCCGACGAGGCCTCCTGCCGCGCGGCGGTGGCGGCGGCCGTCGAGCACTACGGCGCGCTCGACGGGCTGGTGAACAACGCCGGGGTCATGCTGAGCGGCCCGATCGCCGGCGCCGACACCTCCGAGTGGACCACGATGGTGCGCACCAACCTGCTCGGCACGATGTTCACCACGCACGCCGCGCTGCCTCACCTGCTGCGCAGCAAGGGCACCGTCGTGCAGATCTCCTCGACGTCGGGCCGGGTGGCCTCCGCCGGCGGGGGCGTCTACTCGGCGACCAAGTTCGGCGTGAACGCCTTCTCCGAGGCGTTGCGCCAGGAGGTCACCGCCCAGGGGGTGCGCGTGGTCGTGGTCGAGCCGGGTTTCGTCGCCACCGAGCTGACCAGCCACATCAGCGACCCCACGATGCGGGCCATGGCACGGCGAATGGCGGACTCCATGCGCACGCTGCGGCCCGAGGACGTGGCGGGCGCGGTGCTGTACGCCCTGGCCCAGCCCGGCCACGTGGCCGTCAACGAGATCCTGGTCCGCCCCACCGACCAGACGGTGTGACCGCCGCGGGGCGCGCCACCCCGCCTCAGGAACCGGTCTCGCCCTTGATGAAGTCCAGCAGGTCGGCGTTGAGCCGGTCCTTGTGGGTGACGAAGATGCCGTGGCCGCCCGTGGGGTACTCCTTGTAGGCGCAGCCCGGCACCAGCGCGGCGGTGCGGCGTCCGGTCACCTCCACCCGCGCCGACTGGTCGGCGGCGCCGTGCACCACCAGCGCCGGCACGGTGATCGCCCGCAGCGCCGCCCGGTGGTCGGCGCGGAAGCTCGCGCGCCAGATCTGCACGGTCGCCATCGGGGAGGTGGCCAGACAGCGCTGGACGCCGAGGCCGACCAGGGCCGGGGAGACGTCGTTGCCGAGGTGGGTGGCGAAGAACCCCTGGGCCCGGTCGTGGAACCACTTGGGCCGGTCGGTGAGGAACTGCCCGACCGCCGCCTCGGACAGCTCCTCGGGAGCGCCCTCGGGATTGTCCTCGGTCCGCATCAGGAACGGCAGGACGGCCGAGACGAACGCGACCCTCGCCACCCGCTCCTCGCCGTGGCGGGCCAGATAGCGGGCGACCTCCGCGCCGCCGGTCGAATGGCCCACGAGCGTCACCTCGCGCAGGTCGAGGTACTCGATGAGCGCGGCGAGGTCGTCGGCGAGGGTGTCCAGGTCGTACCCGCCCGAGGGCCGGTCGGAGCGGCCGTGCCCGCGCCGGTCCAGCAGGACGCACCGGTATCCCCGCTCGACGAAGAACGGCACCTGGTACTCCCACATGTCGGCGTCCAGCGCCCAGCTCGCCGCGAACACGATGGGGGCTCCGGTGCCGTAGTCCTCATACGCCAGGCGGGTGCGGTCGGCGGTCTCGAAGAACGGCATCGTGGTCTCCTTCCGGCCTGCCGGCCGTGCGTTCGACGCGGCCTCCCGGTCCATCCGGCGGCCGATGAGGGAAGCATGGCGGCCCGGCGGGACGCCCGTCGATTACCTGGCAGGTAGCCCGCTATGGACCGTTTCCTACGGAAGCCTGGCGTGGCACGATAGGGAGTCGCCCGAGGATTTCCATAGAAATCTCGTGGTGTACCTGGTCGACCGGCACACGGAGTAGTGCACAGCGCTTCTGCGACCGATGTTCGTATCGATCGCATCAGTTCTCTGACCTATGGAAAGTGGTGCGACCCATGCCAGCTGCGATCGTCGGGCGTGAAGGTCCTCTCGCCGGTCAGCGATTCGTGATCGGCGACACCGCGATCACCTTCGGCCGCAAAGACGACAACAGCGTGGTGATCGCCAGCGGCCGGGCTTCGCGTCACCACGCGCAGGTCCTGCGGGAGAACGGCGAATACGTCGTCAAGGACCGCGGCAGCCGCAACGGAACCATGGTCAACGGCACTCCCGTCACCTCCCAGGTGCTCCACCCCGGCGACGTGATCACCATCGGCGACGAGACCTTCTCCTTCGAGGCGGCCGGCGACATGGAGACGATCATGGACGCTCCGCTGCCGGAGGCGTTCGCCCGGTCGCGGGCGCGCATCGACCCTGGCCCCGTGCTGAACGTCACGATCTCGGGCGGCGGGCCCGTGGGACTCGGTTTCGCCCTGCTCCTGGACCACCTCATGGGCCGGCGCGTGTCGGTCACCGTCTACGACGGGCGCTGGACGCAGGACGGCCCCCGCGTCGTGTGGAAGAGCGAGAAACAGGGGAACATCCGGCGGCAGCAGGTCGTGACCGTGCAGAGCCGGCAATATCTGAACCTGCCGGAACCCGTCCAGGAACGGCTGTTCACCGAGGGCGCGTACACCGAAATGTGGCCGACCGGCCCGGACTCCATTCGCGGATACGGGCCGCGCAACATCCGCATCGCCTATATCGAGGACACGCTGCTCGATATGGCGAACGACAAACCCGACCGCATCCGGCTGGTGCCCGCCAACTTCTATCCCACCGAGCACCATGAGACCGTCGTCAAGGACCACGTTCTGGCCATCTGCGAGGGCGGGCGCTCGGGAACGCGCGACTTCTTCACCAACAAGTTCGGCAACGCCGACAAATCCATTTACTCGCTGGAGGGCACCCATATCCAGGACGTCGTCCTCGGCTTACGGGTGAAGTCCGACCTGTCGGACCCGATGACCGTTCTGCTGACCGTGGCGCAGAACCGCTTCCTGCTGAACGCGCTGCGCGGCGAGGGCTTCCTCAACATGCGCCTCACCGACGAGGAGGCCAAGGAGGTCGTCGGCATCGACCCCGTGCGGCACGTGTTCACCGAGTGCATCGCCTCCCGCCCGTGCCTGATGGGACGGACAGACCAGGGCGAGTACCTCTGCTCGACCCACAGCACCCTGTTCCTGCCGGCGCTGATCAGGAGCTCGGCGCTGTGGAAGCGGGTGATGGAGGGGCTCGCGCTCTTCGGCGTCGCCGAGGAGAACCTGCGGGCCGTCACGGCGTTCCGGCTGGACATGGTGCAACGGCCGAGGTTCACCGCGCAGCTGTACTCCGCGACGTCCAGCACCCCGGGGACCTACGGCTTCCTGCTCGGGGACGCCGCCAACGCCATCCACTTCTGGCCGGGGCGCGGGCTGAACAGCGGGCTGGCGTCGGCCATCTCGCTGGCTCGCGCGCTCGACCGGGCGTGGCGCGGACGTCCCTTCCGCGACGCCGACTTCCTGCGCCACGAAGCGGCGATGTCGATGCTCCAGTACCGGCACAAGAGCCGCGCCTGGAAGGCGATGGTGACCACCGACGAGAACGGGGTCACCTGCGCGATCAAGGACAAGATCGTCGAGGGCATCGAAGAGGGGAGCGCCGGTCCGGACCGGGACGCCGACATCGAGGCGCTCATGGAGCGGCTGCGGCAGATCAGGAGCCGCCTGGCGCCGCGCATCCCCGGCATGCCCGACGACGAGACCCTGCGCGCCCACCTGGAAGGGCTCAAGGACGAGACCCTGCACACGCTGCTGGTCAGCGGCCCCTGGGAGACGCTGATCGTCGGCGGCGAGGAGGTCGACATCGACATCTTCGACCAGGACCCGCCCACCGCCCCCCAGCCGGAACCGGCCCCGGTGGCCGGCTCGGTGGCGGGCTCGGCGCGCGCCGAGGAGCTTCCCGAGCACACCAGGCTGATCTCGCGGGGACCGACCGACTCGGTCACCCCCGGCTGACCCTCCGACCTGGGCATCCGACCGCCCGTCTCCCGGTGAGCGTCCTGCCGCGATTTCCCTTTGGGATACTTAGGGGGGAATGCCGGGTAGCAGGGTTGACGTCACCCTGGTCGCGTCTTGGGGCGAGCGTCCGAATAGGCTCACTCGGGCGTGCGGTCATCCAGGGAGGTCGAGGCGAGGCCGGTGCCGGTGAGTTCACCTCGGGTGTCCCTCAAGAGCGTGGCGCCCGCGGTCTTCCTGCCCGCGCTGGTCTTCGAGACCGGGATGGGCGCGCTCACCCCCATGATCGCGCTGAGCGGGCGCGCGCTCGGCGCCTCCGTCGGCGAGGCCGGGCTGGTCCTGGCGCTGCTGGGCGTCGGGCAGATCCTGGGAGACGTGCCCGCGGGGGCCCTCGCCGCCCGGCTCGGCGACCGCAGGGCGATGCTCGTCGCGGCCGGGGTGGCGATCGTGACGCTCACGGGGTGCGCCATGGCCCGCACGGTCTGGCAGCTCGGACTGGCGGTCGCGGCCACCGGGGCGACCAACGCCGTGTTCGTCCTTGCTCGGCAGGCGTACCTCACCGAGATCATCCCCATGGCGCTCCGGGCCCGCGCCCTGTCCACTCTGGGCGGCATGAGCCGGGTCGGGGCCTTCATCGGGCCGTTCATCGGCGCCGTGGTCGTCCACGACCGGCCGGTGGGCGCCGTCTTCTGGCTCACCGTGGGGTGCACGATCGCGGCCGGGCTGATCGTCCTGCTGGTCCCCGACGTGGCGGCACCCGACGCGGACCGGGCGCGCCGTTCCCCGCCGGTCTCGGTCCGGTCGGTGGTGGCGCGGCATCACCGGGTGTTCCTCACCCTCGGCGTGGCCGTGTTCCTCGTCGGGTCGGTGCGCGCCACCAGGCAGACCGTCCTGCCCCTGTGGGCGGAGCATCTCGGCCTGAACCCCTCGATGACGAGCGTCGTGTTCGGCATCGCCGGCCTGGTGGACACCCTGACGTTCTACCCGTCCGGAATGATCATGGACCGGGCCGGCCGGCTGTGGATCGCCGTCCCGTCCATGCTCGTGCTCGGGATCACCCAGGGCCTGCTGCCGCTGACCTCCGGACCGGTGTCGCTGACCGTCGTGGCGATGCTCATGGGATTCGGCAACGGCATCGGCGCGGGCATCCTGATGACCCTCGGCGCGGACGTCGCGCCTCCGCAGGCCCGTTCGAAGTTCCTCGGCGTGTGGCGCCTGTGCGCCGACTCGGGGAGCGCCGGGGGGCCGCTCATCGTCTCGGCCGCGGCCGGGCTGGGCAGCCTGGCCGCCGGCATCACCGCGATGGGCGCGGTGGGAGTGCTCGCCGCCGGCGCCCTGCTGCGCTGGGTCCCGCGGCACTCCCCCTTCGCCACCCGGGGGACGAGGTCGACCGGCCCTGCGCCCAAGGACGCCGACCGCGCGCGAGTTCGGTGAACCGGGCCTGTTGAGGCGAGGCCCTGCCACGATTGCGGGATGTCACGAGAACGGCTGCGAGCCACCTTCGACAGCGCGGCGTCCCTGTACCAGAGGGCGCGCCCCGACTATCCGGACGAGCTGTACTCCGACCTGCGCGCGATCACGGGCATCGAGCCGCCCGCGCGCCTTCTCGAGGTCGGATGCGGCCCGGGGAAGGCCACCCCGCCGCTGGCGCGGGCCGGTTTCCCCATCACGGCGGTCGAGCTCGGCGACGCCCTCGCCGCCGAGGCGCGGCGCCGGCTGGCCGCGTTTCCCGGCGTCTCGGTGATCACCGCGTCGTTCGAGGAATGGGAACCGCCGGCCGGCGTCCGCTTCGACCTCCTCTACGCGGCCACCGCCTGGAAATGGGTCGATCCCACGGTGAAGTACGCCAAGGCGGCCGCTCTCCTGCCCTCGGGCGGCCACCTGGCCGTGTGGGACGCCCAGCACGCCTTTCCCGCGGACTTCGACCCGTTCTTCACCGAGATCCAGCGGGTGTACGACGAGATGGGGGAAGGCGACGGCTCCCCCTGGCCACCGCCGACGCCCGAGGACCAGCCCGACTCCACCGCCGAGGAGTTCGAGGCCTCGGGACACTTCAGCGTCGTCGCCACACGGCGGTACGTATGGGGCCTGCGCTACACCGCGGAGGAGTACATCTCCCTGCTGGACACCTTCTCCGGGCACATCGCCATGCGGCCGGACCGGCGCGACCACCTCTACCGCGAGATACGCGCCCGGCTGGCCGCGCGTCCGGACGGGCGGCTCACCCGCCACTGGCTGGCCGTCCTCACCGTCGGCCGGCGCCGGTGAGGTCGTCCCCGGACGCACAGGTCCGCGCGGCGACGTCCGGCCTCCTCCCCTCGGCCGCACGACCCTCGGGGACTATTCCATCAAACCGGTTTGATGTATCGTCCCGACCATGGTGCCGCAGCGTCAGCCCGTACCGCCCGCTCCGCCGTTCCTGGGACTGGTGGGTCATCCGCTGCGCTGGCGGCTGCTGGCCGAGCTCGCGCGCAGCGACCGGAAGGTCGCGGAGCTGGTGCGCCTGACCTGCCAGCCGCAGAACCTGGTCTCCTACCACCTCGGCAGGCTGCGGGCGGGCCGTCTGGTCACCGCGCGGCGCAGCAGCCTCGACGGCCGCGACAGCTACTACCACCTCGATCTGGCCCACTACGCCGAGGAGCTCGCCGCGACCGGCACGGCCCTCCACCCCGCCCTCCACCCCGGCCTCTGGCCGCGCCCCGCGCGGCACGCGACGCCCTCGACCGGCGCGCTCCTTCCGGCCGGTCCCCTGCCGCCCCCCGTACGGACCGCCACGCCCGCGGCCGGACCGCGCCGGGCCCGCCGCGCGGTGTTGTTCCTGTGCACCGGCAACAGCTCCCGGTCACCGATGGCCGAAGCCCTGCTCCGGCACCGGGCGGGCGACCGGGTCGAGGTGACCAGCGCGGGCACCCACCCCAAGCCGCTGCATCCCAACACGCTGCGCGTCATGCGCGACTACGGCATCGACCTGACGGGGCGAGGTCCCCGGCACCTCGACACGCTCGCCGACCGGAGGTTCGACCAGGTCATCAGCCTGTGCGACAAGGTACGCGAGGCATGCCCGCCCTTCCCCGGCGACCCGGTCCTCACCCACTGGAGCCTCCCGGACCCCGCGGCGGCGGCCGAGGACGAAGCGGCCGGCCATCCCGCGTTCCAGCGCACCGCCGCCGAACTGGACGCCCGCATCCGGTTCTTCCTGCCCACCCTCACCCTCGAAGGAGAAGCACAATGACGGCGACCGACACCGAACGGCTGGCACACATCCGCTACATCGTCGACGACGTGGAAGCGGCCATCGGCTTCTACACGGGGCATCTCGGCTTCACCGTGCGCGTCAACGCCGCGCCGGCCTTCGCCGACGTGGTCCGCGGCCCTCTGCGGTTGCTGCTGTCCGGCCCCGCCAGTTCAGGCGCCCGTCAGATGCCGGACGGCGCCCGGCCGGTCGCCGGCGGCTGGAACCGCATCCACCTCGTCGTGGACGACCTCGAGGCCGAGATCGACCGGCTACGCGCGGCAGGGGTTCCCTTCCGCAACACCGTCGTCAGCGGTCCCGGCGGCCGGCAGATCCTCCTCACCGACCCCGCCGGCAACCTGGTCGAACTGTTCCAGCCCGCCCCCCACCCCCGGCCGGCCACCGCCGCGCCCTCGCTGTAGCGGCCGCGCCGCCGGGGCGCGGAGTCAGCGGCAGGTGGAGCCGTTGAGCTGGAAGGTCGACGGGGAGGGGTTAGCGCCCTGGTTGCTGCCGTTGAAGCCGATGGTGACCGACCCGCCGGGCGCGATGACCTGGTTCGACGCGAGCGCCGTGGCCGTCACCGTGGAACCGGTCTGCGACCAGTCCGCCGACCATCCGTTGGTCAGGTGCTGCGCCGCGTCGGGGAAGGCGAAGGTGAGCCGCCACCCGGCGATCGTGGTGGCGCCGGTGTTGCTGATCGACACCTGCGTCGTCATGCCGCCGTACCAGCCGTAGGAGTAGTAGCCCACGTGGCAGGCGATCGAGGGCGTGGGGGTGGGGGACGGAGTAGGCGTGGGGGGCGGGATGGCGTCGTTGTAGATCGTGACCTTGACCGTCCCCGACGGCGGGCTCTCCGCGCCCCACCGGTCGAGGGCCACGACGTACAGGGTGGCGACACGTGACGCCGTGCCGTACGGCGGCCAGTCCACGTAGAACGTGCCGTCGGTGACGTCCGGCCCGAACGTGGCGACCTTGATCTTGACGCCGTTGCGGTCCTCGAACACCTGGTAGCACGCGAGCCCGTCCGAGTCGGAGGAGGCGGCCCAGCGCAGGTGCACGTAGGGGCTGACGACCTGCACAACCTGCGGGGTGCCGGGCGCGGTCGGCGGCGTCAGCGGAGGCGTGCTCGGCGGGTAGGTCCGGGGGTCGTAGCAGGGCCACAGCAGCGACGGCGACGGGGTCGGCGTGCGCGGCGGCGTCGTCGTCAGGGCCGAGGCTCCCGCGCTCACCGCGCCGCTCGCGGCCCCGGAGGACGCGCTCGCCACCGCGGGGATGAGGAAGGCCGCGGCCACCACCATCGCGACCGCCCATGAGACAGCCCATCGTCCATTCATGGATGTGCCCTTCCACGTGGCCCTGATGCCGTCCGAATTCGAGCATGAGAGAGGGACGCGACCCGGTCAACGCACGAGCGCAACGGACGGACGGACCCCGCGGAAGACGGGCAGGTCACGGGTTACGGCGAGGACGCCGCACCCCGTGGCCGCATGAACTTTTCAGCGACCGCCCGCTCCCGGGCGGTCGGTGCCCGTCGCTCAGGCCTTGCCCTCGTCGGGCAGCAGGTAGCGCCAGGAGAGCACGAACAGGGACCCCGAGCCGGTCTTGTAGAGCGGTCGGCCGTGCCCCTGACCGGCGGGAACCGCCTTGGTGACCGCGCTCGCCGCCGTACCCTCGAGGTCGGTCCGCCAGACCGGGTCCACCGCGCCCGAAGGCTCCGGCACCCCCGCGGGCCACGGCGACGGCCTGCCCTCCGCCGACGCCGCGCCTTCGGCGACCATCCGGACGCGGGTGGCGGCATAGTCGGTGCCCTCGGCCCCGGCGGCACGCGTCCCCAGGCCTTCCATCAGCTTCTTGGCCTCCGAGAGCTCCTTGGGGTAGAAGGCCGCGACCTGGTCCAGAGCCTCTGCCCGCACCTGCGACATCTTCCCGTCCTTCCCCCGCACGGCGAGGACGGTGGTCGGCACGTCCGTGACCATCGGCGCGCCCGGCCTGGGCTGCGCGGTGGGCGGCTGCGCGCGCAGGTACTTCTCCATCGAGGCGACCGTCGCGGCCGTCTCGGCGCCGCTGAGCCGCACCTGCCTGGTCGCCTCCGCGATCACCAGGCCGTCGCTGTACAGCACCACCCTCGGGGGACGCAGCACGTTGGTGGTGGCGGTGACGTACCCGCCTTCGGCGCCCCACAGGGCCACCGGCTCGGCCGGCCCGTCGTCGGCCGTGGCCGCCGACATATCGGATTCCGCCCGTCCACAGGCCGCCGTCAGCGACAGCACCGCCACGAGCAGGGTCATTCGTAGTCTCACGATGGGACAACGTAAGCCCTGGTCATGTGGTTCATCCGGCGGCGTCCGGGTGTGCGTGGCCCGTCCCGCGAGGGCGAGCGCCGCCGCGGATGCCATCGCCGGCGCCGGGCGCGGTCAGGCCGTCGTCAGCGCGGTTCCGCGGCGGTCTCACGCGGGTGCGTGGCCGCACTCGCCGGTGACAGACCGGTGTACTCGCCGGCGAAGGCCAGGATGTCCGCGGTCAGGGCGCGCTCTTTGCTCGCCGGAGAGGCGGCGTGGGCGGTGTCGGGCTCCCGGCGCATGAGAACCGGCCGGTCACCGTCACCGGCGTGCTGGAGGGCCGCGCACATCTTGGTGACGTGGGCCTCCCCGGTCTGCAGATCGGTCACGGCGCCGGTGAGCAGGAACGCGGGGTAGGAGGTCCCTGGGGTGATGTTGTGATACGGCGAGTATCCCAGCAGCCATCGGAGTTGTTCGGGCTCGGCGGCCGTGCCGAATTCGTCGACCCACGTGCACCCCAGGCCGAATCTCTCATAGCGCACCATGTCGCACAGGGGGCCTTCCGCGATGACCGCGGCGTACAGGTCGGGACGCCGCATGGCGGCGGCGGTGACCAGCAGGCCGCCGGCGGACTGGCCATGGACGGCCAGTTGGCCGGGGGTGGTCCGGCCGGTGTCGACGAGCCAGGCGGCGGCGTCGTTGAAGTCGCTGATCGCCCGGTGCTTGTGCGGTCCGCGGCCGGCGTCGTGCCAGTGCCGTCCCTCTTCGCCGCCGCCGCGCACACAGGCCATCGCGTAGACGCCGCCCGCGCTCACCCATGCGGCCGCCATCGGCAGGAACCACGGGCGCATCGGCATGCCGAAGCTGCCGTAGCCGTAGAGCAGGGTGGGCCGGGGGTCGTGACGGTCCTCGGCCGGAGTGAACAGGAACATCGGGATCTCGGTGCCGTCCCCGGCCCGATAGCGGACGCTGTGGCTGCGGATCCGCGGCGGGTGGCCGGCCGTCGTGGCGCCGGTCTCCCGTTCGGTCGTCCCGCTCATCGCGTCGTAGCGGTAGATCGTGGGAGGTGTGGTCGCGTCGCAGTAGGCGAACCACGCGTGCCGTGGGTCGGGCACGCCGGTGCGCAGGGATGACACGACGCCGGCGCCGGGAAGGGGCAGCTCGGCGAGCGGCCGGCCGTCGGCCAGGTCGTGCAGGGTGAGCGTCGAGGTGCCGTGGCGGGCACGCGCCACCAGAAGCAGGCCGCGCCCGAGCGCCGGATCCTCCAGCACCGCGCACTCGTCCACGGGCGCCTCGGGATCTTCGGCCACCAGCTCCCGCCATCGGTCCGGGTCGGTCTCGTGCCGGGGTGCCCGGCAGACGCGGCCGTACGGTGCGCGGTGGTCGGTGACCAGCAGGAGATCGCCGTCCGCGAGGAAGCGCGGGAGAACGCGGGCGCCGGTGGTCGCTCCGTCGACGATCTTGGTGAGCCGCGGGGCCGCCGGATCGCCGAGCTCCGCGAGCTCCGCGAGCTCCGCGAGCTCGGCCACGTACACGTCGTTGTGCGAGGCGGGCCCGGCCGTCGCGGTGATCGCCAGCAAGCGGCCGTCGGCGCTCACGGTGAGCCCGTAGTAGTGGTCGGGGGCATCCTCGCCGCCGAACACCACGGTGTCCGCCTGCCAGGGCGAACCGATCCGATGCAACCTCACCCGCCGCTGCAGGCGCGGGTCGCCGGGGGCAAGCTCCTCATCGGGAACCCGGCTGACGTAGTAGAACGCCTCCCCTCCCGGCAGCCAGGCGAGCGAGGTGTTCCTGGCGCGCGGCAACGGCCCGTCCACCCTCTCCCCGGTGCGCACGTCCAGCACCAGGACGTCGCTGCCGGGCTGCTCGGCGACCTCCAGTTGGACGGCGACCCGCTCGCCCTCGCGCGAGGGCCACCAGGCGTACAACCCGGTATGGCCGGACGGGTCGACCTCGACGGGATCGACCAGCACCCGCCTGTTCCCCTCGGCGTCGACGACGAGCAGGCGCCGTTGCTCATCCCCATGGAGCTGCTCGGCGAGGAACATCACCGAGCCACGCGCCATCGGCGGCTCCGCCACGCCGAAGGACGACACCTGGTCGAGCAGGGAGGCCCACGACGGCGTGTCCCGCCATCCGGCGCGATACGCCCGGAAGAGGCGATCTTGGGCGGCGGCCCAGTCGCGCACACGCGGGTCGTCGCCGTCCTCCAGCCACCGGTAAGGATCGCGGACCAGGATTCCGAACAGATTCTCGACCCCATCGTCGCTACGCGGAGCGGCAGGGTAGAACAATCGCGCCACAAATGCCCCCCGGTGTGTCGTCGCGCCGGTGACAGGTCGAGGCACTGCGGCATGAACGCACCGCAGCACCTCGCCTCACTCAGTTATGACTGACCGCGAAGAATGTCGGCCTGCCAGCCGCGCACGCCGCCGACACGGGCAGCCGGACCGGTCTCGCGATAGGGCAGATATCCGGTCATTTCAACCTCCGGATGTGGATGTTTCGCCCCATTTGGGCGATTTCCACAACAGCCATCCCCTCGCCTCACGGCCGATAAACACCCAGGTCACCGCGCCCCGGCGAGCGCCGGTCCCCCGAAATGCCCGGCACCCAAGGGCACGCGAGCCGGCAGCGCCATACCGCCCATTGTTCTGCATAATCTCGTTCAACGGCGGCGGGCGCCACGGAATGCCAGGGGAAGACCGACCCCATACAACAGCAAATCCGCGGCCGTTCAGAAACGAATGTCGTGACTTCCGTCAGGCGACGCTCACACCGGCATGGCGCTCCGCGCCGTCCACGGCGCCGCCCGTGTGGTCCGCGCCGTCCCCGTGGTCCACGCTGCGGGCGTGGTCCGCACCGTGCGTGTGGTCCGCGCTGCCGGTGTGGTCCACGCCGTCCTTGTGATCAGCGCCGCCGGTGTGGTCGGCGCTGTCCTTGTGATCAGTGCTGTCGGCGTGGTCGGCGCTGCCGGTGTGGTCGGCGCTGTCGGCGTGGTGGTCGCCGCCGGCGTGGTGGTCGCCGCCGGCGTGGTCCGGGCCGTCGGCTCGGGCCGGGAGGAGGATGGCGGTGACGATCACGACGATGGACAGAACGGCGCCGATGATGAAGGCGAGCCGCATGCCGCCGAGGGTCGCGACCACCTCCGTGGCCCCCGCGGATCTCAGGGCATCGGCTCGCGCGCTCATCACGGTGATCACCAGCGCGGTGCCGATGGCCGCGGCGACCTGCTGCAGCGTGCTCAGGATCGAGCTGCCGTGGGAGTAGAGCGACGGCGGCACGGCTCCGAGCCCGAGGGTGAACACCGGAGTGAAGGTCGCGGCCAGACCCACCATCAGCAGCGCGTGCAGGGCGAGGAGCTGCCAGAACGGCATGGTCATCGTGACCTGGGTGAAGCCGGCGAGGGCGAGCGTGATCGCGACCGCGCCGGGGATGACCAGGACCCGGCCGCCGAACCGGTCGAACAGGCGACCGACGGTCGGGCCGAGCAGCCCCATCGCCAGCCCGCCCGGCATGACCAGCAGCCCGGTCTGCAGGGCGCTGAGCTGACGGACGTTCTGCAGGTACAGCGGCAGCAGGATCATGGAGCCGAGCATCGCCATGAACGACACCGCCATCAGGATCAGCGCGATCGTGTAGGTGCGGTGGCGCAGAGTGCGCAGATCCATCAGCGGCACGCCGCGCTTCTGCAGCGACAGCTGGCGCAGGACGAAGACGGCGATGGCGGCCAGGCCGGCCGCCACGATCGCGGAGGCGACCCTGGCGTCACCGCCCTCGAACCGGCTGAGCCCGTACACCAGGCCGCCGAACCCGGCGGCGGCGGTCACCACGCTCAGCCAGTCGACGGTGCCGGCCTGGGTCTCGCCGACGTTCTTGAGCTGCTTCAGCCCGAACCAGGTGATCACGCCGGCGATGGGGAGCACCACGGCGAACAGCAGCCGCCAGGAACCGAACTGCAGGATCACCCCCGAGACCGTGGGGCCCATGGCCGGCGCCACCGAGATGGCCAGGCTGACGTTGCCCATCACCCGGCCCCGGTCGGACTCGGGCACCACCTGCATCAGCGTGGTCATCAGCAGCGGCATCATCACCGCCGTGCCGGACGCCTGGATGATGCGGGCGCCCAGCAGCACCTCGAAGGTCGGCGCGACGGCGGCGAGCGCCGTGCCGAGCAGGAACAGGCCCATCGCGGTGGTGTAGGCACCGCGGGTGGACACCCGCTGCAGGAACCAGCCGGTGATCGGGATGACGGCGGCCATGGTGAGCATGAAGGCGGTCGAGAGCCACTGTGCGGTCTGCTCGGTGATGTGCAACGCGCCCATCAGCCGCGGGATCGCGTTGATCATGATCGTTTCATTGAGAATGACCACGAACGTGGCGAGCACCAGCAGCCGCACCACGGCCGGGGTGCGGCCCGCGACGGCGGCCTGGGATCTGGCGGGCGAGTCGAGCTGTCGAACGGACACGGCTCCTCAATCGGGTCGTCGGACATGACGTCGTCACGGCTGGCTGCCCAGCCTTTGGGTCTCACAAGAAGTTGCGGTCATGCTCAGCCTGACCGACACCACCGACAAAACTGATCGGCCCAGCCCAGCATTCCGGCAAGTGATGCGAGATGTCACCCGGTTTTCGCCGGACACCGAAGCTTCATCTCCGCTCCGACCTGCGGCAATACGAATTTTCCGCTGAGGAGGGACGTCCGCGCGTGCCTCCGCCTTCGCGGTGCGGCCATCTCGGGCCCGCACTCGAGGAGCGGCCGACCCCCTCGGCGCGGGGGCCGCGCCGGCAACCGGTGAAACCCGGCCGAGGGCGCCGTGAAACCGGCGCCGCCGAGAGTGGGGCCATGAGCATCACAGAACTCGGACCCACGCGGAGCGGCCCGGCCCCCGGCGGGGGCGGCGAACCGGCCGTTCGCGCGGCGGGGCTGGTGAAGACCTTCGGCGGGCATCGCGCCGTCGACGGGATCGACCTGGAGGTCCGCCCCGGTGAGATCTTCGGCGTCCTCGGCCCGAACGGCGCCGGCAAGACCACCACGCTACGGATGCTGGCCACCCTGTTGAAGATCGACGCGGGCCGCGCCGAGATCTTCGGGGTCGACGTGGCCGGCAACCCGCACGTGATCCGCCAACTGGTCGGCGTCACCGGACAGTACGCGTCGGTCGACGAGAACCTGACCGCCCGCGAGAACCTCTACCTCTTCAGCCGCCTGCAGGGCATCGGCGCGCCGCGCGCCCGGCGCATCGCCGCCGAGCTGCTGGCCCAGTTCGGCCTGGAGGACGCCGCCGGCAAGCCGATCTCGCAGTTCTCCGGCGGCATGCGCCGGCGGCTCGACCTGGCGGCCAGCCTGATCACCAGGCCACCGCTGATCTTCCTGGACGAGCCGACCACCGGTCTCGACCCGCGCACGCGGGGCCAGATGTGGGACACCATCCGCGGTCTGGTCGCCGGCGGCTGCACGGTGCTGCTGACCACCCAGTATCTGGACGAGGCCGACCAGCTCGCCGATCGCGTCGCCGTCATCGACCACGGCCGCAAGGTCGCCGAGGGAACTCCCGACGAGCTGAAGACCGCGGTCGGCAACTCCGCCCTCCAGCTCATGCTCGCCGAGCCGGGCGAGGTGCCCGCCGCCGTGGAGGTCGTGCGGCGCGTCCTCGGCACCGACCCGATCGTCAGCCCGGAACAGGGCCGCCTCAACGTCGCCCTCGACCAGGCCGACCTGGCCGCGGACGTACTGATCGCGCTGCGCACCGCCGGAGTGTCGATCTCCTCGGTGAGCGTGGCCAAGCCCAGCCTTGACGAGGTGTTCCTCGCCCTCACCGGCCACGAGACCGACGGGGACCGCGGGACCGGCACGCAGGAGGACCGATGAGCACCATGACCGCACCCGCCCCCGAGGCGGTCAGGGCCGCCGACCGCGTGGCGGCCGCCCGGCGGCGCGTCTCCATGCGCGAGACGCTCGGCCAGACCATGATGATGGCGTGGCGGGCGCTGAAGAAGATGCGCCGCAACCCGGAGCAGTTCTTCGACGTGGCGCTGCAGCCCATCTTGTTCACCGCGATGTTCGCCTTCATCTTCGGCGGCGCCATCGCCGGCGACGTGCAGAGTTACCTCCCCCTGATGATCCCCGGCATCCTCGCCCAGACGGTGCTGACGACGTGCATGGCCACCGGGACGCAGCTCCGCGAGGACATGGAGAAGGGCGTTTTCGACCGGTTCAAGTCGCTGCCGATCGCCCGCATCGCGCCGCTGGCCGGCCCGATGGTGGCCGACCTGCTGCGCTACACGATCGCGGCCACCCTGACCTTCGGCATGGGCCTGGTGATGGGCTACCGTCCGGGCGGCGGGGCGGGCGGCCTGCTCGCCGCGATCCTGTTGGCGATCTTCACGGGGTGGTCGCTGGCGTGGGTCTTCACCTTCGTCGGCACGATCGCCCGCAGCGCCCAGGCCGTGCAGGGCATCTCCATGATGATCCTGTTCCCGCTGACGTTCCTGTCCAACGCGTTCGTCCCCGTCGAGACCCTGCCCGGCTGGCTGGCCGCGTTCGTCCGGATCAACCCGGTCTCACACCTGGTCACGGCCGCCCGCGACCTCGCCAACGACGCCCTGGTCAGCGGAGAGGTGGCCTGGACGCTCCTGGCGTGCGTGATCGTCATCGCGATCTTCGCGCCGCTGTCGGTGCGCAGCTACAAACGGCACATGTGACCCTCGCCGGTCCCGGCCGGAGACCCGCTCGAGGAGGCGCCGCGCCTCGTCGAGCAGGTCGGAGCCGCGCCGATCGCCGTACTCGGCCCGCACGGCGGCGATCATCCCCGGCGCGGCCCGCTCGGCGTGCGGCTCGATGCGCTCGAAGGTCAGACCGGGCATGCTGCTGATGTACGAGAACCGCTCGGCCAGCACCAGGAGCCTGATCGCGTCGTCGGGGGCCAGGGCGTTCCGCAGCACCCCCCAGGTGCCGAGCGCGAACAGCATCAGGCCGCACATCGGATAGTCAAGGACGGGGCTCTGCTCGACCAGCACGTCGTGACCCCGGAGGGCGGAGAACAACTCCTCGCCGTACCCGGCCTCCTCCGGCGGGGCGTGGTAGGCGTACGCCGTCAGGGCGACCGACACCGCGACGGTCGTCCACGGCGTCAACTCGGCGGGCGGCAACCCGGGCAGCCGCATGTCGCGTGCCCGCCGGACGGCCAGGCGGTACTCCGCGAGCGCGGCGGCCGTCTCGCCACGGGCGAGGGCGAGCTCGGCCGCGTACAACGAGACGATGGACTTCCCGCCGAGCACCACCTCGCCGTCGTTGATCCCGACGATCTCGGCGAGCTCGGCCTGCGCGGCGCCCAGGTCGTCGTCGGCGAGCGCGGAGACCAGGAGCACCGCGCGTAGCTGGGTCTCGTCGTCGGTGGCGCCAAGCCGGCTCAGCACCGGGATGGCGGTGCGCGCGTGCGCGACCGCGCGCCTGCGGTCGCCGCGCTGCATGACCAGATGGGCCAGCTCCGCGTGCATGATCGCGCTGAACCACGGCCCGTCCTGCTCGGAGAGCATCGCCAGGGTCCGCTCGGCGGCCTCGATCGCCCCGGTCACCTCACCCGCGTTCTCCAGCACGTGGACGCTCATGTGCGTCGCCGCCAGGACGACGTCGGGGTCGGTGCTCAGGCACAGCTCCTCCAGCCGGCGGCGCACCTCGACGCCGTCGGCCGCGTCGCACGCGAGCAGCACCGTGGCCATCGCCGCCACCCGGCGATCGCTCTCCTCACCGACGGGCAGCCTGCGCAGCAGAGCGCGCAGCGGATCGCCCCGGCGGTCGCCCATGATGACGACGTTCATGAGCGTGACCAGCATGGCCGCCCTGGTCACCTCGACGAGGTGCGGCGGCACCGCCCAGCCGTCGACCACCTCGGTGATCGCTCCCCAGTGGACCAGGAGCCGGAAGTGCTCGCCACGGATCGACCAGAGCGCGCCGGCACTGGCCAGCAACTGGACCGTCGTGACCGGATCGGACTCGCCGAGAGCCTGCCGGAGCATGTCGGCGAGGTTGCTCTCTTCCGCGCGCAACGCGTCGACCGCCGTGAACTGCGCCGGCCCGAACAGCTCGAAGGCGTGGTCCAGGGCGTACGCCGTCGCCCAGGCCCGCTGCGCCGCCCGGGCGGGCGCCTCCTCGCCGGCCTCCCCCAGCCGCAACCGGCCGAACTCCCTGACGGTCTCCAGCATCCGGTAGCGCAGGCCGTACGCCGTCTCGCGGACGCTCAGCATCGACTGCTCGGTCAGCGCGTCCACGACGCGCAGGGCGTCCTGGCCGAGTACGCGCTCGGCCGCGGCCAGCGTGAAACCGTCGCCGAACAGCGACAGCCACCGCAACGCCCGCCGTTCGGGCTCCTCCAGCAGGTTCCACGACCAGTCGATGACGGCCAGCAGCGTCTGGTGCCGGTCGGGGGCCGTACGGTTGCCGCCGCGCAGCAGGGCGAACCGGTCGGCCAGGCGCCGGGCGACCTCCTCCACCGACATCGCCCGCACCCTGGCCGCGGCCAGCTCGATGGCGAGCGGCAGGCCGTCCAGACGGGCGACGATCTGCTCGACCACTCCCTCGTCGATCCGCACACCCGGGCGGGCGGCCGTGGCGCGCTGGCGGAACAGCTCCACCGCGTCACCCGTGGGCAGCTCGCCGAGCAGGTAGACGCGTTCGGCGGGGATCGACAGGGGGGCGCGGGAGGTGACCAGCACCCGCAGGTCGCGGGTCGTCACGGTAAGGAAGGCCACCAGGTCGGCGACGGCCTCGATCACGTGCTCGCAGTTGTCCAGGATCAGCAGCGCCGGAGCCTGGTCGAGGTGCTGGGCGATCCGGGCGCGGACATCGGAGCGCTGCCTGGCGGTCAGGGCATGGCGCCCGCTGACCGAGTCGCGGACCCCGAGCGCCGACCCCACCTCGCCCACCACGCCCTCCGGCGAGGAGACGCCGACCAGCTCGACGAAGTGGGCGACGGGCTGGGCGGCGTTCCTGCCGACGACATGGGCCAGCCGCGTCTTCCCCAGCCCGCCGGGACCGACGATGGAGACCACCCGGGTGGAGGCCAGCAGGGCGTGCACCGCGCGGATGTCGGCCTCGCGGCCGAGCAGCGAGGAACCGTCGAACAGGATGCCCTCGCGCACCGGCCGATCGGCGAGGAGGAGTCCGGCGTACACGCGGGCGAGCTCGGGCCCTGGTTCGGTGCCGAGCCGCGCGGCCAGACCCGCTCGATAGCGCTCATAACGCTCCAAGGCGGCGGCGACCCCTCGGACGGCGGCCTCGCTGCGCAGCAGGCAGGCGAGCACCTGCTCATCGTGCGGCCGTTCGGCCGCGGCCTCCTCCAGCAGCGGCAGCGCGGTCTCGTGGGCGCCGCCGCGGCCCCAGGCGATCGCCGCGACCCGTCGCGCCTCGGCCACCCACCCCGCGGCCATGCCTCTCAGCTCGTCGAGCGCGCCCGTACCGCCGTCGGGACCGCCCACGACACCGGTCGATCCGCCGCCCAAGCCGCCGGTCAGGCCGCCGCCCAAGACACCGCTCAAGCCGCCGCCTGAGACGCCGGCCGGCCCGCCGGCCGATTCGGGGATCGGACCGCGGGCCGGGCCGCCGTCCGATCCGCGCGCCGCGCCGCCGGTCACCGAGTCCCCGCCGGTCACCAAGTCCATGGCCTCTTCGGCGCGGCGCCGCGCGAGCGCCACGTCGTCCACGCCCAGCGCGGCCCGTGCCTGCTCCACCAGCGCGCCCAGCAGCAGCGCGTCCACCTGATCGGCGGGCAGCCCGAGCCGGTAACCACGCGGCATCCGCACCACGACGTCGGCGCGGGTCGCCGCCCTGGTGCGCGAGACGACCACCTGAAGCGCCTTGGTGGGGTTGGCCGGCGGCTCGTCCGGCCACAACTCCTCGACCAGGCGCTCGTCGACGACCCCCGCACGCCCGTGCATGGCGAGCACGGCCAGCAGGGTCCGCGCGCGATCGCCGACCACGCGGGCACCCTGCCAGCGGACGCCGTCGAGCAGGACCAGTACGGGGGACACACCCCCAGCTTACGGACGAGTCCCACCCCGGGAGCGTGTCCGCGCGTACCCTTGCGAGCGGATCGGACGAGTCTCACCGCGGAAGCATGCCCGCGAGCGGATCAACGGGAGGTCCGGACGGCCAGGCGGGCGAATCCGGGCGGGCCCTTCACGGAATCCGCCCTACCGGACTACTCCAGCCATCGCAGGGCCGCCTCCAGGCAGTCCTCGGGAGTGCTGTTGAAGGCGATGGCCGCGTCGGGCGCGTGCCGCCGGACCAGGTTCACCACCTTCTCGAAGAGGCCGAGCATCGACTCGTCCTTGCGGATGCCGCCCCCGATCACCACGCAGGCGTAGGCTCCGCGGATCAGCGCCTCCTCGATCGCTCCTTCGGGGTTCTCGTCGGGTGCCACCAGGCACCAGTCGGCCTCGATGCCGTGATCGACGAAGCGGGCCCGGCCGCGTGCTATCCCCGTCTGGATGGGCTCGGGGTCCCAGCCCTCAAGCTTCGCGGGGTCCAGACCGATCACCAGCACTCGCGCGTCCGTCACGCGTCCTCCTCATCGCAGAACCGGCACACCGGCACACCGGCTCGTCGCAGAACCGGCACACCGGCACACCGGTTGATCGCAGAACCGGCACACCAGCGGGCCCCCGCCCGCTTCACCTTCCGCGCCGTCCGAAATCCTCACGGCCACGGGATCCCCACCCTCGCGATAGTTGCCCGCCGATGTCCACTCCGTATCGTCCCCCTCAGTGATCCCGGTCGCGCGCGAAAGGACGGGCATGACGGACGAAGTGGTGCGACACGTGTTCGAGCGGGTCGATTCATTCGACCCTGAGAGGTTCACCCAACTCCTGGCCGAGGATGCCACGCTGGTGTTCGGCAACGCCGAGCCGCTGGCGGGACGCGAGGCCATCCTCGCCGGTCTGCGGGCCTTCTTCTCCACCATCGACGGCCTGCGGCATCGGGTCGTCAGGAACTGGCAGGCGGGCGCCGACATCATCGCCGAGACCGAGGTCACCTACCGCCGGCTCGACGGCAAGGACGTCAGCGTCGTGGCCGTGTCGATCTGGCGCACCGGCGACGACGGCCTGATCTCGGACTACCGCATATTCGTCGACCTCGCCCCCGTGTACGCGGCCTAGGAACCGAACTGGTCCACCTTGCCCCCGCGAGTCCCACGCGGGCCCCAGCAGAGCGCATGTCGCCCCACGTCTCGTGAGCGTGGCCGACCTCAGCATCGAAGTTTTCGACGCTGAGGGTCACAAGCATTCACGAGTCTTGGGATTCTCCCCTCCCGTCGCCACCATATGCACAACCACTGCGCGAACTGGGAGTTTGCATGACAAAGCGCCTTTACGCGGTCGCCGCAGCCGTGCTCGTCGTCACGGCGCTCGCGGGCGGGTGCGGCCGCTCCTCTTCGGGGACGAGCGCGTCCCAGGGCGCCGCGACGGCCAAGGGCACGACCGCCAAGGACCTCGTGCCGGCCGACCTTCGCGAGCGGGGCGTGCTCCGGCTGGCGACCGCCGAGGGCTACCCGCCGATGGAGATGTACAAGAAGGGCACCCAGCAGCTCACCGGCGTGGATCCCGACCTCGGCGCGGCCATCGCCGAGAAGCTCGGGCTGAAGTGGACCATCACCAACGCGGCCTTCGACGGGCTCATCCCTGGCCTCCAGAGCGACCGGTGGGACCTCGTGCTCTCCTCGATGAGCGACACCGAGGAACGCCGGGCCGCCGTCGACTTCGTCGACTACTTCAACGCGGGCGGGGCCGTCATGGTGAAGAAGGGCAACCCGGAGGGCGTCAAGGACCTCGCCGACCTGTGCGGCCGTACCGTCGTGCTCGCCAAGGGCAGCTCCAACCTGGCCATCGGCGAGAAGCAGAACGAGAAGTGCGGCAAGAAGATGACGATCATGCAGAGCGAGGACGCCCCCACCGGCCTGCTCAGCATCGACTCCGGCCGCGCGGTCGCCACCATCGTCGACTCCCCGGTGGCCGCCATGTACGCCGGCGAGACCGGCAAGTACGAGGTGCTGCCCGGCCAGTACGACGCCGGGCCTTGGGGCATCGCCGTCGACCGGCGCGACACCGGCCTGCGTGACGCGGTGGCCGGGGCCATGCGGGAGCTGATCGCCGACGGCGGCTACAAGAAGGTCCTGGACACCTACGGCGTGGCCGCCAACGCCGTGCCCGAGGCGATGGTGAACACCAAGCCGTGGAAGTGACCGAGCTGCCCGTGGACGCGGTACGGCCACCGCGCCCCGGACGCTGGCTGGCCGCGGCGGCGGCCGGGCTGTTCCTGGTCTGGCTCGCCTACACGATCATCGTCAACCCGAACCTGCACTGGGACGTGATCGTCGCCTTCCTCGGCGACGGCAGGATCCTCGGCGGGCTGTGGGTCACCATCCAGCTCACCGTGCTGTCGATGGTGATCGGACTGGCCCTCGGCGTGCTCACCGCGGTGACGCAGCAGTCGGGCAACCCGGTGCTGCGCGGGTCCGCCGCGCTGTACACGTGGTTCTTCCGCGGCACGCCGCTGCTGGTCCAGCTGATCTTCTGGTTCAACATCGGCCTGGTCTTCCCCACCATCGCGATCGGGGTGCCGTTCGGCGGCCCGAAACTGGTCGAGTGGCAGGCGAACGAGCTGGTCACGCCGTTCACCGCGGCGCTGCTCGGGCTCGCGATCAACGAGGGCGCCTACATGGCGGAGATCGTCAGGGCGGGCATCCGCTCGGTCGACGCGGGCCAGCGGGAGGCGGCCGAGGCTCTCGGCATGTCGCACGGCCAGGTGCTGCGCAGGGTGGTGCTGCCCCAGGCGATGCGGGTGATCGTGCCACCGACCGGCAACCAGTTCATCTCCATGTTGAAGACGACGTCGATGGTGTCGGTCATCGCCGGAGCCGAACTGCTGACCGTCGCGCAGCGGATCTACCTGGGCAACTTCGAGGTCATCGCGCTGCTGGTGGTCGCGTCGATCTGGTACGTGGTGCTCACCACGATCGCCAGCGTCGGGCAGCACTTCATCGAGCGGCGGTTCGAGCGCGGCCACGACACGCTGCCCGCCAGGATGCGCCGCAACCTGCGGCCGTTCGCCGGAGGTGGGGTCTAGTGGACCGTCCCATGGTGGAGATCCGCTCGGTGCGCAAGCGCTTCGGCGCGCTGGAGGTGCTGAAGGGCGTGAGCCTCGACGTGCCCGAGGGCGGCGTGGTCTGCGTGGTCGGGCCGTCGGGGTCGGGCAAGTCCACCCTGCTGCGCTGTGTCAACCGGCTGGAGACGATCGACGCCGGCCGGATCCGCGTGGACGGCGAGCTGATCGGGTTCGAGGAGCGCGACGACAGGCTGCGCCACCTTCCCCCGGCGCGGCTGAACCGGCAGCGCCAGGACATCGGCATGGTCTTCCAGCGCTTCCACCTCTTCCCGCACCGCACGGCGCTGGAGAACGTCATGGAGGGGCCGCTGGTCGTCGGCCGCGTCCCCCGGCGGGAAGCCCGGCGGCAGGCCGAGGAGCTCCTCGACCGGGTGGGCATGACCGACCGGGCCGGCCACTACCCGGCGCAGCTCTCCGGCGGCCAGCAGCAGCGGGTGGCGATCGCCCGCAGCCTGGCCATGCACCCCAAGGTGATGCTGTTCGACGAGCCGACCAGCGCGCTCGACCCCGAGCTGGTGCAGGAGGTGCTGGCGGTGATGCGCGACCTGGCGGCCAGCGGGATGACCATGATGGTGGTGACGCACGAGATGGGCTTCGCCCGCGAGGTGGGCGACCACCTGGTCTTCATGGACGACGGCGTGATCGTCGAGCGGGGCGACCCGCGTGAGGTCCTCGCGCAGCCCCGCAACGAGCGCTTCCGCGCGTTCCTCGGACGGGTGCTGTGAAGCTCGACCTGCTGGTCCGGGGCGGGCTGCTGGTCGACGGCACCGGCGCCCCGCCGCGGTCCGCCGACGTGGGCGTGGCCGGGGGGCGGCTGGCCGTGCTGCCCGCCGGGTCGGGCGCGGACGCCCGCCAGACCCTGGACGCGGCCGGGCTGGCCGTCGCCCCCGGGTTCATCGACGTGCACACCCACTCCGACGGCATCGCGCTGCTCGGCGGCGACCGGGAAATGGTCCGGGCCCCGGTGCTGGCCGGGGTGACGGCCGAGATCTGCGGCAACTGCGGCTCCGGGCTGTTCCCGGCGCTGCCCGGACGGCTGCCGGAGCTGCGGGCCGAGGCGTCCGTCGGGTTCGGCGGCGACGTCGGCTTCTGGGAGGACTTCGCCGGGTTCGCCGCGGCGCACGCCGCCGTGCCGCGCGCCAACCACATCGCCTCGCTGGTGGGCCACGGCACTCTGCGCGCCGGGGTGCTGGGGCCCGTGGACCGTCCCGCGACCCCGGGCGAGCTGGCGGCGATGTGCTCGCTGCTCGACCGGTCGCTCGCTCAGGGGGCCGCGGGCCTGTCCACCGGGCTGATCTACACGCCGGGCACCTACGCCGACACCGGCGAGGTGGTGGCGCTGGCCGCCGTCGCGGCCCGGCACGGCAAGCCGTACGTCACCCACCTGCGCGACGAGATGTCGCGGGTGGAGGAGGCCCTGGAGGAGGCCGTGGAGATCGCCCGCCGGAGCGGCGCGGCGCTGCACGTCTCGCACCACAAGACCGCGGGCAAGTACGCCTGGGGCCGCACCGAGCGAACCCTGCCCAGGCTGGCCGGCTTGCGCGCCGAGGGCCTCGACGTGACCTGCGACGTCTACCCCTACACGGCGGCCAGCACCCATCTGTCGGCGATGCTGCCGCCCTGGGCGTCCGACGGCGGCACCGCCGCGCTGACCGCGCGGCTGGCGGCCCCCGGGCAGCGCGACCGGATGCGGGCCGCGATCGCCGAGGGCGTGCCGGGCTGGGAGAACACCGTGGGCAACGGCGGCTGGGACCGCGTCGCCATCGCCCGCGCCCCCCGTCATCCGCACACCGAGGGCCGCACGGTCGCCGAGCTGGCCGCCACGCACGGCCGCGACCCCTTCGACGTGGCCGCCGACCTGCTGCTGGCCGAGCGCGGCGAGGTCATGATCATCAGTCACTCGATGGTGGAGGACGACGTGCGCCGGGTACTGGCCGCGCCGTACGCGATGATCGGCTCGGACGGCGTGCCGAAGCCGGGCGGGCGCCCCCATCCCCGCTGGGCGGGCACCTTCCCCCGCGTGCTCGGCCGCTACACCAGGGAGCTCGGGCTGCTCGACCTGGCGACGGCGGTGCGGAAGATGACGGGCATGGCGGCGAAGCGGTTCGGGCTGGCCGGACGCGGGGTGATCGCGGACGGGGCGCACGCCGATCTGGTGGTGTTCGACCCGGCCACGGTGCGCGACGGCGCGACCTTCGCCGAGCCGCTGCTGCCGCCGGAGGGCGTGCACACCGTGGTGGTGGCGGGGCACATCGTCGTGCGGCAGGGCGAGGAGACGGCCGCGCGGCCGGGAACGGTGCTGACGCCATGATGATCGCGGTCGCGGTGCCCGGTGAGATCGCGGTCGGCGAGGACGCCGAACTGCCGCTCGCCAGCGTCGGCAAGCTGCCTTTGCTGGCGACGGTGGCGCGAGCCATCTGCGCGGGCACGCTGGACCCCGCCGAGCCGGTCGAGCTGCGCGAGGAGGATCGCGTGGGCGGGTCGGGGCTGCTGCGAGCCCTGTCGGGACGCCGGTGGCCGGTCGCCGACCTGGCCGTGCTGACCGCCGCGGTGAGCGACAACATCGCCACCAACGCGCTGCTGCGCCGTGTCGGCCTCGACCGGGTCGCCGAGGAGTCGCGGGCGCTGGGCCTGCGGCGTACCCGCGTCCTGGACCGCATCCGCGAGCCGCGCCTGCCCACCGACCCGCCCGCCTTCGCCGTCGGCACGGCCGGTGAACTGGCCCGGTTCGCCGCCTCGCTCGACGGGCGGGAGGAGTGGACCCGGCTGATGCTGGGCTGGCTGGCGCACAACACCGACCGCTCCCTGGTGCCCGCCCTCCTGCCGCACGATTCCGAGGACCGCCGGCCGCCGACGACGGCGCCGCCCGGCACCGTGTGGGTGGCCAACAAGACCGGCACCGACGACGGCGTGCGCGCCGACGTCGGCGTGATGGTCGGCGACCGGCGCATCGGCTACGCCGTCCTCGCGTCCGGGCCGCCGGGAAGCGACCACGAGCTGGTCACCCGCGTCCGCGAGGCCGGCATCGGCATCGGCCGCCTCGTCGGAGCCGCCCCGGCCGCACCGCCCGGGCCTGTTCCCGGCGGGTAGCGGACTCCCCGGCGGCGCCGCGCCCGGCGGAAGCGGACACAGCGGAAGCGGACACGGCGCCGGCAGCCAGGGAGGCAGCGGGCACGGCCGCAGCGGGAACGGAGGGCCTCAGGCCGTGGTGCTGCGCAGGCGGCCGGCGGCGTCGCGGAGGTAGTCGAGGAACGACCGCAGGGCCGGGTTCGGGTTGGTCGGCCGTACGGCGGCGCCGATCTTCCGGTGCAGCCGGAGCCCCTCCACCTGGCACACCTGCACGCCGGCGGCCCCGTGGGCGCCGAGGCTCGGCACCAGGGCGACGCCGAGCCCGGCCCTGACGAGGCCGAGGGTCACCTCGTAGTGGTCGCTGCGGCAGCGGATCCGCGGGCTGAACCCCTCCAGCGCACCGGCCCGTTCCAGCACCGAGATGGGCGCGTCGGTGCCGTAGGTGGTGATCCACGGCTCGTCGGCGAGGTCCGCGAGCCGTACCCTGGCGGCCCGGCCCGCGGGATGCCCGAGGGGCAGCACGAGGAACTGCGGCTCCTCCAGCAGCGGGGCGATCTCCACGCCCTCGGGAGGCGGCCACGGATCCAGGGCGTGCTCGAACACCACCAGGACGTCGAGGGCGCCGCGTTCCAGGTCGGGCATCAACTCGTGCGGCTGTCCCTCCACCAGGTCGAGGTCGACGGCGGGGTGGCGGGCCACGAACGCCGACAGCGCCAGCGGCAGCAGCCGGTAGCCCGACGAGGCGAAGAAGCCGATGCGGAGCTGACCGGCGTCGGCTCTGGCCTGGGCCAGCAGGTCCTTCTCCGCGGCCTCGATGAGGTCGAGCACCTCCTGCGCCCTGGTGGCCAGCCGCCGCCCGGCCGCGGTGAGCCGCAGGCTCTGCGCCCCCCGCTCGACCAGCCCCACCCCGGCCTCCTCCTCCAGCCGGGACAGCTGGTGCGAGACGGCGGACGGCGAGAGCCGCAACGTCCGCGCGGCTCCCGCGATGCTCCCCGTCCTGAAGACCTCCCTGAGCACCCGCAGGCGGTGACTGCTCAACACGCCACCAGTATCCGCCCGATCGCCGGAGCATCCCTTCCGGGCATGGCCGGATGTCCGGCGACTCGCCGCGCCGGGCTCGGGCGCACACCCGGCCGGGCCGGGAGCCGTCCCGCTCACGCCGGCATCCGCGCCCGCCTTACTTCGCCCGCCCTTGTGGGTCAGAGCGCCAGTGAACACCGGGGGCGCTGTGTTAGCTTGCCCCGGTGGACGACATGCGTGCACGAGCGGAGGCGATCGAGGAGTTCGCGGCGGCACTGCGAGAACTTCGCAAATCCGTCGGCAACCCACCTTTCCGGGAGATGTCCGGCCGGTCGAGGGCGATCTCGCACACGACATTGCACGAAGCCACGAAGGCCAACCGGCTCCCCAGCTGGGAGACCACCGTCGAGTTCGTCAAGGCCTGCGACGCCGACCCCGCCGCGTACCGCGAACGCTGGGAGAGGGCGAACCTGGCGGTCAGATCCGCCGGGGCCGCAGGCCCTTCGGTCCACCCGGACGCCCTGGCGGCCGGTTTCTCTTCAGCGGCTGATCCGTCTTCGACGGCCGGTCCGTCTTCGGCGGCTCGTCCGTCCGGTGAGCTCGGGGCCTCCACCGCGGGCGCCGCAGAAGGCCGCGTCGTGGCCGTCATCACCGGATCACCAGCGCCACGGTCGGCCGGTGAGACCTCGGCGCCTGTGCCCGGCCCCCCGGCCGCGGGCGACGCGCGGCCCGTCCTCCCCGCACCTGGGGGCCGAGGGCGATTCCGGCCGAGCCGCCCGGTCGTGGCCGTGCTCGCGACCGTGGCCGCCGGTGCGGGAATGGCGGTCCTCATCATGGCCGTCGTCGATCGCGGTCCCGGGGCCGACGGGCACGGCCCGACCTCGTCCGGCGGCCCATCGAGGGCCGCGCTGTCGGCGGCCGACTGCCCGGTGCGCCCGACCAGCCCGCCGTGGGCCCCGCCGGCGAACAAGGGTGACTCGGCGGCGTTCCTCGGAGACATCACGCTTCCCGACTGCACGCGCGTCCGCCCCGGCCGCACCATGACCAAGGTGTGGCGGCTCAAGAACGCCGGCGCCGTGCCGTGGAAGGGATATTCGCTGCATCGCCTCGATCTCCCGCAGCGACCCGATCAATGCCAGACCATCTCCGACGTCCCGATCAGGGACACGCCGCCCGGAGAGACCGTCGACATCCCGACCGACGTCACCACGCCGAGGAACCCCGGCTTGTGTTACGTGCGGTTCAAGATGATGGACGGTGCGGGACGGGTCGCCTTCCCCGGAGGCCGGCCGCTCAACTTCCAGGTCATCGTGGGCTGACGCCCGTTCCCCGCCGTGCGTCACACGGCGGGGAACCCGGTTCCGGCATCCGATGGAGTGGCGGTTCGCCACAGGCCGCCGTGCGCTAGCGGACGTTGTAGCCCTGGGAGACCCAGAACGAGTTCGGGTTCGGGTTGCTCAGGGTCGGGTCGCCGACGCTCTTGGCGGCGAGCTTCTGCCGTCCGGGGCGCATCTCGACGTGGGTGTGCGCGGCCCCGCTGGACGACACACCGTGCCACGCCTCGTCCGCGATGACCTGGCCGCGCGCGATCTGCTGCCCCACGCGCAGGGAGGCCAGCGGAGCGGAGTGCAGGTAGATGATGGTCTTGTTCAGCGAGGCGTTGTAGACGGCGATCGTGGACAGCCCCGAGCCGCCGTTGCGCCCGCGCGCCAGGTAGATGAGCTGACCGGCGACCAGGGCGTGGACGTCGGAGCCCACGCTGCGGCGGATGTCGATGCCCTCATGCCGGCCCGAGGTGTGCACGTACCCGTCGAAGCCGCAGCTGATGCCGCCGCCGCCGGTCTTGTACAGCGCGTACGACATGTTGACGCGCGCCGACGACGACGGGCCGAACTGGTGGGAGGCGTTCTGGTTCTTCAGGCCGGCCTTGAGGTTGCCCTTGGCGCCGGGCGCGAAGTCCTGGTAGACGCTGCCGCCGTAGTTGCTGTTGAAGTAGACCCGGACGGTCTTGGCGCTGCGGTTCCAGACCGAGGCGGCCGCGTTCTTGACGCACTTGCCCTTGCCGGCGCCGGGCCCCTTGAAGTCGAAGCAGGAGGGCTGCTTGGTGCCGTAGTCGCCGACCGATCCGGCGAAGTCGGAGACCGACCCCTGGTTGCCGCTGTTGAAGTAGTAGCAGAACTCGCCGCTCTCGCACACGCCGTTGCGGGTCGCCGCCGAAGCGGGCGAGGCGGTGGCGAGCGCCGTCCCACCGAGCGCCGTCACGGCGGCCGCAGCGGCGAGGATCTTGTTGAGCGTTCCCATGGTGTTCTCCTTATGTCCGTGCTGTCCGGTGTCGTGGTGGTCCTGGGGTGGGGGCGGTGTCCGCGGTGCCCGCCGCGACCTGGTCATGTCGGTGCGACCTGGTTTCGGATGGTCAGCGGCGCCGGTACTCCTCCCAGGTGCGGATGGTCACCCTCGGACCGTCGTCCGGGCCGCGGCCGGCGAGCCCGTTCAGTCCGAGGTAGTAGTCACCGATCTGGTGCTGGGCCTGGCTGGAGAGGTCGGTGTCGTTGATGGCGGCGGCGTGGACGTGCCAGGGCCATTCGGCCTGATCGGGGCTGCGCACCCATGCCGCGAAGCCGACACCCCGCAACGCGCGGACGACCGCGGTGCGCGTGGCGGGAGTCATCCCCTTGACCGAGATGTCCACGACGCCGCCGCCGTCGTGGGTGCCCGCGGAGGTGGGGTCGCCGCCACGGTTGTACGAGCCCTGCAGCAGCACCAGGTCGCGGCCGAGCAGCCGCTTCGCCTCGGCCAGCATGCTCCGCGTGCGCGTGTCGATGACGCCGCCGCCGACGGACACCCGAGCGCCCGGGCCGATGGTGCGGGTGAGGGTGAATCGACCGGCTCCGAGCCTGGTGAGGGACGCCTTGCCCGGCAGGCCGTTGGCCGCCAAGCCGGTGAAGCCGAGCGACTTCTGGTACTTCGCGAAGGCGGCGATCGTCGTGCTGCCGAAGTACCCGTCCACCCACTTCGCGTCGAGCAGGTGCCGGTCGCGCAGCGCCCGCTCGACGAGCAGCACGCTCGCCTTGGCTCCTGGGGTCAGCGCGTCGTCGGATCGCCGCGGGTCGATCTGAGCCGCCTTGACCGTGGCTTCCATGTCCACGCTCGGAAGGGCCCTGGCGTCGGCCGCCCGCGCCGCCGGCATCCCGGACGCCGCGGTCAGGCAGGCGATCAGGGAGGGCGCCACGAGCGCGGCGGCGCGTGAAGGCAGCTTCATCGATTCTCCTGGTTCGGACGGTGAGGGGGTGGTTCCTGCGGAGGAGTCCACCGTCGTGGATCACTCACGCCGTCCGCGAGGGAATCGTGTTGTCAGCCTGTCCGAACAGGCTCCGTACAGGTGTACGCGCCGCCTGACGAGTGATTCGAGGGCACGCCTTCTGCGGCCCTCCGGCCGCTCCGCCGGCTGAAAGTTTCTCGTTGTACGTCGGAGGTCTTCATCGTCCCGGTGGTGCCGGTAGCACGCTCAATCCGACCGCCACCTGCTGACCGATCCGGCGATCTCGATATCTCTGCTGCGGCGATGACAGGACCTGTAGAGGTACATCGATCGGATGTATTGACGGAGATGGCTGTGCCACATAGCTTCCGGCCAGGAAAGCTAACTACCTTGACATCGAAAGTTTCGGTAGCCGGACCCGGCCACTCGGGGCCGGGGCGACCCCCGGACTCCTGGCTGCTGACGCGCACAGACTTCGCAGGCACGCCGCCGCTTGGCCGCCGCGGTCAAGCTCCCACCCCCCAGGAGGATCGTTGCATTCCCCCCCTCACTCCCGCAGGAAGGCATTGCTCGCAGTGATGGCGGCCGTGCTGGTGACGGTGCCGGTGGCGGCGCTGGCATGGGCGGCGCCGGCGTCGGCTGCGGCGTCGCCGTTGGTCAGCGCCTCCTCGGGCCGCTGTCTGGACGTGGCGGGAAACACCGACGCGGCGGGCACCGCCCTGCAGATCTGGGACTGCAACGGGCAGGCCAACCAGGCGTTCGAGTTCACCTCGGCCGGTGAGCTGCGGACCTACAACGGCACACGGTGCGTGGACGCCAACGCCGGAGGAACCTCGCCGGGCACGAAGGTCGTCATCTGGTCCTGCAACGGGCAGAACAACCAGAAGTGGCGGCAGAACGCCGACGGGTCGGTCACCGGCGTGCAGTCGGGTCTGTGCCTGGACGTGAACGGCAACGGCACGGCCAACGGGACCGCGGTCATCCTGTGGACCTGCGGTGGCCAGGCCAACCAGAAGTGGAGCACCGCCGGAGGCGGCCCCAGCCCGACTCCCACGCCGACCCCGACACCGACACCGACCCCCACGCCGACCCCGACCCCGTCACCCTCGCCGTCGACCAGCCCGCCGCCCGGCACGAGTGCACGGCAGAAGGTCAACTTCAACCGGGGGTGGAAGTTCATCCGTTCGGACGTGACCGGCGCCCAGGACCCGGACTTCGACGACTCCCGATGGGTCCCCGTGGCGTTGCCGCACGACTTCGTCGCCCCCTACAACGTGGGCGGCTCCGCCGGCGGGGCGAGCTTCTATACGGGCGCGGGCTGGTACCGCAAGCACTTCACCGTTCCCTCGTCCTGGAGCGGGAAGCGGGTCGAACTGCAATCCGAAGGCGCGTTCTCGGTCACCGACGTGTGGGTCAACGGCACCAAGATAGGCACGCATCGGGGCGGCTACACGGGGTTCGCCTTCGACATCACCGCCTCTCTCCGTACCGGTGACAACGAGATATCGATCCGCGTGGACAACCGCTGGCAGGCCGACCTCGCCCCCCGGACGGGAGACCACCAGTTCAGCGGCGGCCTCTACCGCGACGTCTCCCTGAACGTCACCGACAACGTCCACGTCACCTGGTACGGCACCTTCGTCACCACCCCGGCGCTCACCAACCCGACGTGGGACACCGGCAACGCCGCGTACTACAGGAACATCGACCTGTCGCAGTACCCCGGCGACACCGACCTGCGCGCGAACCTCGCCGCCCGCCGTTCCAACGTGAGGGCGCAGACCGAGGTTCGCAACGACGGCTCCGCCGCGGTCGACGTCTACGCACGCCAGGAAGTGCGCAAGCAGGGGTCGAGCACCGTGCTGGCGAGCTTCGACTCCCCCGCCAGGACGCTCGGCGCCGCGGCCACGACGACGCTCGACGCGCTGAGCGGATCCCTCTCCAACACCTCCGCCATGCTCCAGGGTCTCGATCTCTGGGCGCCGAACAACCCCGCGCTCTACACCGTGACCACCTCACTGGTGGTCGACCGCACCCCGGACGGCGTGGTCAATGACGGCTCCGTGGTCGACGCCTACGACACCACGTTCGGTTTCCGCAGCGCGCAGTGGAAGGTGGACGGCTTCTACCTCAACGGCGCCAAGACGCTGCTCGTCGGCGCGGACGTGCACCAGGACCACGGCGGCTGGGCCAACGCCGTCCCGAACTCCGGATTCGACCGTGACGTCCGCCAAATCCGTGAGGCCGGCATGAACTTCATCCGGGGCTCGCATTATCCCCACGACCCGTCCTTCGCGGACGCCACCGACAGGCTCGGCGTCATGTTCTGGTCGGAGGCCACCTTCTGGGCGACCGCCACCGCCGGCAAGGAGCCCACGCCGACCGGCACCGTCAACGACTACCAGGCGGACGGCTATCCGCAGAAGACGGCCAACCAGGCGGCCTTCGAGCAGAGCGCCATGGACGGTCTCCGCGACATGATCCGCGTCAACCGCAACCACCCCTCGATCATCAACTGGTCCATGGGCAACGAGGTGTTCTTCACCTCCTCATCCACCCTGGGCAACGCCAAGGCGCTGGTGAGCAAGATGCGCGACTACTCCCACCAGCTCGACCCGACGCGCAAGGCGGGGATGGGCGGCGTGCAACGCAACTCGCTCGACCAGCTCTCGGTCAGTGACGTCGCCGGGTACAACGGCGACGGCGGGAAGATCACCAACACCTGGATGCCGAACGTCGTCTCGGAGTACGGCTCCTACACCTCCGACCGGCCCGGCACGTACGACCCGACGTACGGCGACGTCAAGGACCCCTCCGACGGCACCAGGTTCAGGCTCACGACCGGCAGCGCCGGACTGGCGATCTGGGCGGGCTTCGACCACGGCACGATCTTCAGCCCCGCCTACGCCCGGATGGGCATGATCGACTACTACCGGCTGCCCAAGGACCAGTGGTACTGGTACCGGGCCAACAAGTCGAGGTGGTCGAGCAGCACCACTATCGCCGACCCCACGCAGGTCGCCCGCGAACAGTCCACCAGCGGAACGGCGACCCGGATGACCCTGGAGGCCGGCAGGAACTCCGCCACCACCATCACCGATGACGGCACCACCGACACCCAGCTCGTGGTGACGATGCGGAACGCGTCGGGCGCCTGGGTCAACGACACCCGCAACGTCACGCTGACCGTCACCAGCGGCCCGGGCATCCTGCCCGGCGGCAAGTCCTACACCTTCACCCCGAACGTCTCGGCCTTCAACGGCAAGATGGCGATCGAGTTCCGCTCCTTCTACGCCGGCACCACGACCATCACGGCGAAGTCGTCCGGCCTGCCCGACGCCACCATCACCATCACGACCACCGACACCGTCGGCGCGGCGGGCGAGACCGAACCCGCCAACTTCGGCAACGCCTCCCTCTGGGGCTGAGTCCCCGTCCACCGGGCCGTTCCCAGCAGCGAGCCGGGAACGGCCCGGTCCCGTCGGTGCATCGACGGGCGCAGATACGGCCTGCCTCTTCACCGCTCCTGTGACCAGCGCGAAAGGCCGAATCGGCCCGCGATCCGCCGTGCCCCGGACGGGCTCGGACGCCCTCCCCCAGGTGGGGACCATTGCCCTGCTCGACGGCCATTGTCGCGTTCCAAAAAGTTCCGATGAGCGCATTGACTCTGGTCTGCGCAGCGTCGAGCATCAGGGGTCGAGCATCCGGGGGGGTGCCGTCACCATCATCGGTTCGTCCCAGCATGGGACGGGGGGAGCAAACATGTCCGTCATGTCCAGCGAGTCTTCGGCTGGTGCGGCGTTACCCAAGGGCTGGCAGGTCTTCGCCGCCAAGCCCGACGAGACCACGGCCAAGGCCGTCGCCAAGGTGCTGCAGGAGGAGATGAACCCCTCCCAAGCGGACGCCTCCATGAAGCTCATCGCCAAGACGCTGGCCGAGCGTTCGGCGCGCGAGCGCAGCAAGCTGTCCCGGCTCATCGCCTCCCAGCTTCGCGGCGACATCGCGCGCGGCTTCGTCAAGGCGACCGCCGCCACCCGTCTGGCCCACTCGACGGTGGAGACGCCCAAGGAGGAGGTGCCACAGGACAAGGATGTGCTGCACTACCTCGACCTCCAGCTGCCGAAGAAGGTCAACGAGCTACCCGAGAAGACCCCCGGAGGGCGTAACCGGCTGGTGCTGGAAGGGCTCGACCTCGCCGCGGCGGGCAAGGTCACCGTCGACCTGATCGCGCTGGAGGAGCGCATCGCCGACGAGTCCGACGCCTCGACGATGGGGCACCTGCGCAAGGCGCTGGAACTGGTCACCACCATCGGCGGCAAGCCGGTGACCTACTCGGAGGAGCGCCGCACCGAGCTCGCCTCGACGGTGAGGGACACGACGCAGGAGCACATCGTCGAGCAGATCGGCTTCCGCGCGGCCAGGACCCAGCGCGCCGGCGAGGGCGGCCTGTCGACCCAGAACGAGCTCGCCGCCACCTACTGGCGGACGAACTTCCTCGACACCCTGCAGAAGTTCCTGGTCAAGCTGAAGACGACCACCATGCCGGGGCCGGACGACATCCTCGTCAACAGCCCGCGCGTGCTGAAGAAGCTGGCCATGATGGTGGACCCGAAGGTGCTGGCCGGGCTCACGATCACCCCGCTGGTCGGCACGACGGGCATCAGCGTGCTGAGCGGCACCGCCCAGTTCGCGAGCTTGGACATCGACTGGAAGTCGATCCTCCAGGAGCTCGGCGCGACTCCGTCGGCGTACCAGCTCTACGAGCTCATGGACAGGGACAACGAGAAGCCCGTCACCGACTTCACCGTCGACACGCGGGCCGACTTCGTCGCGCTCATCACCGACAGCCCGTTCTGCCGCCTGCAGGAGATCGCGAGCCAGAAGAGCGAACCTCTGGCGCCGGTGTGCGCCATGGTCGAACACCTCGTGCTCGGCCTCGCCGACGAGCTCGGCCCGCAGATCTTCGACACGCTGACCGCCAACGCCCTGCGCTCGCTGGGCCGGCTCCTCGACATCGTCGTGGCGCACCAGCACAACCCGTCCACGGCGATGCGCGCGGTCGACCTCATGATGGACGAGATCGGCATCCTGGTCGCCGCCGCCGGCAACTACACCTGGACCGACTACCGGGAGACCATGCTGCAGGTGATGCTCGAACGCGCGCCGAGCATCGCGCCGCTGGCCGGCAAGCGGATCGAGCTGGACAGCCACCTCATGACCAGCGGCATGGAAGCGCTCGGGACGGCGCTATGGATCGCCCTGTCGTCGCGCCACCACGACGAGGTCTCGCGTTCCACCGAGAAGATCGACTACTACGAGACCGGGGAGCTGCTCGCGCGGCTCAGGAAGGGCGAGACGACGACGCCGCACCCGCAGGTCCTGGTCGCGACGCTGAACCCGAGCACGCCCTTCGACCCGCCGTCGCCGGATGAGCTCGTGGCCACGGTGCGCAAGAGCCTGCTGACGCACACGAAGGGCGCGGCGCCGTACGCGCTGATCCTCGACACCACCATCCAGCTCACGCCCTCCTCGACCGGGGGCAGGAGCCAGCTCGACGTCGTGCTCGGCGGCCTGAAGGAGGACATCGCCGACGGCAGGCTCGAGGTCTTCCTGTGCAAGAGCTTCCAGAAGTACGCCTCCTTCGGCACCGGCAAGGTGGCCGCCGGTGACCTGACGATGCTGTCGATGAAGGGCAACCTCGCATCGGCGTTCGCCCGGGCCGAGGCGCTGCTGCAGGATCTCGACCTCGACCTCACCGGGAACGACGAGGCGCAGCTCGTGATCCACATGCTCAGGCACGGTCATCGCGACGAGCTGGCGCTGGTACACCACGCCGCCGGTAACGCCAAGTTCGTGGACGAGTTCTGCTGGCCGATCGACCCCAAGAACCGCAAGCTCGGGTCCTCGTACGTGGAAGGCATCCCCCTGCTCCTGCGCGGAGCGCCCACCGGCAGAGTGGACAAGCTGTTCGAGACCCTTGCCATGATCGACCGGCGCGACAGCTTCTCGTTCCTGCGGACGTCCTACGTCGGCGGCATCCCGGGACCGTACGCGCGCATCAACACCGGCCACGAGTCCAAGGAGTCGATGGTCGAGTACTTCTACGCGTTCGGCCACCTGGCGACCAGCACGCTCCCCGGCGCGAAGGCGCCGAGCACGACGCCGGTCGGCCTCGACCCGCTGAAGCTCGACTCGGTGAAGGAGCACCTCACCGCCCTGTCCCTCATCAAGGACACCGAGGGCTCCCTCATCACGCGGTATCGGAACAACATCGTCGCCTCGTACTGCGCGTTCGGCATCCAGAACGTGCGGCCCAAGCCGCACATGGTGCCTCTGCTCATCGCCTTCTTCGCCGAGTCGACCGGCGGCGTCACCATCGAGACCCAGCGCTATCTCGCCCGCGAGCTGTTCCCCTGGCTGCAGAAGGACCCCATCCCGGCGGACCCCAAGATCCTCACGGCGCTGTACCACGCGGCGCTGATCCTTCCTTCATGGTCCTTCAAGCCCTTCGCCGCACAACTCAAGCTCGACACGATCGGCGACTCAGAACAGGCCCGCCGCCTGCGCGCCCTGGTCGGCAAGACCCTCACGGGTTGACCGCGGCGTGAAGAACGGTCATGACGAGGCCGGCGCCGCCGCTCCGGACGTCAAGGCCGCCTGGACGATGCGGATCGCCTCGCTCGTGTCGAGGCCGACGCTGGCGATCACGGCCGCGTAGTCGGCGGCGGCCCGGCGGGCCCGCTCGCGGCCCTCCTCGCCGGCGGCCGACACGAACGAGCCCGCTCGCCCGCGCGTCTCAATCAGCCCGGCCTCCTCCAGCTCACGGTAGGCCCGGCCGACCGTGTTGACGGCCAGGCCGAGGTCGGCCGCGAGGTGACGGATGGTCGGCAGCCGGGCGCCCACGGCCAGCGTGCGGTCCTGGATCTGCCGGGCGAGCTGGGCCCGCAGTTGTTCGAACGGCGGCACCGGCGAGGCCGCGTCGATGACGATCATCGGACGCTCATGGCCCGCCGGGCCACCGTCGCGCTCGACGGCGTCCTGGCGCGCAGGGCGGCGCACGTGGCCACGCCCAGGAGCAGGTAAACCACCGCGGCGGCGCTCCACCACCCGGGCGCGGTGCCGAACAGCAGCACCATGGGCAGCGCCCACTGCGCGCTCGGCGTGGAGAGCTCGCGGGCGTCCTCGACGCGCATGATGACGTCGGCGGTCAGCGACTCCTCGTCCTCCGCCACGACCGGGCGCCGGAGCAGGTGGCGCAGTTGCACGGCGAGGATGGCCGTCACGCCGAGCATGCCGATCAACAGGACGACGGCCAGTCGCCGCACGGCGGGGTCGGGAACGGCCAGGGCGCTCCCGGTCAGCACCATCGCACCGGCGAACGTGGCGACCACGAAGACGGCGTACGGCCGGCCGAGCACGGCCCGCCAGCCGGGCTGGATCAGATGGGCGGCCCTGCGTGACAGCGTCGCGCCCGCCCGCTGGTCGACGCGCCGCACCCACCAGTCGAGCAGCGACTGTGCCACCAGCAGCCCGGCCACCAGCGCGGACAGGGCCACCAGCGGCAGCGGGCCACGCGACGGGAAGCCGCCACCGGTGAACCCGCCATAGGTCGCGGCGAGCGCGCTACCGATGATCAGCACGGCCAGCATGACGCTACCGGCGATACGGGCGCGCCGCCGCGCCGCCAGGCGGCTGGCGAGCAGCGGGGTCGGACGGGCGCCGGCCAGGTCGTGCCGGGCCAGCCACTCGCCCGCCAGTCGCAGATCGGCCGAACGGGCCGATGGGCCGGCGTCGGATAACGGTTCACGAGTCACAGCGCCTCCTTTGTCGCAAGGTTTGTATCAAGATGATGCGTCATACCTTGCGACAAAGTCAACGTCCCACGCTCGGACGCCGTCCGGACAAAGGAGAAGGCCCGCCCCGGGTTTCCCTGGTGACGGGCCTTCCGGCCGGCGCGGCCGACAGGGCTCGAATTGCTGACCTTCTGATCCGTGGAGGAACGTCAGCCTGTCCGTGACAGGCCTTTCAGCTGGGCGGCGACCTCGTCCGCCTCGGGGACGTCGAGCGCCTGGTAGAGGGCCAGTGCCTGTCGCCAGTGATGGCGGGCCTCATCGATGTCGCCATCGGCCTTCCTGGCGTGGGCGAGGCCGTTGTGGGCGCGGGCCTGCTGGTACCGGTCGCCCAGCTGGCCGGCGAGGTCGAGCGCGAGGATGTACTGGTGGCGGGCCTGTTCAGGCCGGCCACCGGCCAGATGTGTCTCCCCCAGGTCGTTGCGGACGTCGATCTCGCCCATGGGGTTGCCGATCTCGTGCCAGAGGGCAAGGGAACGGTGGAGATGGTCCACCGACTCGTCGAGATGGCCCTGCCTTCGGTACACCGCGCCCAGGTTGTTCAGCGCCGCCGCCTCGCCGGAGCGGGTCGCGATGTCCCGGGCCACGGTCAACGCCTGCCGGTGATGGTCGAGGGCCTGCTGGTACCGGCCGAGCCGCTGGTGCACGTAGCCGAGCTCGTCCAGCGCGCTCACCTCACCGATCCGATCGCCCAGTTCGCGAGCCAGAGTGAGGGCCCACCGCTGGTACTCGAGGGATCGTTCATAGTGCCCGAGCCGCTCAGCGACCACGCCGAGGTTGCCGAGCGCCCGGATCTCACCGACCCGGTTGCCGATCTTGTCGAACAGGCTGCGAGCCTGCTGGTGGAAGTCGATGGCCTCCCGGTAGCGGCCGGACCGCTCGGCCACCACGCCGAGGTTGCCGAGCGCGCGAGCCTCCCCGGCAGGGTCGTCGATCTCCCGGGCCAGGTCGAGAGACCGCCGAAGATGTTCCGCCGCCTGGGGGTGCCGGCCCTGACGGAGACAGCCGATGCCGAGGTAGGTCAGCGCATGGACCTCGGCGGCACGGTCGCCGCTGCTGTGGGCGGCATCGCGCGCGTGGGTGTGAGCGGCGACGGAGTCGGCATAGTGGCTTCCGGCGTCGAGGTAGCGGAACAGGGTGGTGGCGATGCGGGTGGCGTGGGACGGCCAGCCATGTGCGGCGGCATGACCCGCCGCGGCGATCAGATTCGACCGTTCGTCGTCGAGCCATCCGCGGGCGGCCGCGAGATCTTCCAGAGGCGGAATGGACATGACAGACGGGGGTACGCGTGGCCGGCTGTGCTGTTCGGCCGGGATCAGCAGGTCCATCGCGGCCGATGCCGTGAACAGGTGGTAGTCGAGAAGGCGGGTGAGAGCGGCGCGGCGGGCGGCCGGGCGATCCTCCTCGTCGGCACGATCGGCGGCGTACGCACGAACCAGGTCGTGGAAGAAGAATCGGCCCGGGACACTCTGCTGCAGAAGATGATCGCCGCATAACTCGTGCAGCCGCCGGCCGGTGGTCCGCACATCGTGGTCGGTCAACGCCGCGGCGGCGTACGCGTCGAAGTCCTGGCCAGGGTGGACGGCGAGGAGGCGCAGCAGCCGTTGGCGGTCGGGCGACAGCCCCTGGTAGGACAGCCGGAGCGCCATTTCGACGCCGGTGTCCAGCCGGTTGTGGCGGTGGCGCGCTTCGAGCCGGTCCGCGTGGTCGGTGACCGTCCAGTCGGTCTTGGCCCGCATGTGCCCCGCCAGCAGGGCCAGCGCCAGCGGCAGGTGCCCGCAGCGACGCGCCACCCTCTCCAGGGCGGCGGGATCGTCCCCCATGGCGACGCCCGGCACGGCCGAGAGGAGGTAGTCCTGTGCCTCGCCGGGCGCGAACACGTCCAGCGTCACCTGCGTCGATCCCGGAAGGGTCGTCAGGCTGCGCCGGCTGGTGACCAGGGCGACGCATCGGGGGTCGTCTGGTAACAGGGGCTCGACCTGCTGCTCGGTGGCGGCGTTGTCCAGTACGACGAGAGTCCGGGTGCCGGCCAGCCGTCTGCGGTAGGCGGCCGCGCGGTCCGCGAGGCGGGGTGGGATGAGCGTGGCCGGCATGCCGAGGAGCCGGAGAAACCCGTCCAGAACCGCATCCGGCTCGGCCGGTGGCTGAGCCGGGTCGGGGTGGAAGCCCCGCAGATCCACGAACAACACGTGGTCGAACGGCTCGTCGGCGGCCAGCACCCGGCCCACTTGGAGTGCGAGCTGCGTCTTCCCGACGCCGGCCATGCCCTGGATCGCCGAGACGACCGGAGTCGCGCCGGCGTCGCCGCCCTGTCGTAGTGACCGTCGAAGCCGGTCGATCTCGGAAGAACGCCCGATGAAACCGGAAACGCTCCTGGGCAAGGTGCCCTGGACCCGTACCTGACGCGCGGCCTGCGTCTCTCCGTGGATGACGCGGAGCACCTGACGCCACTGCGTGAGATAGCCGGCATCGTCGTGCAGCGCCTGCACCACCGCGATCAGCAAATCGTCGTTCACCCGCCGGCGTCCGGGCCGGAAGCAGTCCGCGATGGTGCTCCTGCGTGCCAGCTCACCGGAGGGCCGGCCCGCCGCGAGCCAGGCGGCGTTGATACGGTCCTTGATCACGTTGTACGACGGGTTGCCGGCCCAGATCTTCAGCCTCTGGACCTTTTCGATCAGTTCGTCCAGTGACCGTGCCTCGCCCGGATCCGGTAACGGGACACCGTCTGCGGCGGCGGATGTGCGCACCCACTCTCCTCATGACCTCCGCCGCCCCCCGCGGCGTCCGATCTTCGCAACGGTAGTGCGCGCCTCGGCGCCCGCCAAGTGCGAGCGTCCGGGATCGTCCGGGAATCCGCGCCACAGGCCATCCACCCGCCACCATCGGTGTCGCGCCGGCCGTGCCGGCCGGTGTGAAGGACGACGTCTGGGGCGGATCACCCAGCCCGAACGGGGAGAGAACATGCGACGAAGCATCCGGATCACACGGACGCACTGCCGACGCCGTACGTCGGCGACCTGATGAACGACAATGTGCTGACAGTCAAGATCTGGCGGGGCTGACCCGCCGCGCCGGGTGGCTCACCGGCCCGCCAGGCGGTGAGCCATCCGCGCGCCCGCCGACGGCTCACTCGGAAACAACACACCAAGTGAAGCCGGGCCGCCACCGCGGCTCGCTTCACGTGACGACACGGCCGGTGCGGCCGTCAGTGGTCGTCCCGGTCAGGCGGAGCAGTTCGACTCACACGAAACCGATTCGGACGGTGCGGCATCGACGTAACTTCCAACGCCAATCGCCTACTTATTGACATCAACAAGACTTCCTCGACCAGAGAGGTCGCAGAAAAAGACAGATGACCCTCGCAGAAATAGGTAAAGTCGGCGCGACCGCACTGCTTGACCATCGAATGGGAACAACATGCGTCCGCACCCTCTGTCACTTGCCCTTCTGCTGTCCTCCCTGACCGTCGCGGCCTGCGGCAGCGGTGAGCCCGAAGGCGCGGACACACCGCAGGAGACATTAACGAGACTCACCGCGTTCATCGCCGACGACAAGGGTGAGGACGCTTGCGATCTGATGTCGCCGGCCGCGCAGGAGTTGTTCGCGCGCGAGAATGAGATGAGCACCTGTGAGCAGGCCGTCAACCTGTTCCACGGCAGGATCACCGATGCGGACGCCTATCGGAAGATGGTTCCCTCCGGCCTCAAGACAGAAGGCGCCAAGGCCGAGGTCAGTGGATATTGCGGCGAAGGATGGACTCTCTCCGCGGGCACGAAGCCATCGGAGACCCCCAACAGGCTGGGAACCTTGACACTGCGCAAGACCGAGAAGGGCTGGCTGATCCACGACTACGTCAGCAGCAGGAGCTACTCCAGCTGCGGCGGGTGAGCCGACACGATCACCTGCGCAACGCCAAGCCGCCATCGCAACCCCTCGGCCACACCGGCAACGAGCCCAGCAGCGCCGACTCCGACCGCCCCTGGCGCGCCCCGGCACGCGATCATGCCATGACCGGAGGCGAGCGCCGAAGAACCTGCCTTACCTCCATCAGAGCGAACCCCAGCAGGTTCAGTCCGTGCCACGACTCCGGATTCTCGGCTTCCTCGTCGTCGGCCGCCAATCCGATCCCCCATACACGATCGACGGGACTCGCCTCCACCAGCACCCGCTCACCAGTGCCCAGCAGGAACTCCCGCAAGTCGGCATGCTGCTCGAACTTGGCGAGATTGCCGCGCACCACCAGGTCGAAGCGGGCCGCCGCCCACCTTTCCTCGTCGAAACCCCGCACTGATCGCCCGAGATCCTTGGCCTGCTTCGGATGGCCGGCCGCCACGATCGCCGCGACGGACTCTTCGTCACCGAACAACCGCGCCTTCGCCGCCATCATGAAGTGCTCCGCCGTGCGGTAGACCACGCCGTCCACAACGAACTCCGCCGGCCACCACTGCGACAGACACCCGGCCCCGGCCCCACCGGAACGCGGAGGTCGATGCCCCCAGAACATCAAGTACTTGATCCGCTCACCCCGCTTCGCCACCTCGACCAGTCCAGCCACATCCCGCACATCGACCGCCTCCGCCATGCCCGCACCCTCCCAAACCAGGAGGGTTCAAGCCAACACCTTTCCGAGTGATCGCGTACGTCCCGCTTTTCAGGCGGAACAACCACGTTGCTGGCGTACCGCAGACCATGGTCAGAGGGTTGTGACCAACTGTCGAAAGACGCTCCCGTGCGGGGATGTTGCTATCACTGCTGCTGTCAACGCAGCCATGGTCATCCCGTGACGAGGCGTGCGGCAGCCTACCTTGGCCCGCGGAAGATCAGTGGCGGACGGCCGGTCGAGCCGTCCGCCACCCGCCACCGCACCCCGTGGAGGAACTCGACGCCACCACACCCTTGTCTCTCTCACCCGCTGCCCTTTCGTGCCGTCATCGACGATGTGCCAGCGCCCGGCCCAGCAGCCGCGCCGCCTTGCGGGGCACCCCCATGCTCTCCGGGATGGTGACTCCTCTGTCATTCAGCATTCCCCAGCACGACAGGTGAAGTCCGTTCTCCCAAGAAGAGACGGCACCCTCGGAAAAGCAGGCGAGAAGACCGCTCCGCAGGGCGGGCGCGTCGGCGAGAAGCCGATCCGAGACGAACAGATCGCCGGGTAACAACGTTTCGGTGTCCTTCATCAGCGTGTGCGGCGTAGGCGTGGAGATTTCGACACCGATTTCTCCGTACAACGGGTCGGCATCCACGATGATGCGGCGCACGAGGTCGACGAAGTCACACCCGCGTTTGCGCGCCCTGCGCAGCTCGGCGCCGGACTGCAACTCCTGCGGAACTCCGAGTGATCTCGCCGCTGTAAGCAGGGAAACGGCGTGATCGTCATCGCGGTCCGCGAAATCGTAGCCGACCACGATGAGACCCGACGGCTTGCGCCGGAAGCCCATTCGGATGGCGCGTTGTCCGGGATTGGCGTCGGAGGCGATGGCCAGCAGGCGGTCCGGCTTCAGGCCGAGCTCTTGGTAGTCGGCTCCGAGATCACTGACCATCTTGAACCCCCGCGCGCGGGGGGCCACCCCTATCACGCCGGTCGGCTCGGCTCCCGCGGCGATCAACGCCACGCACACGCGCGAGAAGAGCGCCCTTTCTCCATATTCCGTATAGAGCCCTGCACTTAAATGCGGAGCTTCCGGGTAAAGGTCGCTCCTGTCCATCGCCTCACCTTACTTCAGCTGCTCGAGTATTCTGCGAAGCTGCGATTGACGACACGGGGATTCTGGCCGCACGATTCAACGACTCGGGCGTATTTGAATGGCTTAGAGATTGGAGGGCGCACGAAAACTGCTGTGGTTCCCGCACGACTGATGAGGACTACATCGAGGCGGAGAAGATCGAATAGGAGGTGATAACTCTTTGGGGTAGAGAGATTCGCGAGCGACGCGGGTGGCCTCGTCCCGCTTTCCAGGGAGACCTACGGGAAAGCCAGCCCATTCGCTTCACGGACCTGGAGCGCATCGCAGGGGCACGCGCCCTTCGGGGCCGGCATCTTGACGGCAATCACGAAATCCACAGCGGGCCGCTCAGCGTAGTGAACCATGCCGACCTGGACAATGGAGTCCTTGCATTTGACAGGAGACATCAAGGCAAGAAGTCAATTGAAAACGTCGGACATCTCATTGCTTACTCAGCAGAACTCCTTGATCTTATCTCACACATAACATGTCGTGCTGTGGCAGGTGTAGCCCATAGCTACGACAATCTGTACGAGGTGGGGCGATTCGGTACTATGACGACTTCTCTTGCTAGTGCTGTGACCGCATAGGTTCGCCCGGTAGCTGGGTCAGGCCTTGATCGCCGACCGAGGGCATGTGGAACGTCCTCGGCGAAGCGTTGTCGTACCCCCGGTGTAGCGTCCGGGCCGGAGTCGGGTTCATGCTCTGCGGTTAACGGAGGCACGCGGATGACGAGTACGACAGGCGAGCCCGTGGTGGTGGTGTCCCGGCGCATCGGGGCCCCGGCGGAGGAGATCTTCCGGATCCTGGCCGACCCCGGACGGCACCCGGACCTCGACGGCTCGGGGATGCTGCGCGGTGGCGTCTCCGACGCCGTGGTCTCGGGCGTCGGGGACGTCTTCGTGATGCGGATGCATTACGAGCGATACGGCGACTATGAGATGAACAACCACGTCGTCGAGTACGAGCCGGACCGTCGCCTCGGCTGGGAGCCGAGGCCCGGTCGCGGGCACCCGGACGCCACCGCGCCCGGGGCCGCGTGGGGCCACCGCTGGATCTTCGATCTGCTCCCGGACGGAGCCGGGCGACGGTCGTGACCGAGACCTTCGACGGTTCGCGCATGCCGGAGGACAAACGCGCGGAAGTGGAAAGCGGGCGCGCCTGGTGGCAGACGCAGATGGCGAGCACCCTGGAACGCCTCGCCGAACTGTGCGCCGCCCGGTATGCGGTCACGGCACTAGGGAGATCTCGCACCGCGGCTGAGGAGACACGTCGACCCGCCTGAAAGTAGGGTGCCGGCGAAGCAGGTGGCCGCCTGGGGCGGGCAGCAGCGTGGAGGTCCTCCTGCCGACCTACGCCAAGTGCCTCGTGGGTCAAGACGAGATCTCCATGCGCCGGATCAGCGAAGTCCTACGCCCCAGCACACGGGAAGGCATTGGAAAGACGGGTCGGACGCACCGGATCACAGCCGGACGCCGATCACTGATCGAGACACGAAAAAGCCCAGGTCATCCAGTGGATGACCTGGGCTTTTGCTTTGCGCGGCCGGGAGGACTCGAACCCCCAACCTTCTGATCCGTAGTCAGATGCTCTATCCATTGAGCTACGGCCGCCTGCTTGCCTCGACAAGCATAGCGGGTCTTCGGGGGTGCGCCGAACCGATATCGGGGGCGAGTTCGCGTCCGGTGGGAGTGGCTGCTGGGAGGGCAACCGGGTGGGCGCGGTGGTTGCGGAGAGGGTGGGAGTTGGGCGGGGTAACCGGGCGGGTCAGGGGGCGGTGATCACGTGGATTTCGAAGCCGTCGCCGCTGACCACCTGGCCGGAGCGGATCTTGGCGCGTTTGCGCAGCTCCACCTCACCGTCGACCATGATCTCGCCATCGACGATGAGCAGCCCCGCCACCCCGCCGGTCTCGGCGATGTCGCAGATCTTCAACAGGTCGCACAGCGGGATGTACTCGGTGTGCAGGCGGAAGGTCTCCTCCCGGAATCTCGCGTTCACGTCATCAGCATAGGCATCACCCGGCAGGCCGGAGACATCGGTGATCGAGAGCGGGCGGGGCCGCCAAACCGGACAATACATCTGCAAAGTTTCGCGTTCGTGGGCGTGGCGCGATCCGGGGGCGGCAATGAACCACCTCGATCACATGAGGTGGCTCTGAGGGTCAGGACCTGCGGATTGAAGGCATGAACCATCAGCCAGGGATGTTCGGGACAGGCGGTCTCTCGGCGCAGGTCGCCGTGGCCATCGCGCTGACCTGCCTCGGAGCCGTGGTCGTCGTCGCGGCGCTGCTCAGGCGACGGCGCCACAAGGCGGTGGTGGCGCAGGCGCACACGGAACACGTCACCGAGCTGACCCGGAGCCTGCTCCGCACCCAGTACGACTATCCGCGCCCCAGCCTGGCCGACCTGGTGCAATCGAGCCGGAAGAGCGGCCTGACGATACGCCTCCACGTGGCCGGCTCGCCGCAGATGCTCCCCGATCCCGTCGACCTCGCCGGCATGCGGATCATCCAGGAGGCTCTGACGAACACCGTCAAACACGGGACGCCGAACGCGACCGTGGTGCTGGGGTACGGGCCGGGGCTGCTGACGGTGACCGTGGACAGCCCTATGAACGGCAAGACGCCCGCCTCCCGGGGACCGCACGAAGGACTGGCGACCATGCGCCGCCGCGCCGAGAAGATCGGCGGCTGGGTGTCGGCCGGGCCGTACCAGGGCGGCTGGCGGGTCCACGCGGAACTTCCGTTCCGATAGGTGCCAGCTGCCACACTCGGTCGGCGATGAGGCGAGCCCGTGCGTCCAGTCGGCCGTACCGCCGGAGCGCAGGTCGAGCACGGAGCCGGATACTCGGCAATCTCGGCGAGCTCGGGCTTCGCGGCCGCGTGCAGGCGGCGATCCTGTGCCCGGGCCCGTGAGGTGAGCAGCCCACGCTGCGAGGTCAGTCGGTGATGTAGAGGGAGAGGGACTCGGCGACGCAGGCCGGGCGGCGTTGGCCTTCGACCTCGATCGTGATGCGGAGGTTGGAAAGCGTGCCGGAGGGGGTGCCCTTGACGTCCACCAACTCGGCTCCGGCGCGGATGCGGCTGCCGACGGGCACCGGCGCCGGGAAGCGGACCTTGTTCAGCCCGTAGTTGATGCCCATCTTCAACCCGTCGACGCGGAACATCTGCGTCATGAAGGACGGGAGCAGGGCCAGGCTGAGGTACCCGTGGGCGATCGTCCCGCCGAACGGCCCGTCCTTGGCCCGTTCTTCGTCGACGTGGATCCATTGGTGGTCGTCTGTCGCGTCCGCGAACAGGTTGACCTGTTCCTGAGTGACCTCGCGCCATTCGGTGTACCCCAGGTGCTCACCGACGGCGGCTTTCAGCTCGGCGACTCCGGCGAAGATCCGCATGCCCGAATCTTATTCCGCCTTCTCGGGCACGGCCAGAGCCGACCAGCCCGAGTAGCGCGTCACCTCCACCAGGATCACCGGCCCCTCCGGCACGCGACCACGATATTGCGGGTATTTCGCGACAAGCGGGGCGAGCAGTGCGGGTAGACGCTCGTCCCCCCTCTCCACGACCGTCGCGAAGCCGTCGGCCCGCACCCACCACAGGGTCGTCCAGTCTTCGTGGTAGTGGTCCACGAGGACGCACACGTTCGGATTGACCTGGATGTTCCGCAGCCGCCGCAGCCGCGCGCCCGACTTGGGCTTGTGGTCGACGGCGGTGACGAGGCGATCGCCGTCGAGGGCGAAGGTGACCGGCACGAGATGCGGACGGCCGTCATCGCCGACGGTCGCCAGCCTCGCCACCCGGGCCTCGGCCATCCTGCCGCGGGCCCATCCGGCGCCGGCCCCGTCCGAACCGATCTCGACCGTGCCCACTCGCGTATCCAAGCACGTCCCGCCCACGCGGACGGTGACCGCCACGGGCGGGCCGGCTCAGACGGACGAACGCACGCGGCGGCGCCGGCCGGGTCGTGATCCGACGAGGTGGGGGTGAAGTCAGGTCGTCCGCGACCGGGGCGGGTAGACGTGGTCACCGAGATGGTCGATGGGCAGGACGCAGCGACGGCCGGATTCGGCGGTCGCGCATCGTTCGGCTTCGTCTCGGCGGGGTAACGGGGGTGAGTCGAGGGGGCGCGTATCCATGGGATCTGCCTGTTCTCCAGGGCGGGGGCACCCGGAAGTCACGGCCAGGCGGCGGATTCCCGGCCGTTACAGATGCTCTCATGTAGCCGTTCGCGGCTTCCATGCCGAAGTGTGCCGTCTACGGTCTTTTCGCATGATCGCCGCGGCGATCACGACCAGGGACACCGAGTCCGTCCGTCCGAGCTCGACATGCTGCGCGTCGAGGACGGGAAGATCCCGCGACCACGACGTTCGGCGCGCTCTGCAGGGGGCCCCGGCCCCTCCCGGCCGTCCAGCAGCCAGGACGGTCAGGAGGGACCGGGGCTTCAGAACGCGGCGATGGTGGCCTGCGCGCGCTCGGCTCTGCTCAGGGCGCGCAGGACGGCCGTCGCACCGTGGCGGCGCACCGCGAGGCGGGACAGCAGACCGACCACCGTCTCGACGGCGCTCTCCGGAAGTTCCGGAGTCGGGACCCCGACGCTGACCGCCAGGTCGTCCGAGTGGACGGCGAGCTCCATCAGGCGAGTGACCAGCAGGTCGTCGAGCGTCAGCGACCATGGCCCCCAGATCGGCATCCGGACCGTCCGATCCGCCGTCCCCGGCAGGACCTCGGCGAGCTCCTCGACGGCTGAGGCGGCGCGATCGGCCAGGGCAGCCGGCCCTTCGGCCGCGACCTCCTCGCCGCCGAGCCGGATGCCGACGTTGAACTCGTCGTCAACCCTCGCGCCGACCCACCGCGCCCGCTTGTAGTGCTCCAGGAGCGGGATGGTCTCCTCCGAAGGGACCGGCCCCGCGAGGACCTGCCGGACGACGAAGATCTGGTAGGCCAGGTGGCCGGCGAGACCGCTCACGGCGAACTCGGGCAGTGCGCTCGGCTCCTTCCAGGCGCCGGCGACGGCCGGTTCACGCAGCAGTCCCACGGCCGCGCGCGCCGCGGACAGGAAGTCGTCTTTGATGCCGCTCATCCCTGTGCTCCCTTCACGAGCCCATACCGCCTCACGATCTTGTCACGTCCAGTATGGGCGGTGAGGCCGAAGCTCCCTTCCGACCGCCGAACGGGAGCGGGCACCGGCACGAAGTGACCGCCGACGCGGGACGGCCACCGGCCGCCGCGCTCAGGGGGCGCGGCGCAGGGGTGGGCGGCGGGCCCAGGTGGCCCAGCGCCAGAGCCATTCGAGCGGGCCTTGCCGGTACCGGCGCAGCCACAGCGTGGACCACGACCACTGGACGGCGAGGATGGCGCCCGCGAGCGCGAACACCGCCGTCCACGACGAGCCGGCCGGCACTCCGAGGACACGGACGGCGAACAGCACCAGGACCGTCGCGGTCAGGTAGTTGGTCAGCGCCATCCGGCCCAGCGGCTCGAACACGGCCCGCAGCGCCGGCCGGAGCGGCGTCCTGAGCAGAAGCAGCAGGACGCACACGTACACCCCCGCCAGCAGCAGTCCGGGTACGGCCAGCGCGAGGGCGGGGCTCAGGCCATGGGAGTCGCCCGCTCGCGGACGCCCCTGCCACCACAGGGCGGGCGCCGCCCCCGCCGCGAGGACCAGGCCGAGCACGGCCGGACCACGCGCCGACCGCTCGATCCGGTCGACCACCCCGTACCGGGTCAGCGCGGAACCCAGCAGGAACAGCGCGGGGACGAGCATGGTCCCGCCGCCGTAGAGGGTCAGTGCCACCGCGGCGAGCACGGCGGCGAGGACGGCCACCGCCCAGCGCGGCAGCCAGGTCGAGGGCAGCAGCACCAGCAGGCCCACGACGGCGTAGACGGTGAGGATGTCGCCTCGCCACAGCAGCATGTGCGCCAGGCCGAGGCCGGACAGCACCAGCAGCCGGCGCAGCAGGACCACCCGCGGATTGGCGGTCCGGTCATGGGCCGATCGCAACAGCAGCGAGAATCCGACGCCGAACAGCAGGGAGAAGATGGGAAAGAAGCGCTGCTCGACCAGCATTCCCATCCACGGGCTCTCCAGGGCGGCGGACGAACGCCGCATCGCGTCGTCCACGTTGGCGATCGGCTGGACGTTCGCCAGCAGGATCCCGCACAGTGCGAACCCGCGCACCACGTCCAACGCGACGATCCGCGGACGACGCGTGGGAACCGTCGCGGCGGCACGACCGGCGCCGAGCGTCGAGGGGGCACGACCGGCGCCGAGCGTCACGGGAGGATGATCGGCACCGGACGTGGCAGACGTTCGACCGTCGATGGGCGCCGCGGACGGACGACCGGCGCGGGGCCACGCGGGCCCCGCGCCGACGTGGGACGCCGAGGGTGGGGGATCTTCAGGGGGCATGGTGTCATCCTGCGGTCCCCCGCGCGCGCGGACATGAGCCGAAAGCCCGGTTCACCATCGCCACGGCCGTACTTTCGGCCGACCGGACACCGAGGCGACGACCACCGTGGTCGCCGGTCGCGCACCGAGGCGACGACCAGTGGTCGTCTTGCTCACAGGAGGTCGACCAGGCGGCCGGCGACGCCGGATTCCAGCACGATCACCGCGCCGATCGCGACGAAGACGAGCGGCACCAGCCAATGTCCGAACCGCTCCACGAACGCGATGATCTTCTTGTGGGAGCCGAGCCAGTACCCGGCCGCGCACCACACGGCGATCAGGACGGCGAACGCGGCGATGGTGACCAGACTCGCCGTCAGGCCGATGGTGCGGAACATCGGCGTGTACACCGAGAGGTTGTCCGCGCCGTTGGCGATCGTGACGCCCGCCACCGAGAAGGCCCCCCCGGTCACGGCCACCGCCGTCCCGTCCTCCTGCCCACCCTCACGCCCGGCACCCCGTCCACCGTTCCGGTCGCGATGGCGGGTGCGAAGGGCGGAGATCAGACCGCGGATGCCGAGGGCGAGCGGTACCAGACCCAGCAGGCCGACCCAGCGGTCGGGGATGACGGTGAGGCCGAGGGCGGCGATCGCGGAGACGGCGACCAGCACGGCGATGCCCGCGTACTGCCCGGCGACGATCTGCCGTGCGCGGGGCTCGCGGCCAACGCGGGCGGACAGGAACAGCACGGTCAGGATGATGATGTCATCGACGTTCGTGCCCGCGAAAACAGCGCAGGCGGTGCCGAGGGTCGCGACCAAGCCATCCATGAACGGCCAGCCTATGGCGAACACGATCGCGCACTCGACCCGGTCGCGGCCCAGGCCGCAACGCCGACCACCTCGCTTCTACCGGGCATGGAGGACCAACCGGATCTCCCATGACCGGCAGGACTACAGAGGTGCCGTCTACGTCTCAACGTCGGCAGACGCCATGGCCGCGGGAACCGGCGCACGACTCCACCAGCGGCGAGCCTGGGTCGCCACCTCCAACTTCAGCTCGTACGGTGGCCAGGTGGACGATCCAGATCTCGCCTTCATCGCCGGCCTGCCACGCGTGCGCGCCGCCGCCGGTGCGCTCATCCGCGACGACGCCGGCCGCGTCCTGGTGGTGCGTCCGACGTACAAGCCAGGGTGGGACCTCCCGGGCGGCATGATCGAGTTGGACGAGTCTCCCCGGGCCGCCTGCGCACGGGAGATCAAAGAGGAGCTGGGCATCGCCGCGTCGCTCGGAGCGATGCTCAGCGTCGACTGGGTTCCGCCGCGCCCTCCGTGGGACGGCGGCCTGATGTTCCTCTTCGACGGCGGTGTGATCACTGCGGCTCAGGCGGCGGACATCCGCCTTCCCGCCGACGAACTCGACGGCTTCATGTTCGCCGCATCCGAGCAGTTCGATGACCTGCTGCCGTCGTCCCTGGCGCGGCGGGTGACCGGTTCCCTGCGTCGGCTGGGCGCCGGCGCCTGTTACCTGGAGGACGGCCTCCCGGTGGACTGACCGGCCACGCCGCCCGGCTTCACAGGGGCGTGGCCCTCGGCTCAAGCGGAGACGACAACGGGCCGGCTCCGCGCTCGAGTGCGTCGCGGGTCGCGGGTCGCGGGTCGCGTCATTCTCCGCGACGCCCGAACGGCCGCCTTGCCCGTCGGTCACTCTGGCGGTTCTCGCAGGCTTTCGAGTTCTACCTGCTGTGCCGCCAGGATGCGGGCGATGGCCAGTTGGACGATGGTCTCTATGGCCTCGGGGTCGGCCGCGGCCGTCGACTCATAGTGCGTCAGCGCTTTCCGGCAGGCTTCGACGGCACGGAGCTGGGCCCGTGCTTGCTCGGCCTGTGCGCGTTCTCGCAGGGGGATGACCCCTCGCGCCCTGTGTTCTCGCAGGTCCGTCAGGGCGTCCAGTGCGGCTTGTTCGGTGAGGTCGAGTTGGGCCTTGATGAGCTCTACAGAGGAGTTCATGGTGGTGCCTTACGTCCTTGACCGGCGCTCGATGCGTCCCGTTCGTCGACAGCGTTGTCCTTAGCGTGGTCCTTGCGGTCGCTAATCCCCGTTCAGGTTGGACGCAGGGCCGAGGCACATGGTTGTCCTGCCGTGTCTGGGAATTCCATGAGAACCGCGCGATGCCGCCGGCGACCGGATCCGCCTGCCACGTCGAAGCGCCGAGTCACCGACACCGCCCGGCGACACCTCCACAGCCGATGTCCGACGTCGCCGTCCCCGCTGTCGGTTCTTTCCGCATCCGATGTCCCCACTGCTGTCCTTTCCCACATCCGGCGTCCACGCATTGGGGCTCACCACCCGACGTCCGCCCGTCGGACCCGAACATCCGTCGTCCATGCATCCAGCGTTCAGATTTCGTGGCCGGGTATTCGGAATCCGCGATCCCCGGTCTTCGTCTCCGGATCCTCACATGATGATCTCCACCCTCCACATTGCGGCGGCACGATCTTCATCCGCCATTTTCCTAACGCCCTAAACATCGATAAGAGCCGACATAAACCCTTAACTCGGGCGCATACCGTCACCGGCTGGATACCATCGGATCACCGGGCCGGACGAGCTTTTCCGATGGTCCCCGAATCTCATGCGAGGGCCTTTCGGGCCCTGTAGTACTGGCAGGAGCCGCCGTGAACCCCGCCTCCACGCCTTCCCCGCCGGAAAATCCGCCCCAGCCCTCTCCGGAAAGCGGCGGCGAGATCCGCCCGAACCGTTGGCGGCCGAGCTGGAAAGCCATCTTGGCTCTGCTGGCCGCCACCGTCACCGGGGCCGCGTCCACGTTGCTGGTCGACGGAGTGAACTCGGGCGTACGTTACGTCACCCAGCCGAGAGACCCCTTCGGCTGGACGGTCGACCTCAACCCCGAGGACGCGGACTACTGCCACAAGTACGTCATCGACCACGACCTCAAGGAGGTCGGCCCTCGCCCGCAAAGCTGGGGCATGCTGTACGGCTGGGCACGCGACCTCAAGGCCGCCGACGGCGAGACCTCGACCGTGGACGTCTACGTGCAGGGATTCACGAGTTCCGCCGTGGTCCTGCGCCGTATCCGCGTCGTCGTGGATCGGCGCCTTCCCCCCGCCCCGGGTCACACGTACTGGATGGGGGCCGGCTGCGGCGGACCGCTCGAAGTGCGGGAGTTGGCGGTGAACCTGGACGCGGCCACTCCTGTGCTCGAGCAGGTGGCCTCAGAAGGAACGCCTGCGGCCAAGTTCCCTTACCGCGTCTCGGCCGAGAGCCCCGAGGCGTTCCGCGTCAAGGCCACGACCACGCGGAACCTGTATGAGTGGCATATCGAACTCGACTGGTCGAGCCAGGACAGGACGGGCACCACCCGCATCGACGATCTCGGCCGTTCTTTCCGCACGACCAGGGCGGCCGAGACCGGTTACACCTGGTCGGCACCCAATGCGGACACGGCGGAAACCTGGTGTGAGAATGACCACGACATCGTCTGCCCGAAGTCCTGAACCGGCGCGGACCGGCACCCGTCATACCTCGGGTTCGCGGAATCCATCGAGTGGGTCGACGAGGGGCGCGTGTAGCGGCTCGGACTCGCATGCGGGCGGCTTTCCCGGAGAAAGCCGCGATCACCATTCGGCCTCAGGACAGAAAGCACCGCGCACCGCGCAGTACGGTTCGAATTCGTCGCTGGGTCATGTCGCATTCCAGGCGCACGTCGGCCGGGCCGGACAGGCCGGTGTCCGCTCGCCGGCCTGCGGGCAACCGGTCCGCGTCGAGTCCGTCTCGTCGGGCGATGAGCAGCCCCAGCTCGTACCGGGTCATCGCGTCGGTCCCGGCGACATGGTGGACGCCGTGGTACTCGGACGCGGCGAGTTCGAGGAGCGCCGCGGCGAGATCGACGACATGCACGGGACATCGGACGACGTCGGTGAACAGCATTCCTTTCACCTGGCCGGTGGCCAGTGAACGCACCAGCGCCTCATGCGGAGAACCACCGTCACCGATGATCAGGGACGTCCGGGCCAGCACCGCGGTCGGCGCGATCGCGCTCACGGCGGTCTCGGCAGCGGCCTTGGCCGCACCATACGGGGTGATCGGGTCAGGAACGCACGTCTCGTCATAGCGAATCGCGGCCCCGGAGAACACCGCGTCGCTGGACACGTGGACCAGGCGCCCGCCTGTCGCAGAGGCGGCGAGGCCCACGTTCGCGGATCCGGTCGCCGTGGTCGCCCAGTCTGTCTGCCGGTACGCGGCATTGATGACGACCTCCGGGCGAACCGATCGGACCAGCGCGTCGACGTCCTCTCGTCGGCGCACGTCGAGCGGCAGCCACTCGACACCCGCGGTCTCTCCGGACCGGCTCGAATAGGTCGCGGTCACCTCGTATCCGGCGCTCGAACTCTGCCGGACGAGTTCGCCGCCGAGGAATCCGCTGCCACCGACGATGAGGACTCTCATGGCCGGTCACCCTAGCCCGGGCCCTCTTCGGCCAGACTGAGCCCATGGAGTACGTCGGCCGGGTGCCCGCACCGCCGCTCGACCGGTTCATCGACGACATCTACTGCCTGACCGGAGTGCCACGTCACCGCCTGATGAACGTCCCGCCGATGCCATCGGCACACCTGTTCATCAACCTGGGCGGACCCACCCGCCTGTGGGATTCCGACCCTGCGGTACTGCCGGCGGTGTTCGCCGATGGGTGGTTCATGGGTGTATGGACCAGGCGTTTCCTTTTCGAATACCCCGAACGGGTGAGACTCGTCGGCGTGCACTTCAAGCCGTGGGGGATCTCGCCGTTCGTGGACATGCCGGCGGACGAACTGCGGAACCGATGGGTGCCGGTCGACGCCGTCTGGCAGCGGTCCGTGGACCGGATCCGCAATCAGGTCGGTGACCTCGCATTCGCCACCGAGACGTTGCGCGCACTGGAGGAGGAACTGCGATCGCGGCTCGCCGAGGGACCATCGCGCGGTCTCGACCTGGTCCAGCACACGGGTGGACGTCTGGAGTCCTCCCACGGCGTGGTCCCGGTCAGTGTGCTGGCGGATTCCGCCGGGGTGAGCGGCAATCATCTGGCCACGCAGTTCAGGTCCCATGTCGGGGTCACCCCCAAGCGGGTGGCGCGGATCTACCGCTTCGCACGGCTGATCGTGTCCGTGGACGCGCTGCGTCCGGTCGACTGGTCGGAGCTCGCCCAGACGGCGGGCTACTTCGACCAGGCCCATTTCATCAGGGAGTTCAAGGACTTCACCGGCCACACTCCGACGGAATACCTGGCCCTGCGGCGTCGATTCCCCGCCGAGCCGGGATTCCCGCCGGACAGCGGTCCGATGCCCGTTGATTGATTTTTTACAAGCTCGCTCGTACCCGGAGACGACACGATCGGAGGCGAACGCGCAAGGCGACCCAAGGAGAACCAGTGGGCACAGTGATCATGCACAACGTGGCGTCGGTCGACGGCTTCATCGCCGACGAGAACGACGAGGTCGGGCCGCTCCACGATTGGTACTTCAACGGGGACACCCCGATCACCGGGGGTGGCGACCAGCACTACGACCATTCCGGATCCGGAAGCCGCATCAAGGTCCCACGCGCATCGGCGGAGTACGTCCGGTCGGTGTGGGACGCGATGGGCACGATCGTGATGGGCCGTACCCTTTTCGACCTGGTGAATGGCTGGGAGGGCCGGCCGCCCGCCGGCGAGCACGTGGTCGTGGTGTCCCACCGTCCCAAGCCCGAGGGCTGGCACCCCGAGGCGTCGTACCACTTCGTAAATGACGTGACGGCTGCGATCGACAAGGCCCAGGAACTCGCCGGGGACCGCATCGTCGCCGTGAACGCCGGCGATGTGGGCGGCCAGATCCTCGCGGCCGGCCTCGTGGACGAAGTGGCGATGGACGTGGTGCCGGTGGTGTTCGGGTCGGGCAAACGCTTCTTCGGCGGCATCGACAAGCAGCACCTGCTGGAGGACCCCGACGTGGTGATCCAGAGCGACCGGGTCCTCCACCTGAGGTACAAGGTACGCCGCTAGATGTATTGACCCGCAGGGTTGTTGACGCGGGTGATCGGGGGCTGGCCTTTGAGTGCGGTGTGGCAGCGGTGGTGGTTGTAGGTGTGCAGGAAGTCTTGCAGAGCTGTGGTGCGTTCGTCGTTGCTGGTGTAGGGGCGGGCGTAGGCCCATTCATCGAGCAGGGTGCGGTTGAAGCGCTCCCACCTTGCCGTTGGTCTGCGGGCGGTAGGGGCGGGTGCGTTTGCCGGTCGCGCCCAGCTCGGCCAGGGCTTGGCGCCAAGCGGTGCTGTGCCGGTAGGCCAGGGCGTTGTCGGTAAGGACGCGTTGGATGGCCAGGATGCCGCAGGTGTGGAAGAAGGCGGCGGCGCGGCGCAGGAAGGCGGCGCAGGTGGTGGCCTTCTCGTCGGGGTGGATCTCGCTGTAGGCCAGGCGGGTGTGGTCGTCGACGGCGGAGTGGATGTAGTCGAAGCCGATCGTGTGGCGGTGGTGGTGGCTGCGCTGGTCGCGGCCGTGGACGCGCCAGCCGCCGCCGTCGGGGATGCGGCCCAGTTTTTTGACGTCCACGTGCACCAGCTCGCCGGGGCGGTCGCGCTCGTAGCGGCGGATGAGTCGGCCGGTAGGGCGGTCCAGGTGGGCCAGGCGGTGCAGATGGTGGCGGGTCAGGATCCGGTGCACGGTGGAGGGGGCCAGGCCCAGGATGGAGCCGATGCGGGCCGGGCCGAGCTTGCGCTGGGTGCGCAGCAGGCATACCTGGGCTTCGATGGCGGGTGGGGTGCGGTGGGGGGTGGTGTGCGGACGGCTGGGCCGGTCGTGCAGGCCTGTCTCGCCGTGCTCGCGCCATCGGCGGACCCACTTGTAGGCGGTGGGCCGGGAGATGCCCATCTCAGCCGCCACATGAGCGACCGGACGGCCGGCGAGAACACGCTGGACGAGCAGACGCCTGCCATGCACGGTCAGCCGGGCATTACGGTGGGACACGAAGACCTCCGTCTGTGGTGTGGAGCCTAGACACCTCCACCACACCGGAGGTCTTCCTATTGATCAAGCCCCAATCGTCAACAACGCTCGTGGTCAATACAGCTAGACCCCCGGCGCCGTCGATACCGGCGAGCTCAACACCACACTCCTGTGGACGGCTCTGAGCTCCCTGGACTGCAACTCCGCGTCAGAAGTGCATGGTTCGCGGCTAGCTCGACGTCTGAGGCCTGTCCCTGCTCCTGGGTGGGTTCGCCGGCCGTCTGAGGAACCCGGTCGGGCCCGCCGTCGCGGATGGCCGCGTGGACCGCATCACCCCTGCCTGAGCCGTGACCAGGGTGCTGTGGTGGGCACATCCCGATCCTCTTGGCGTAACACCACCCATGACTGGGCGGCCGACGTCGATCTCGGTCACCTCGCCGGTATCCGAAGGGACCCGGCCGAGTTCGCCCCCGGCGGCGTCCGGCACCTGATCCTCGAGGTCCTCGCCTACGCGGCCGACGAGGCGGCGAGCACGGGCGCCGGACGCTGCACCGTCACCCTCCACCCCGACGGCTCGGTCTCCGTGGCCGACGAGGGGAGAGGCACCGACACCCGCTTCGACGAACACGGGCGGCCGGTGAAGAAGCCCGTGATGGCGTCCAAGGACCTGCGTTTTTTCGACGACCCCGGCGCGGAGACGCTTCCCGACGGGCATCCGCGCCGTGGCATGTCCGTCGTCGCCGCGCTCAGCGAGTGGCTCGTCCACACCAACCGCCGCCTGAGTGGATCTTGGATCCAGCGGTACGAGCAGGGCGTCCCTGTCTCCGGCCTGGAGACCGTCGCCGGCGATGGTGCCACAGGGACGACCGTGCACTTTCTGCCCGACCTGCACCTGCCCCCACTCGCCGGCGACCTGCGCCGCTTGGCGGACGGCCGGCCTGGCCTGGTCGTGACCGTCGACGACCGCCGTGGTGGCTGACCGATCGAGGTCTGTGCCATCTGTCAGAACCGCGCCCCTGACTGTTCGGGCAGCAGAAAGGCCCCCGCCCGACAATCGGGAGAGGGCCTCTGAAGTGCGGAGGCTCGGGGATTTGAACCCCGGATGGGCTGTAGACCCAAACCGCATTAGCAGTGCGGCGCCATAGACCTGACTAGGCGAAGCCTCCTGGTGCCCGACCGGCCTGTTGAGGGCCTGACTGGCTCAGCACAGAGTACCGGCCTTGATGCTAAGCGGCAAAGTGGATTCGGCGTGGCAACCGAACATGTCGCGCAAGAGCGGTTCGTCGGCCTTCATGCCCGGGCCGCGGGATGTCCGGATGCCGGGGCGGAAGACGGCCGCGCGCCCGGGTTGCGGGGTGTCCGTGTGCCGGGTGCCGAGGACGGCCGTGTGCCGGTGTTGAGGCCGGCCGTGTGCCGGGGTTCGCGGTGTTGGATGGGGGGTGGAGGACCGATGGCCAGGGCCGGGGAGTGGGCCGGCCCTGGGGGTCCATGGGGAGAAGAAGGTTTCCCACACACTCTGTCCACAGGCTGTGGACACAGGGTGTCGCGACACCGGCGGTCAGGCGCGGCGCTGGGCCTCGCCCTCGATCTCGATCTTGATCTTCTTGCCGACCAGGACGCCGCCGGTCTCCAGGGCGACGTTCCAGGTGAGGCCGAACTCCTCGCGCTCGATCTCGGTCTCGATCTCGAAGCCGAACAGCTCCTGGCCCCAGGGGTTGGTGCCGGCGCCGCCGTACTCGACCTTCAGCGTGACCTCCTTGGTGACGTCACGGATGGTGAGGTCGCCGACGACGACGAGCTCGTCGCCGGAGTGGCTGACGACGCGGGTGCTGCGGAAGGTCAGCTCGGGGAACTTGTCCACCGCGAGGAAGTCGTCGCTGCGCAGGTGGTTGTCGCGGTCGTCGCTGCCGGTGTCGATGCTGGCGGTCTTGATGGTGAGCTCGGCCGAGGACTCCATCGGGTTCTCGGCGATGGTGACGGTGCCGGCGAAGTCGCCGAAGCGGCCGCGGACCTTGCTGACCATCATGTGCTTGGTGACGAATCCCACGCGGGTGTGGGCGACGTCCAGGTCGAAGACGCCGGGGGTCGGGATGGCGATGCCTTCCCAGGTGCGAGTGCTCATGTTCCATCTCCCGTGGACTAGTGGATCGCTGGGCTTGATGCTTGCTCCAACAGATGTCTACCTGAGGAATATTCCGCCCGTCAACTAACGTCGTCTAGAGTATGAGCGTGACACCAGCTGATGACCCCAGGCTCACGGCGATGGGCCTGATGGCCGAGGTCTACTTGGGCCTTACCGCGAAGATGAACGCCGCATTCACCGCCTCAGGATTGTCCGAGATCGACTTTGAGACACTGATCCGCCTGTACCGGTCCCCCGGCCGCAGGCTCCGCATGAGCGACCTCGCGGCCCAGACGTCGCTGTCCACCAGTGGGGTGACCCGCGTCGTGGACCGTCTGGAGCGCGAGGACCTGGTCGAGCGGGTGGCCTGCGCCACCGACCGCCGGGCCTCCTACGCGACGCTGACCGACGCCGGCGCCGCCCGCCTCGAGGCCGTGCTCCCCCAGCACATCGAGGACATCGAGACATGGTTCACCGGCCTGCTGCCCCCTGAGCGACTGGAGGACTTCCTGGCCAGCCTGCGCATCATCCGCGACGTCGTACGGCCCTGTGCCACCGCCGGCGCGATGGACCTTTCGGATCTCAGCTCTCAACAATCGTGAGCTCCCCGCGGGCGTGCATCTCGCGCAGGCTGCGCTTGGCGAACTTGCCGACGCTCGTCTTGGGCACCGCGTCGATGAACGCCCAGCGTTCGGGCACCTGCCAGCGCGCCACCTTCCCCGACAGGAACTCCCGGAGCTCCGCCACTCCGGTCGTTCCGTCGAGCACGACACATGCCAGCGGACGCTCGCCCCAGCGTTCGTCCGGCACCCCGATGACCGCCGCCTCCACCACGGCGGGATGCCCCATGAGGGCGTTCTCCAGCTCGACCGACGAGATCCACTCCCCGCCGGACTTGATGACGTCTTTGGCGCGGTCGGTCAGCGTGACGTAGCCGCGCGCGTCCAGTCGGCCCACGTCGCCCGTGCGCAGCCAGCCGTCGTGGAACCGCGAAGGATCCTCCTCCAGGTGGTAGGACGCGGTGACCCACGGCCCGCGCACCTCCAACTCGCCCACCGCGAGCCCGTCGGAGGCCAGCACGGCGTCGCCCGCGCCGACGATGCGGGCCTCGACGCCGGCCAGCAGCCGCCCCTGCGTCGCCCGCAGGTCCCAGGAGTCCCCGTGGGCGACCGTCGCCAGCGGCGAGGTCTCGGTCATGCCCCACGCCTGCACGACCTGGACCCCGAACTCGTCGGACAGCGCGCGCATCAGCGACTCCGGCACCGCCGATCCGCCGCACGGCACCAGGCGCAGGGACGACAGGTCCGCCCCGTGCCGGCGGGCGTGGCGCAGCAGGTCGCCCCAGATCGTGGGGACGGCGCCCGAGACCGTCGGCCGTTCCTCGGCGATGATCCTCGCCAGGTGCTCCGCCTGCAGGAAGCGGTCGGGCATGACGAGCGAGGCCCCGGCCATCAGCGCGGCGTACGGGAGTCCCCAGGCGTTGGCGTGGAACATCGGCACGATCGGCAGCACCCGGTCGCGGCTGGACAGGCCCATGGCGTTGGCCGTGCACACGCTCATGGAGTGCAGGTAGGCCGAGCGGTGGCTGTAGGCGACCCCCTTGGGGTTGCCCGTCGTGCCGCTGGTGTAGCACATGGCCGCGGCGGCGCGCTCGTCCAGGTCGGGCCAGTCGAACGCGTCCGGGGCCTGGTCGAGGAGCGTGCGGTAGTCGTGCACCTGCTTGCCCGCGGAGGCGAGCGGCGCGGGGTCGGCGGCCCCGATGACGATCACGTGCCGCACCGTCTTCATCTCGGGCAGGATCGGGGCGAGCAGCGGGACGAGCGAGGCGTCCACGATGACGACGTCGTCCTCGGCGTGCCCGGCGATGTAGGCGATCTGCTCGGGGAACAGGCGGATGTTCAAGGTGTGCAGGACCGCCCCCATGCTGGGCACGGCGAGATAGGCGGTCAGATGCTCGGCGCTGTTCCAGCCGAAGGTCGCGACCCGCTGGTCGCCGTCCACGCCGAGGGCGCGCAGCGCGCCCGCCAGCCGCGCCGCCTCCCGGGCCAGTTCCCCGTAGGACATGCGGCGGTAGCCGTCGCCGGTGTACGTCACGACCTCGTGGTCGGCGAACAGTCCGGTGCCGTGCCGCATGATAGAGCTGATGGTGAGCGGATGGTCGGGCATGGTGCTGCGCATCTGACGGACCTCCGCTGGCGAGCCCCGGCCTGGGCGCCGGTTCGTGATTGTCGTCCGGCTCCGAGTCTCGTCCGCTCCCGCGTCTCAGACAAGCGCTCGTTCACGCCGGCCCGCGCCACAGAGCCACTTGTTCGCCTCCTCCCTCCGAGGGGGCGACTCGTTCACCTCCACCCGCCGCGGAGGGCGACTGGTTCAGACGGGCTCGCGCCCCATGGACACGTGCGGCCGGGCGTCAGGGCGGCAGGGCTCGACGACGACGAGGTCACCGCGCAGTTTCGCCATCGCGCGGGACACCGTGCTCTTCACCGTGCCGATGCTGATGCCGAGAACTCTGGCGATCTCCGGCTCGGTCATGTCCTCGTAGTAGCGCAGCACGATCGCCGTGCGCTGCCGGACCGGGAGCCGGTTGATCGCCTCTTCCAGCAGTTCGTGGATCTCCCCGGGCGTCGGCCCGTCCCTGGACGGCGTCTCCGGCAGTTCCTCCGAGGGGTACTCCTCCAGCCTCCTGCGCCGCCACCAGGAGATGTTGATGTTGACCATCGCCCGGCGGACGTACCCGTCCAGCGAGGCCCGGTCGTTGATCCGCTCCCACGCCAGGTAGGTCTTGGTCAGGGCCGCCTGGAGGAGGTCCTCGGCGTCCGCGGGCTGGCCGGTGAGCTGGTAGGCCATGCGCAACAGTGCCGGACCGCGGGCAGCCACGTACTCGCGGAACTCCTCGTCTTTACCGCTCATGCGATCACCGGTGCCGTGACGAAGGCCATGATGAAACGATCTCGACGTCAGAATCGCAGCCGGACGCCCTGATACGGCTGATCCGTCATCCAGGTTTCGTCCCGGCGACGGCAAAGATCACCACAGGGTCATGGCATGCTGGGGCGTCGACGAGTTCCTCCCGGAGTGGGAAATTTGCTACGCAGGTCGTCGCGGAGGAAAAATCCTCGTCCCGAAATGAGCGGCGGCGGCGACGATCTGTGTGACCCTAGGGGACGACGAGGAGACTCGCGGCGGCGACCGGGGAGGGGCCGATGGGAGTTGAGCGTCGCCATGCGCTGGCGTCGGCCGCACTCGGCAGGACCACCGTCCCCGTGAGGGCCGAGGCCGAGGAGCCCGCCCCGCTCACCGGCGTCGCGGGTCAGATCATCGACATCAGCCCCCACCTGGTGATTCTGGAGAACCCGGACGGCGTGGAGGAGCGGCTGGTCATCGCGCCTTGGGCGACCGCCTGGCACGGCAGCCCCGTGAACCCCGTGGATCTGCCCGCCGGCACCCGCGTGATGATCCGCGCCCGCCAGTCCGGCCGGGTGGCCGAGCGCCTGTGGGGCGACATCACCCGCGTCACCGGCATCGTCCGCACCCTGGGCAAGGACGGCAGGGACCTGACCATCGAGCTCGACGGCGGCCCGCACCGGGGCCGGCGGGTGATCGTCGTCCCCTACGGCGCGTCGGGACGCATCCGGGTGCGCCATCCCCAGCTCGAACCGGGATACCTGTTCGACGCGATCGGCACGCGGCGCGACGGGGTGACCCACGCGCGGCTGCCGGCGACCTCGCAGCCCACCTACCGCGCCGCCTCCGTGCCGGAGCCCCCGCACGCCTACCGGGCGGTCCAGTCGAAGATCTCCGGGGCGGCCGCCTGGTCGGACGCCTTCGACGACGGCGAGGCCGGGGTGGCGTACCCGATGCTGGAACGTGCCGATTCCGAGTGCGAGGACGCGGGCGTGTCCTGCACCGGCCTTCCCTACCTCGCGCTCGGCTCCATGCTGTACGTCGGGAACGTGTGCGAGAGCCGCTCGTCGGTGCTGCCGATCGTCGCCTGCGGATGCATGGCCGGGCGGTTCTGCGACCGGTGCGTGGAGTGCGGCACCTCACCGCGGGGCCGCATCGCCGAGCTGTCGCCACTGTCGTACGTCGAGCTCGGGGGGGAGCTCACCAACGGATGCTTCAACGCCCGGGTCGGATTGGGGTGACCGTGGACACCGTGACAATCGCCGCCGCCGCGCTCGCGCTGCTCGCGCTGCTCCTGGTGCTCGGCGGCGGGGCGAAGCTCGCGACCGCCGGGAGTGACGCCGATCCGGGCGGGCTGTCCCGCCTCGGGCCCGGTGTGCTGGTGCCCGAGCGGTGGCGCGGGCAGTTCATGATCTTCTGTGCCGCCGTTGAGATCCTGCTGGCCGCGGGGCTGATCTTCACCCGCCATCCTCTGCCCCGCTGGGGGACGGTCACCTTCTTCTCGGTGTCCACCTATGTCCTGTGGGAGCTGCGCCGACGGCGCCCGGACGTAGGCTGCGGCTGTTTCGGCGAGGCGAGCAGCTCCCCGGTGGGGCTGCGCTCGATCGGCCGCGCCGCCGTCCTTGCCGCGATGGCGGTGCTGGTCGCGCTGGTCCCGGTGTCGGGCGCGGACCTGCTGATGCGAGCCTCCTGGAACCTGACGTCGGCGCTCGGAGCCGGCCTGGCGCTGCTGGTGGCCCTGTCGCCCGAGTGGGGCGAGGCGATCGCCCGGCTCAGGCACCGCGCGCCCTGCGAGCAGCGTGCCGTCCCGGCGGCGCGGGCCGTCGCGCGCCTGCGGGCGAGCGCCGAGTGGCGCTCGTACGCGCCGCTGCTGGTGACCGACGAGCCGTCGGACTCCTGGCGCGAGCTGTGCTGGCGCTTCTTCGTCTACCCCGGGCGCACGGCCGTCGGGGCGCGGGCCGAGGTGGTCTTCGCGGTGTACCTCAGCGGGCGCCGGCCGCCGGTGCGAGTCGCCGTCGTGGGCGCGGAGAACCCGGCCGGGGCGGACCTTCTCCGAGAATCTAGCGGTGTATCGGTCGGAGGCTAGAAAGCCCTAGACGACCGGAGACGAACCGGCGAACCGGCGAACGGGTGAACCGGCCGAACCGGCGGACGGGCGAACCGGCGGACGGGGGCCGCGAACCGACCTGGACGTGCCGGAGAACGGGCTGGAGAAACGCCGCCCGTTCACCAGGGGGCGGTGAGGGTGACCATGAAGGCGGCGTGGTCGGTGTGCGACATGCCGTACTTGTCGGTGCGGACGAAGGCGAACGAGGTGGACGCGATGACGTGCTGGACGTCGCCGTCGCCCTTGCGGAAGTAGCCGGCCGGCACGCAGTTCTGGGCGTTCTCCGGGTCGGACTTGTCGTACTCGAGGTTCAGGTCGCCGCCCACGACGGTGGGCAGGGCGCCGTATTGGGCGTGCGACTGCGGGATGTACTCGTTCATCAACTGCTTGCACTGCTGCAGCGCGACCGGCTCGTCGGCGGCCGACAGGTGGGTGGTGCACGCCCAGAACCCGCCGAACCGGCCGCACCCCCACGCACGTCGTTCGCTGCCGGAGTCCTGGGTGGAGTACCACCCGCCGGCGCTCGCGGTCTTGCCGTAGCGGGGGACGCTGAAGACGGCCACCCCGTACGCGCCGCGGCCGCCGGTGCACTGGATGGCGGCGGCGACGCGCTCGTCCTGCACCTGCCGGAACTCGTAGTCGCCGTTGCCCATGGCGGAACGGAGCGGGGCGACGTCGCCCTCGCAGATCTCGTTGGCGGTGAGGACGTCCGGCCTCACCCGGCCGATGAGCGACTGGGCCTCGGGCACGGCGGCGCCGCCCTCGTAGCAGCCCGCGTACCCGCTGTTGCAGAGGTTGACCTGCAGAACCTTGAACGTCGTGGCGGCCCGCGCCGCGGTGGAGCCGGCCGGCCCCACCAGCGAGCCGAGGAGGACGACGACGGCGGCCGCGCGGAGGCCGCCTCTCACGCCGATCATGCGCTTCATACGGCCCATCACCCCGTGCGGTCGCGTAGTCGACTCCGGATCATCACCGCGTTCCATGGTCACGGTAAAACAGCCCTGAATGCTTGTCGATGCCCCGATGTGAGACGCACGGCGGCGCGTGGTGACCGGCCACGCCGACCGGCCACCACGCGGCCGCACACCGCGAATTCAACTCTCTACGGCTCTCTAGCTTCCCCTCTAGAAAGCCGTAGAGAGGTCAATGGGGGCGCAGGGACGCTGCGCCCTGTCTCGGGGTGCGGGCGCGGCCTACAGCGGCTGCGCCCGGAGGAACCTGCCGAAGTGCGGCACGGTGAAGGCGATGAGGCCGCGCTCGGCGCTGAAGATGAGTCCTTTCTTGATGAGGCTGTCACGGGCCGGCGAGAGGCTCGACGGCTTGCGCCCGAGCAGCTCGGCGACGTCGGCCGTCGGCACGGGCTCGTCGCCGACCGAGGCCATCGCGTGCATGTAGTCGCGTTCGGCGGGGGTGGCGCGCTCGTAGCGGCTGCCGAAGAAGCCCACCGCGAGCTCCTCCTCGGCCTCGGGGGCGGCCACCCTGATGTCGTCGGCGGTGATGGGGCTGCGCGGGGCGAGATCCCAGGCGACCTTGCCGTAGGCCTGGACGAAGTACGGGTAGCCGTCGGCGGCCTCGTAGAGGGCGTCGAGCGCCTCGGGGGTGAACTCGACCTCCTCACGCGCGGCGGGGGCGATGAGTGCCAGGTCGGCGGCATCGCGGTCGAGCCGGTCGATGCGCGCGTAGCGGAACAGGCGCTCGGAGTAGCTCTTGCTGGCGCTGAGGACGCCCGGCAGGTGGGGCAGGCCGGCGCCGACGACGATCAGCGGCCCGCCGCTCTGCGACAGCTCATGACAGGCGGCGCACAGGGCCGAGATGTCGGCCGGCTGGACGTCCTGCATCTCGTCGATGAACAGGGCGACCCCGACACCGAGGTCGGTGGCGACGGAGGCGGCGTCGACGAACAGCTCGGTGAGGTCGATCTCGAGATCGCCCGAGTCGGCCCGGCCGCGGCCGGCCGGGACGTCGATGGCGGGCGACCAGTGCGAGGTGCCCTTCGCCGCGCCGGGATCGCGCATGGCGAACGCCTTGAGCACGCCGAGGAACTCCTCGATGCGCTCGGGGGCGCGGTGGCGGGGGGCCAGCTCGCGGATCGCCATGTGCAGCGCGGCGGCGACCGGACGGCGGATGGACTGCTCGGGACGGGCCTCGATCTTGCCGGTGCCCCAGAGCCGCTGCATGGCCATGGACTTGAAGGTGTTGAGCAGCACGGTCTTGCCGACGCCGCGCAGCCCGGTGAGGACCATGCTGCGCTCGGGACGGCCACGGGCCACCCGCTCGAGCACGACCTCGAACTGTTGCAGCTCACGATCACGCCCGGCGAGCTCCGGAGGGCGCTGCCCCGCACCGGGGGCGTAGGGATTGCGCACGGGGTCCACGCTCTCGGACTTTATGACCGGATATAGAGGCCGTCCTAGATTTCCGTAGAAAGCGCTACGGCGTGTCGCCGATCGACGGGAGGCGGAGGGCCGCCCGGACGCCTGCCGGACGGGGGGCGAGAGCAACGCCACCTCACACCACCCTTCGCGTGGACCCTGCCGGACCGAACCCGTGTTCGATCCGATGCCGAAGACTGTAGCGCCTCCTCGAACATGTGCGCGAGCACTTCCGGGTAAAACGCGCGGCACACCTCCGACAGGGCCTCGCCCGGCGGGTCCGGACCCCGGACATCACAATTGCGTCACGAGCGGCGTCAGGATGGCCTTACTCTGGCGTATGCGCCACACAGCCACGCACCGCCACCTGGGCCTCGCGGTCCTGGCGTGCGCATCCGCCACCCTGACCGCGTGCGGCGGCTCCGGTTCCGGCGTCGTCGCCGAGCCCGCGCCTCCGTCCGTGGCCGCGCCGCCGTCGGCCTCCCCGGAGAGTCCTACGGCCGGCCCGTCGGCCAGCCCCGCGCCGCCGTCCGCCACGCCGTCGCCCTCGCCCTCGCCCACCGGGCCGCCGCGCTTCGCGGCGAAGGTCACGGCCGTCACGGCGGCCCAGCTCCGCCATTCCTGGCGGCCAGGCTGCCCGGTCTCCCCGAGCGGCCTGCGGAAGGTGACGATGACGTACTGGGGCTTCGACGACAAGGCCCACACCGGCGAGCTGATCGTGAACCGCTCGGTCACCGACGACGTGGTGGCGATCTTCGGGCAGCTCTACCGGTGGCGCTACCCGATCGCCCGCATGGAGCCCGTCGACGTCTACAAGGGCAGCGACTTCGACTCCATCGAGGCCGACAACACCTCGGCCTTCAACTGCCGCAGGACGACCGGGGCGAGCAGCTGGTCCAAGCACTCGTACGGCAACGCCATCGACCTCGACCCCCGGGAGAACCCATGGGTCGAACCCGACGGCTCGGTCGCGCACGACAACGCGCGGCGGTTCGCCGACCGGCCGCTGCGCAGGCCGGGTGTCATCAACCCGGACGACCGCGTGGTGCGGCTGTTCGAGCAGCACGGCTGGCAGTGGGGCGGCTACTTCAACGGCGCCAAGGACTATCAGCACTTCAGCAAGGGCGGCGGCTGATCCCCGCCGAGGCCGCGGACCGCCACGCAGGCCGTCACGCGGGCCGTCACGCGGGCCGTCACGCGGGCCGATCTTCGCGCGAAGAACGGCAACGGCGGAGGAATCGTGACATTCGCGGCCCTCGCCGGGTTTTGCCGGATAAGATCGCTGGCCGTGACGACTCCGGTGCCCGACCCCGGACCGACGGAGTCACGCCGGGGACCGCTGCGGCCGTGGATCGCCCTCACCGCCGTTGTGTTCGCGCTGGCCACGGTGCTCGCGCTGTCCTGGCCGGCGGGCGGCCTGCAGGAGGCCAAGCCGGAGATCCCGCACCGCCGACTCGGTGAGACCAGCGCGGGCCACCGTTTCGCGGTGAAGCCGTACAAGGTGGCGTACGTGACCAAGGACCCCGCGCCGGGCTTGGGCGACCCCAAGGACGGCCGCTTCCTGGCGATCGAGCTCGAGGTCGAGAACGTCAGCGACCAGACCGCGACCGTCGACGACCTGTCCGCCGTCACCTACCTGAAGATCTCCCCGGGCAGCGTGGTGCTCGACCGGTTCAAGGACAAGACGGCCGGCTTCGTCATCCGCGACGCCGGCTTCGACCGCACCCAGCTCCAGCCCGGCCTGGTCGAGCGCGTGAAGTTCGTCTACACCGTCCCGGCGGGGACACCCGACCCGACGAGCCTCACCGCCGCCTTCCGGGACGAGGACTACGGGCCGTGGTTCACCTCGGAGCTGTCCGACTGGCTTCCCGGCGGGACGCTGGCGATCTACGACCTCGAGGTGTCCAGGTGAGGCGCGCGATCACCGGAGTGCTCACCGCGGCGCTGCTGCTCGCGGGCATCGTGGCGGTGCGCCGCGCCACTCCGGACGCCGACGCGAAGTACGCGCCGATCGCGTCGGTGGGCGAGATGGGCGAGCAGGTGAACACCGCCGCCTTCCAGCTCCGCGTGGACCGCGTCCAGCTCGCCCGGTCGGTGCGCCTGGAGGACGCCTACGGCCTGCTCGGGCAGCCGAAGAGCACCGCGGGCGTCTGGGTGGTCGTCTGGGCCACCGTCGCCGCCACCACCGAGGAGGTGACGGTGCAGGGCGCACGACTGCGCACGGCCGACGGCGCGGAGTACCTGGCCAGTTCGGTGTCGGGCACGCTCGACAAGACCGCCCTCGCCCCGGGCATGCCCTCCTACGGGCCCATCCTGTTCGAGGTGCCCCCCGGCAGACTGGCCGGCGCGGCCCTGGAGGTCACCGTCCACAGCGTCAAGAGCCTGGACCACCTCGGTCCCGCGGCCGCCGTCGACCTGCGGCTGTCGGGCCCGTACACCAAAGCGCTCATCGAGCAGGCGCCGGCGTCCCTGACCGTCGGGCCGGTGCGCGATCTGTGAGGCGGGACGAGCCGTGAACTGGAAACGCGACCTCTGGTATGGCCTCGGCCTGCTGGCTCTGGTCCCCGCCGCGCTCGCCGCGCAGGTGCTGCCCTGGCGGGAGCGGTACGAGACCCTCGCCGGCAAGGGCGGGCGGGAGGCGGTCGCCGCGCACGGGCAGGCGGCCCGGTTCAACGGCATCGAGTGGCGTCTGAAGAGCATCACCGAGGGCCGGCCGCAGGACCCCACGGCCCGGCCGCTGCCGCCTCGCACGAAGGTCGCGATCGTCGTCGTCGGTCTCAGACCGCTGACCGAGCAGGCGAGCAAGTGGTTCGGTGCGATGGGCGGCACCTGCAAGATCAGGGTCACCGACGCGGCGGGGCGCACGTGGGGGCCGTCGATCCGCGGCGACCTGGCGCCCAAGTCGGGGCTGTCGCCCTCGTGCTTCAACATGGACGCCGACTTCAAGCTCGCCCCCCTGCCCGTCGGTCGGGAACTGACCGTCCAGACGGTGTACGTCGTGCCCGCCGACGCGTTCAGGACCCTGCGGGTCGAGGTGCGGGTGGCCCCGGAGCCGGGAACGGTACGGCTGCTCCCGTAGGCGCGGGCGGCGCGTCAGGCCCGGCCGCGGGGACGGCCGAACGGACCACCGAGCGGGCAGCCGAACGGCGCAGCGCCAGGTCGAAGGCGACGGCGAGCAGGCAGATGCGCAGCACCTCGTGGAGCAGGTCGACCGGGAAGACGGCCGCGCCCTCCCACATCTGCCACCACAGGATCTCGTGCGCCCCGATGAGCCTGGTCACGCCGATGAAGCCCACCGCCGCGAGCGCTTCGAGCGCCACGTAGATCAGGCAGAACGTCAGGTAGAACAGCACCCCGCCGCTGAGGACGAATCGAAAGCCGTTCACCAGCGGGACGTACTTGTCGCGGATTCCTCGGGAGAAGAACTCCGCAACGGCCTGGACAGGGGTCGGCAGCCGCTGCCAGAGCCGTGAGACGTGCGGCTCGACCCGGGTGCCCTCGATGACCTTGGCCTCCTCGGTGATCGAGGAGCTGTAGACGACGGCCGCCATGGCGAGCCAGACCAGCGGCTGGACCAGGCCGTCCTTGAACTCGGGCAGGTACGGGGCCGCGTACTCGCCGAGCTGCCGGAGCGTCTGCAGCAAGGGGACGCGTTGGAACAGGCCCGTGAAGTCCGCCCAGACGACCCGGCCGGTCAGCCAGTCGACGCCGTCGCCGGTCCAGTTGCCCAGCGAGATGATGCCGAAGTACATCCACATGCATTCGAACGTGCTGTTGGCCACGCCGAAGACGCGCCTTCCCGTAGCGCCGTAGAGGCGCTCGAACGCCACCTTGACCGCGAAGATCACGGCGGTGATGACCATGATCAGGACGTTGACGTTGAACAGGTCGTTCAACAGGCCGATGTAGCTGAGGTCGATCGTCGGGTGGAGCTCGTTCAGCAGCCGCTGGAAGGCGCTGAGGTCGTCGGTGAACAGGCCCCACGCGCTGTAGAAGATCAGGAAGGGCAGGAGGGTGTGGGCGATCGCGTCGACCAGGTCGCGTTCGCGCTCGTCGGCCGTGCGGGCCTGCACCGGCCGCGCGCCGAGCGCGCGACCGGCGATGTTCAGCATCGCGATGTAGGCCGTCAGCGTCACCAGGACGCCGAGGCTCAGCACGCCGAAGGCCAGGTAGGCCCGCCATCCCGTGGGCTCGGCGACGCGCACGGCGGCCAGCAGCACGCCTTGGTGGACGAGCCGGCCCAGGGTGTAGTAGAAGGCCAGGGGCAGGAAGAGGCGCCCCGCGAGACGGAAGGTGTCGTAGGGCAGTCGGACCGGAGAGAGTGAACCGTCCATCGCCGTTGGATGCTAGCGGTCCGAAGGCCGACGAACGGTGCGATTCGGGCATGGCGCCGTAAGGCAGGATGGAGACATGGCGGCGAAGGACGGCGACGGCTGGGCGCTGTGCGAGCGCGGCCACCGGCACTGGGGGCTGCACGGCGCCTCAGGGCTGCTGGCCGTCCATTTCGACGCCGGGGGCACGCCGCACGTCCTGATGCAGAAGCGCTCGTGGTGGAGCCATCACGGCGGCACGTGGGGGCTGCCCGGAGGCGCGCTCGACAGCCATGAGGACGCCGTCACCGGCGCCCTGCGCGAGGCCCTGGAGGAGGCCGCGCTGAGCGGCGAGAGCCTGCGCGTCCTCGGCGTCCACATCGACGACCACGGCGGCTGGGCGTTCCAGACGGTGATCGCCGAGGCGGACGCGCTGCTGCCCGCCGTCCCGGCCAACGACGAGAGCACCGACATGCGGTGGCTGCCCGCCGACGAGGTGGGCGGTGAGACGCTGCACCCCGGGTTCGCCGAGACCTGGCCGGTGATCAGGCCGTCGCTGCCGCCCTCGGTGGTGGTGCTGGACGCCGCCAACATCGTCGGCGCGCGCGCCGAGCACGGGTGGTGGCGCGACCGGGCGGGCGCCGCGCGGCGCCTGCTGGCGGACGTCGAGCGGCTCGTGGAGCACGGCCTGCGGCCTCCGGAGGGGTTCCCGGCTCCGGCGATGTGGTTCCCGCGCGTGGTCATGGTGCTGGAGGGCGCGGCCAAGGGCGTGCGGTCCGGCGGCACGGCGGACACGGCGGACACGGCGGGCGTGGCGGACACGGCGGGCGTGGCGGACACGGCGGGCGTGGCGGACACGGCGGGCGTGGTGGGCGTGGTGGAGGCGCCTGCCAGTGGGGACGACGCGATCGTGGACACGGTGCGGGAGAACCGCGAGGTCAGGCCGTGGCAGCGGGTTCTGGTCGTCACCGCCGACCGCGAGCTGCGCCGGCGCGTCGCCGAGCTGGGCGCCGCGGCCGTGGGTCCGGGATGGCTGCTCGGCCAACTCCGGCGGGTGTAGCGTCGGACCGTCGAACCGCCACCCCCCACGCCTTATCCGCGCATATCCCCCAATATCCAGAAAAATCTCCAAACCTTGATGAGCGACCGAACCGCACTCGACTGGACCGCCGAGCCCGACAGTCCGGTCCCTCCTCCGACATGGGGACGGCGCGCACCCGAGGCGCACGTGCTGCCCTGGGTGTTCGCGGCGCTGGCGGGTTTCCTGCTGATCGGCAACCTGCTGCTGTCGCCGCACCTCACCGCGCCGGCCGTCACCACCTGGTCGACGATCTTCGTGACGATCTGTGTGCAGGCCATCCCGTTCCTGGTGCTGGGGGTCACGCTGTCCGCGGCAGTCACCGCCTTCGTGCCGCCGTCCTTCTTCGAGCGCGCGCTGCCGCGCCGGCCGTACGCCGCCGTGCCCGTCGCCGGCGCCGCCGGGCTCGTGCTGCCCGTCCGCGAGTGCGCCTCCGTCCGGGTGGCCGCCCGCCTGATGGCCCACGGCGTCGCCCCGCCGGCCGCGCTCGCCTTCCTGCCGGCCTCTCCGGCGGCCAACCCGGTCGTCCTGGTGGCGACGGCCGTGGCCTTCCCCGGCGAGCCGCTCATGGTCCTGGCCCGCTTCGGCGCCTCCCTCGTCGTCGCCGTGCTCGCCGGCTGGGCCTGGCAGGTGCTCGGCCGCCCCGTCCCGCCACGCGTCACCACCGCACCGCCCGTCCCCGAGGGCGCCACCCGGCGCGCGGCGTTCCTGGCGGCGGTGCGCCACGACTTCCTGCACGCCGGCGGCTTCCTGGTCATCGGCGGGCTCGCCGCGGCGACCCTGAACGTGGTGGTCCCCCGCTCGTGGACCACCTCCCTCGGCGAGGTCCCCTGGTTGTCGGTGCTGGTGCTCGCGCTGCTGGCGGTCGTGCTGTCGGTCTGCTCCGAGGCCGACGCCTTCGTCGCCGCCTCGCTCACGACCTTCTCCCCGACCGCCAAACTGGTCTTCCTGGTCGTGGGACCGATGGTCGACCTGAAACTGATCGCGCTGCAGGCGGGGACGTTCGGGCGGGCGTTCGCCGCGCGCTTCGTCCCGCTGACGCTCACGCTCGCCATCGTGGTCGGCGTGCTGGTGGGACGGGTGCTGCTGTGAACCGCATGGCCCAGAACCTGGTGCTCGCCCTGGTGGGCGGCGCGCTGCTTCGCGTGTCGGCCCTGTCCACCGCCTACCTGAACTACGTCAGGCCGGGGTTCCGAGCGCCGCTCGTCGCGGCCGGCGTGATCCTGTTCGCGCTCGGCGTCTTCGGCCTGGTCCAAGAGTGGCGCAGGCCCTATCCGCCCTCGGGAGAGGCGGCCACGCGCCGCCGCTCGCACGGCCCGCGGGTGGCCTGGCTGCTGTGCCTTCCGATCGTGGCCGTCTTCCTGATCAACCCGCCCGCGCTCGGCTCGTTCGCCGCCGCACGGGACCAGAGGCCCCAGCCGCGGCCGGCAGGGGGGTACGGCGCCCTGACCGGGGACGCGCCCACGGCCATGCCGGTCGGGGAGTTCATCGGCCGCGCCTGGAGCGACGGAGGCCGCACGCTCGCCGGGCGCCGGGTCAAGCTCACCGGGTTCGCCGTCCCGTCCGAGCACAAGGGCCAGTGGTACCTCGCCCGCATGCGACTGCGGTGCTGCGCGGCCGACGCCTTCCCGCTGAAGGTCGCCGTGCTGGGCGTGCCCGCGCCCCGTCCGGACACCTGGGTGGAGGTGACGGGCGCCTGGGTGCCCGTCCCCTACGACCGCCTCCCCAAGGGCACGGCCGCCCCCGCGTTGACGGCCACCGCACTGGCCAAGGTCGCCCGGCCGGCCGAGCCGTACGAATAGGCGCGGGGCCCGCCACTCGCGCGCGAACGCCCGGCGGGCAACGCTATCGTTGGTGTCGCACTGGAGGGTTCGCATAGTGGACGAGTGCAGCCGCCTTGAAAGCGGCCAGGTCGGCGACGGCCTCGTGGGTTCGAATCCCACACCCTCCGCCACCGGCCTCCCGTGATCCACTCAGACGCGGGCGGCCCACATGCGGCCGCCGCCTCTGAATGCGACCGCCGCCTCAGACGCGGCCCGCCTCGGACGCGGCCCGCTCAGATATGGCCCGCTCAGATATGGCCTCCCTGCGCGCCGCCGAAGCCGTCGCCCACCGAGGCCGCCAGCAGCAGGTAGGCCTCCCGCGTGGCGGGCTGCAGCCGGTCGAGGTCGATCTCGGCGCCCTCTTCCAGGTGCGGGTCGTACGGCACCCTGATGACGGCACGGCAGCGCGCCGCGAAGTGCGCCTCCAGCCGGTCGAGATCGACGGTGGACTTCGACCTCGGCCGGACGCTGCACAACACGACCGTCGCGGCCTTGACCAGGTCGGCGTAGTGGTGCGCCTCCAGCCAGTCGAGGGTCGCCGACGCGGCCCGCGCGCCGTCCACCGACGGCGAGCTGACCAGAACGAGCTGGTCGGCCAGGCCCAGGACGCCCGACATGGCCGAGTGGAGCAGGCCGGTGCCGCAGTCGGTCAGGCAGATGGAGTAGAAGTTCTCCAGCACCTGCGCGACCGCCTGGTAGTCGGCGGCGCTGAACGCCTCCGACACCGACGGGTCGCGGTCGGAGGCGAGGATCTCCAGCCGCGAGGGCGCCTGCGAGGTGAAGGCGCGGATGTCGACATATCGCTTGATCTGCTGCCGCTCGTTGAGCAGGTCGCGCACGGTCGCCGAGGTCTCCAGCTCGACCTTGTCCGACAGCGTGCCGCGGTCGGGGTTGGCGTCGACGGCGATCACCCGGTCTCCGCGCACCGAGGCCAGCGTGGCGCCCAGCCCCACGGTCGTCGTGGTCTTGCCGACGCCGCCCTTGAGGCTGAGCACGGCCACGCGGTGGTGACCCGTGGCGACGGGGGTGCGCGCCCGCGAGACCAGCTCGCGGCGGCGGCGCACCTCGGGCGACTCGCCCGGCTTGATCAGGCCCGCGGACGCCTTGAACACGATCTTGCGCCAGCCACGCGCGGGAGCGTTCCTGCGCCCGCGCAGCAGGGACACCGGGTCGAGGCTGTCGGCCGTCGGCCGCACGCCCGTGACGCCCTTCGCGCCCGCCGCCTTGGCGCCCGGCTGCTGCCGCGCCGGGACGCCGAACGCCGGCTGGGCGGGCTGCGGCGTCGCGGCGGTCTGCCTGCGGCGCGGCCGGTACGGCTCGCGCTCCTCCGGAGCCTGGTCGGGCACCAGCGACTCGCCGGGCGGCGCGGAAGGGGCGTGCGTGGCGGCCGACGAACCCTGGGCCGACCGGCTTGGGGAGGCGGCGGGGAAGGCGGGGGCCGGGGCCGCCGGGGCGGCGGCCGGCGGCTCGGCGGCGGGGGGCGCCACGACCTGCCGGCCCTCCTGCGGCGCGGGCAGGCCGAGGTTCTCGGTCGGCTGCTCGTACATCGGACGCTCGACGCGGGGGACCACCACGTCGTCGGTGTCCGCGCCCGCGGCGAAGGCGTTGAAGCGCTCCTGCTCGGGGTCGGGCTCGGACGGCTCGGCGGCGGGCACCGCGGCCTCCAGCCAGCCGCGCACCGGCTGCTCCGGGGCCGTGTCGGGCTCGGGGTCCTCACGCTGCTTGGACGGCTCGGCCTTGCCGCCGCCGAGCGGGTCCTTGGAGAGCCAGTCGGCGCTCGGCGCGGCGCCGGGCTTGTCGGTGAGCGGCCCGAAGGTGAAGCTGTCGGTGTCGTCGCTCACGGCCTCGGCGCCGGCGGCGGCCGAGACCCCGGCGCCGGAACCCTCAGGGGCCTCCGAGCCCGCCGAGGAGCCCGGGCGCTCGCCCAAGGCCCCGCCGGACCCAGCCGGACGCTCGCCGAACGCCGCGAACGCCCCCGTGCCCGAGGACGGGCGCTCGCCGAACGCGCCGGCGCCGGACGAGGAGAGCCCGCCGAAAGCGCCCGCACCCGACGACGGCGCGGGACGCTCTCCGAAGGCGCCGGCGCTGGAGGAGTCCGGCGGCGGTTCGGCCTTGGTGTCGGCGCGTGACAGCGGCTCGCCGGGCGCCGTGATCGGCGCGGCGAACGCGGGCTTGCCGGGCGCCGCGGACGGCGGAAGGTCCAGCGGGCCGGTCCAGGCGCCGGTGCCCAGACCCTGGGTCGAAGGCGGGCGCACCTCGCGCGTCTCGCCCTCGGCGCGCCCGGCGAGGCCGTCGTCGTGCTGCCCCGCGCCGTTCGCGGGGTCGCCCGCGGCGCGGAACAGCGGGGACGCGGGCGCCGGAGGCTCCGCGGGCACCATGCCCCACGGGTCCTTCGGGTACGGCGAGGCGGCGGTGTCGTCCGGGGTGACGCTCACCGCGAGGGGGGTGTCCTCGTTCTCCTTGATCGCGTCGAGCCAGGCGAGCTGCTCTTCAAGGGAATGAGGATCCTCACGATCGTGTCTTGCCACCGTGTTCCCCCTCGGGACTGGGCTAAAGGGGCAGCAAATAGAAGGAAGATTACCGCCCGCTATCACGACCAACGTGGTCAACCGCCGACTTGGCTACCCGGATAGTTTGGTCACATGCACGCGATCGCTGTTACCCGGCCCGGCGGACCAGAGGTGCTGGAGTGGCGGGAGGTCCCAGATCCCCGCCCCGCACCAGGGGAAGTGCTGATCGAGGTGGCCGCCGCGGGCCTCAACCGCGCCGACCTGCTGCAGCGCCAGGGGCACTACCCGCCGCCGCCCGGCGCGTCGGAATTCCCCGGCATGGAGTGCTCCGGAGTCGTCGCCGAGGTGGGCGAGGACGTCGAGGGGTTCCGGGTCGGCGACGAGGTGTGCGCGCTGCTCGCCGGCGGCGGGTACGCCGAGAAGGTCGCCGTCCCCTGGGAGCAGGTGCTCCCGGTGCCCGAGGGGGTCTCGCTGGTGGAGGCGGCGGCGCTCCCCGAGGTCGCCTGCACCGTGTGGTCCAACGTCTTCATGGTGGGCAGGCTGCGGCGCGGTGAGACGCTGCTGGTCCACGGCGGCGCCAGCGGCATCGGCACCTTCGCCCTCCAGCTCGCCAAGGCCTTCGGCTCCCGCGTCGTCGTCACGGCCGGCTCGGCCGACAAGATCGCGCGGTGCCTGGAGCTCGGGGCCGACGAGGCGGTCAACTATCGCGAGGAGGACTTCGCCGAGAAGGTCACGGCGGACGTCATCCTCGACATCATCGGCGCGAAGTACCTCGCCAGGAACATCTCGGCGCTCGCGACCGGCGGCCGGCTGGTGGTGATCGGGCTTCAGGGCGGCGCCAAGGGCGAGCTCGACCTCGGCAGACTGCTGGCCAAGCGCGCCTCGATCCACGCGACCGCCCTGCGCACCCGTAGCGTCGCCGAGAAGGGCGTCATCCTCCGCGGCGTCCGCGATAACGTGTGGCCCCTGGTGGGCGCCGGTTCGGTCCGGCCGATCGTCCACGCGGTCATCCCCATGGCCGACGCGGCCCATGCCCACCGCGTGCTCGAATCAGGGGAGCACATCGGAAAAGTCCTGTTGGTCAGGTGAGCTAGGTTGAATGACATGAATGCTGAGGAGAGCACCCCGCACATCGTGGTCGTGGGCCCCAACGGTCTGTCGGTCGAGGGTGACGGCGGCGAGCAGCACGAAGAGCGCTCGGTCGCCGAGCTGGTGGAGCAGCCCGCCAAGGTGATGCGCATCGGCAGCATGATCCGTCAGCTGCTGGAGGAGGTCCGCGCGGCGCCCCTGGACGAGGCGAGCCGCAAGCGCCTGAAGGACATCCACCAGAGCTCCATCAAGGAGCTGGAGGACGGCCTGGCGCCCGAGCTGGTGGACGAGCTCGAGCGGCTCACGCTGCCCTTCACCGGCGACGACAGCGCGCCGAGCGACGCCGAGCTCCGCGTGGCGCACGCCCAGCTCGTCGGCTGGCTGGAGGGTCTCTTCCACGGGATCCAGACCACCTTGTTCGCCCAGCAGATGGCCGCGCGCGCCCAGTTGGAGCAGATGCGCCGAGCCCTGCCCGGCGGCATGTCCGGCGCCGTGGCCCCGGAGGACCAGCCCCACCGCAGTTCCGGTCCCTACCTGTAAGACCTTGTAAGACCTGTCAGCACGTGTGAGATCCCTCAGGCGATGCCGCGCGGCCGCCCCCGGCGTCCGGGGCCGCGGGGCGCGTCAGCCGAAAAGCTTCTCCAGGACGATGGCGACGCCGTCCTCGTCGTTGGCCGCCGTCACGTGGGTGACGGCGGCCAGCACGTCCGGGTGGGCGTTCGCCACGGCGTAGGACGTGCCGGCCCAGCCCAGCATCGGCAGGTCGTTCGGCATGTCCCCGAACGCGATCACCTCGGCCGCGCCGACGAGGTGCCGCTCGGCGAGGGTGGCCAGCGCGCTCGCCTTGGTCACTCCCTGGGCGCTCATCTCGATCAACGCCCGGCCGCTCGAATGGGTGGCCGTGAGCAGGTCGCCCACGATCTCGTCCACGAGGGCGTGCAGGATGTCGGGGTCCATGGAGCGGTGGAAGGCCAGCAGCTTCGCGCCCGGCCGCGAGATCAGCCCCGAGACCCCCATGCGGAGCCCTGAGACCTCTGTGCTGTCCCAGCCGCCGAGCCGGAAGCTCGTCTCATGGGCGAAGCCCCCTTCGTACTCCACGGAGAAGCTCAGGCCCGGGACGCGGTCCTTCAGCCGGCCGACGGCCTCGGACAGCACGTCGGGCTCGATGAGATGGGACTCGACGATGCGCTCGGCGTGCAGGTCGTACACCAGCGCCCCGTTGGCGCAGATGGCCAGCCCGCGGTTGCGCACCGCCCCGGCGACGTTGCCCATCCACCGGGGCGGCCTGCCGGTGACGAACACGAGCGTCGCACCGGCCTCCTCCACGAGCGCGAAGGCGGCCGCGGTGCGGGGCGAGACGGTGCCGTCCGAGCGCAGGGCGGTGCCGTCCAGGTCGGTGGCGACGAGTCTGGGGCTGACCATAACAAGCTCTAGTTTGCCCTGTGTTGCCCCGAGCTCGGGTGTCAGCCCTGGGAGTAAAAGATTCTCGCCAGGAGGGGGGAACAAAGGCCCTCTGATGGTGTTAGATGTGGTGGCGTTGTATTAGCTGAACCCGATGTGCAGAACCAGCTTGACTGTCTGAGCGGCCCCGGGAAGCTGTGCGACACAACCCGGGGTTCGCGAGGTGTGAACCCCAAGATCAATTGCAGGGAGAGCTTTAATGGCTCAGGGAACCGTCAAGTGGTTCAACGCCGAAAAGGGCTACGGATTCATCGCCCCGGACGGTGACGCTCCGGATGTCTTCGTGCACTTCTCCGAAATCGTCGGCAACGGCTACCGCAGCCTCGAGGACGGCCAGCGCGTCGAGTTCGAGGTCACGCAGGGACAGAAGGGCCCGCAGGCGTCGCAGGTCCGCGCCGTCTGACCACTGACACACAGAAGGCGGGGTTCGCGTCAGGCGAACCCCGCCTTCGTGTTTGTCCAGACCCGAACGTCCTGACAAACCGGACATACGTCTCAGACAGTATGAGAGTAAGCCGCTTATCCTCATCAGGGGATAAGCGGCTTACTCAGCAAGAAATAGCTACTTGACCGGCTCGAGGACGTCTAGTCCGACATAGGGCCGCAACGCCTTGGGGACCACGACAGAGCCGTCGGCCTGCTGGTGGTTCTCCAGGATTGCCACGATCCACCGTGTGGTCGCCAGGGTGCCGTTGAGGGTGGCGACGTGCCGGGGCTTCTCGTCGGTGTCCCTGTAGCGAACAGCGAGCCGCCTGGCCTGGAACTCGGTGCAGTTGGACGTCGAGGTGAGCTCCAGATAGCGGTTCTGCGTCGGCAGCCACGCCTCGCAGTCGAACTTGCGGGCGGCGCTCGACCCGAGGTCCCCCGCCGCGGTGTCGATCACGCGGTACGGCAGCTCGACCTTGGTCAGCATCTCCTTCTCCCAGGCGAGCAGGCGCTGATGCTCCTCGGCGGCGTCCTCCGGGCGGCAGTAGGAGAACATCTCGACCTTGTCGAACTGGTGGACCCGGATGATGCCTCGCGTGTCCTTGCCGTACGAGCCCGCCTCGCGGCGGAAGCAGGACGACCAGCCGGCGTAGCGCCGGGGCAGCGACCCGCCGTCGAGGATCTCGTTCCAGTGGTAGGCCGCCATGGGCGCCTCGGAGGTGCCCACCAGATAGAGGTCGTCGGCCTCCAGGCGGTACACCTCGGCGGCGTGCGAGCCGAGGAAGCCCGTGCCGGCCATCGCCTCGGGCTTGAGCAGCACCGGGGTGATCATGGGCGTGAAGCCGGCCTCGATGGCCTGCTGCATGGCCATGTTGAGCAGGCCGAGCTGCAGCCGCGCGCCGGCCCCCGTCAGGAAGAAGAACCGCGCCCCGGAGACCTTGGCGCCGCGCTCGGCGTCGATCGCGCCCAGCATCTCGCCCAGTTCGAGGTGGTCGCGCGGGGTGAAGTCGAACCGCGGCTTCTCACCGACCTCCTCCAGCACGACGTAGTCGTCCTCGCCCCCGGACGGGGCCTCCTCGATGATGTTGGGGACGGCCATCAGCAGCTCGTCCAGCTCCTTGGCGAGCTTCTCGGCCTCGGCCTCCGCCCCCTTCACCCCGGCGGCGAGGTCTTTCGCGCGCGCGAGGAACGCGGCCCTCTCGTCGCCGGAGGACGAGGAGACCGACTTGCCCACGCTCTTCTGCTCGGCGCGCAGAGACTCATAGGCGGTCAGCGCGCTTCGGCGGCGCTCATCGAGGTCGAGCAGCGTGTCGACGACCGAGTCGTCCTCACCGCGGGCACGCTGCGACGCCCGTAGCCGGTCGGGGTCCTCACGAAGGGTACGCAGGTCAATCACGTAACAAAGGCTACCGATGTCCGAGCTGCGCTCGCGCGCCTATCGACCCGACATGTGATCCGTCACACCCGGCCGCGACGCGCCGCCGGGCGCACCGTCACATCGCGCCGGTGCGGATCTTGTCGATCCAGCCGGAGGCCTCGGTGAAGTCGGACTCGGAGGTGCCGGGCTTGAGCTGCGGCGACACGCGGTCCGCTCGAGGGTAGCTGCCCAGGAATCGGACCTCGGCGCACAGCCGGTGCAGACCCGACAGCGCCTCGCCCACGCGGGCCTCGGCGACGTGCCCCTCGGCGTCGAAGTGGAAGAAATAGCGCCCGATGCCGTCACCGGTCGGCCGCGACTCGATGCGGGTCAGGTTCACCCCGCGCACCGCGAACTCGCTCAGCATCTCCAGCAGCGCGCCCGGGTGGTCGTCCCGCAGGAACGCCACCAGGGACGTCCGGTCGGCGCCGGTGGGCACGGGCGGCGGACCCGGCCGCGCCACCTGGACGAACCGGGTGACGGTGTCATCGCGGTCGCCCATGCGCGCGGCGAGCTCGTCCAGGCCGTAGTGCTCGCCGGCGATCGCCGGGCCGATGGCCGCGTCGTACGGAGAGTCCTCCATGGAGACCTCCAGCGCCGCGGCGGCCGTGGACGGCGCGGCCACCACCACGGCGTCGGGCAGCTCACGGGCCAGGAAGTTGCGGCACTGGGTGATCGCCGCCGGGTGGGTGTAGACGCGCTTGATGTGCGTCATCTCGGTGCCCGGCCGCACCAGCAGCGAGAACTCCACCGGCAGCAGCAACTCGGCGGTGATCAGCAGCGGATCGCCCCAGGCCAGCTCGTCGAGCGTGACCGTGATCGCGCCCTCGACGGAGTTCTCCAGCGGGACGACCGCCCCGTCGGCCTCCCCCGAGCGCGCCGCGTCGAGCGCCGCCGTGACATTGGCACAGGGCAGCCGCTCGGCATCCGGGGCGAGGATGCGCAGGGCGGCTTCGCAGAACGTCCCCTGCGGCCCGAGGTAGGCGATTTTCGGCATACCAGAAGGCTACCTGCCGCAGGTCACCGCCCACCTGGCATATTTACCGGTTTCTTGCCACGCCTTCCCCGAACGATCCGAAATGATCCGGAACGACCCCGCGTCCCGCGCCAGGACCCGGCCCGGAGACGGGGACCCCTAACGCCGGAGACGCTGTGGGGCGACATCGGGGCCGATGCCGAGGCGCGCGGCGCGGACCGCCTGCTCCTCCTCGGGGGAGAGCGGCTGCAGCCCACGGCCACTGCGCACCGGCCGCGCGTACGTGCGGGTCTCGGTGCGGCCGTTTATCGAGGTGAGGACGACGCCGTCGCCCAAGCCGTCGATCATGGCCACCGAGAAGGACAGGCGGCCGGTCATCTCGGCCAGCGCGTCGTAGCGGAACACCGCCACATCGCGGATCGCCTTGACGTCGACCACGCCGTCGATCGCGCAGCGGCGGCCCAGCACGTCGAGGCAGTCTTCGACGGCGCCGCGCGCGCTGCGCAGCGCCAGCAGGCCGATCGCCACCCCGGTCATGCCGGCGATGCCGCCGATCAGCGCCATTACAGTTCCGAGCACATCACGAAGAGTAATGGATCAGTCACGGAATCGCACGCGAACCCAGACGCCGCCCATCGCCCGGGCTCGTTTCGTCCGGGCTCGTTTCGTCCGGGCTCGTTTCGTCCGGGCTCGTTTCGTCCGGGCTGGTCTCGTCCGGGCTGGGTTCGGCCGGGCCGGAAACGCCTGCGGCCGGACGGCGGCCGAGCAGCCACACCAGGGCGACGGCGCCGAGCCCGAAGGCGTCCTGGACGACGCGCCCCGCCACCGGGCTGAGCACCGGGATGTCGGCGGCGCGCAGCGACACCCCCCACCAGGGGATGGGCAGCACGTAGTACAGCCAGACCCCGGCCACGACCGCCGCCCCCGTCAGGCCGGACGACACGGAGGCTCGGGCGCCTGCATCGCGCCCATCGGCGGGCCCGCCGGTGAGGGCTCCGCCGGCCAGGGTCCCGCCGATCAGTGCTCCGCCGGCCAGCGAACCGCGGGCCGGCGGACCCTCGGCCAGAGGGGTGCCGGCCAGAGGGGTGCGGTCGCCGAGTGCGCGGCCCGCGAGCGCGGCGAGGACCACGACCAGCCAGGCGAGATGGTGGATCCAGGCCACCGGCGAGACGAGCACCGCCATCAGACCCGTCAGCGCCACCGCGGTCATCCGGTCGCCCCGCAGCAGGGCCTCCCGGGCGCGGCGGAAGCCGTACCAGGCCACCACGGCCCCCAGCGCGAGCCAGATGAGCGAGGTCAGCCACCCCGGCAGGTAGAGCCGCAGCAGCATCCCTCGGATGGACTGGTTGGTGGTGGCGTTGTTCGCCCCGACGCGGTCGCCGTCGAGCAGGGCCGAGAACCAGAAGGACGCGGCATCGTGCGGGATCACCAGGAAGGGCAGCACCGTCAGCAGCGTGGCGGTGAAGACGGCCATGAAGAACGCCCGGCGCTGCTCGGGCACGGCGTCGCGCCCGAACCCCGTGACCAGCAGATAGACCAGGAAGACGCCGGGAGTGAGCTTGATCGCCGTCGCCAGCCCGATCAGCATGCCGCGCGGCCACCACGGCCGGCGCGCGACGCAGTCGGCCAGGCACAGCATGACCAGCAGGATGTCCACCTGCCCGAACCGGATCTGGTCGCGCAGCGGCATCAGGTACAGGCATGCCGCCGTCATCACGCCGAACACGACAGGCCCCGCCCAGGCGGGCCGCAGCCGCGTGAGCGGCTCACGGAAGCCGAACCAGGCCGTGACGCCCAGGCAGGCCAGCACGCCGGCCGTCCACACCCACTGGGCCGCGGGCCACGACATCACGGCCAGCGGCACGGCCAGCAGCGCCGCGATCGGCGGATAGGTGAACGGCAGGAGCTGCGGCGCCGGCGTGACCGCGTCGTAGACGGGGAGCCCGCGCAGGAGGCTCTCACCGCCCGTGCGGTAGACGTCCAGGTCGACCAGGCGCTGGTCGGCGGGGTTGGTCAGCCAGTAACGCACCAGCGGGACCGCGGCCACCACGATGATCAGCAGGGCGATCGGCCACGCCCACCAGCGCCCGCGCCCCCCACCAGTCCTCACGACGTGGCAGGCTACCCCCTTCCCCGCACCCCCCGCCGCCCACGCCGACCAGCACGCCCCACCACCAGTACCGCTCTCCAGCCGTAACCCACCACCAGCACCGTGCACCAGCCGTAACCCACCACCAGCACCGCTCTCCGGCCGGTGACCACCACCTGCACCTTCTCCGGCCGTGACCCACCACCGGCACCGTGCTCCAGCCATGACCCACCACCCGCACCGCTCTCCGGCCGTGACCACCACCTGCACCCTTCCCCGGCCGTGACCCACCGCAGAAGGCCACCGACATCGCCCTGCCTCCACCCACTTCGCGGCGCCGGCGCGCCGGCCGTCCACAGGCCGATCGCATGTGGGAGAGGGGGGTCGGGGTTCTGGCTATGGTTTGCAGGGCGGAGGTGGTCGGCGCACGTGGAGGCGAGGTTCCCGGTGGACAAGCGAACGACGGTCCCGGGGGACCGCGCGTCCGGTCCCGGGCGGCGCCCCTGGCGGCTCCCGGCCGCAGCGCTGCTCGGCGCCATGGCCCTCGCCGTCCTGCCCACCACCGCCCACGCGAGAACAAGGCCCCCACCGCCCACCATCACACCTACAGAAACGACAGACACAAAGACCACCCACACGGGCACAACGGACATCCACGCCACCGCCCAAGCGGGAACAACCGGCCCCCAGGCCACCGCCGCCCATGCCAGGGCAACGGACACCCAGGCCGTCCACGCGGAGGCGACGAACACGCGCACAGCCGCCACCCATGCGGGGACGGCCGGCCCGCGGGCCGCCGGGCGGGCGCAAATGGCGGACGCGCCGGCCGCCGGGGCCGGGGTGAGTCCTCGGGCGCCGGGTCACACCCGTACCGGCGGGGCGGCCACCGGGCGGGTCGTGCTCGTCGGGGTCCCCGGGTTGCAATGGGCGGACATCAGCCAGAGTGGAACGCCCAACCTGTGGAAGCTCGTCGCGAACGGCGCTTCGGCGTCGATGTCCACCCGCGCCTACCCCCGGCCCGACCACGCCAGCACGTGCCCGGTCGCCGGATGGCTGACGGTGTCGGCGGGCAGGCGAGCCGGCTCGGCGGCGAGCGAGTGTGCGCCGCTCCCGGTTCCCCAGGTGAGCCCGGACGGCTCGGCGAGCGTGCCCGGCTGGCCGGCGCTGGCGTCGTTCAATGCCGCCACGTCCTACCGCGCGACGATCGGGTCCTTGGGCCAGGCCGTGCGCGACGCCGGCGGCACGGTCGCCGCCGTCGGTCCGGGAGCCGCGCTCGCCGCAGCCGACAAGACCGGAAACGTCCAGCGCTATGCCGATAATGCGGGATCGCTCGGTGACCTGAGCCGATACAACCTGGTCGTCGTCGAAGCGGACGACCTGGCGCGCGCTTGGATCACCCGGCCGCCGGCCGCCGCGAACGCCCCCACTACTGACCTGGACGCCGACGCTCGCGCCCGAGCGGCCGCCGCGGCCGACGGCGCGATCGGCCGTCTGCTCCCCCTGGTGCCCCCCGGTGCCACCATCCTGGTCGCGGGCCTGTCCGACACCTCCACCAGCGCCCACCTCCACGTGGCGATCGCTCAGGGTCCGTCCCCGCAGGCGGATCCGTACCGCCACGGCCACCTCACCGCCACCTCGACCCGCCAGGACGCATTGGTCGCGGTCACCGACGTCACCACCACCGTGCTGCGCCTGCTCGGCGCCCCGGTCCCCGCCGAGGCCGTGGGGCGCCCCTGGACCTCGGGTGGCTCGGCCCCGGACGACGTCTCGCGCACCGTCACCGAGTTGGCCGACGCCGACCTCGCCAGCCGGGTGCTGGTGCAGGTGCGGGCGCCGTTCTTCGCCGTCTTCGTCTCCGTCCAGCTCCTGTTCTACGGGCTGACCGCCCTGGCCATGCGCCGCCGCTGGCCCGGCTCAGGCATGCCGGCCACCACCACACTCCCTTCCACAAGCACGGGGCCAGGCACTGAACCGGACGCCGGACCAGGCGCGGGGCTCGACACTGGACCGGGCACGGGATCAGGCGCGGGGCCGGACACCGGGCCAGACGCGGCACTAGACCTTGAACCAGGCACTGGACCGGGCGCGAGGCTGGACACCCGGCCAGACGCGGGTCTAGGCACTGAAGCAGGCGCGGGGCCAGACGCCGGACCGGGCACTGGGCTAGGCACTACACCGGGTACCGGACCGGGCGCTGGGCGGGATGGGAAAGCGGGGGGCGCTCCGGACGCGCGTGGGGTTCCCGTAGGGGCGCGTGCCGGCGCCGGTGTCGGCGCGCGTCGCGTGCTGCGCGGCTGGGCTTCGTGGGTACCGGTCGCCACACAGGTCATGGCCGTGCTGAGCGGGGCCGTGGCCGTGTCCACCTTCCTCGCGCAACTCGTGCCCTGGTGGAGCCTGAGCCGTCCGATGACCGCGCTCATCGTGACGATCATGGTGTTCACCGGCCTGCTGGCCGGCCTGGCGTTCGCCGGGCCCTGGCGGGCTCACCCGCTCGGGCCGCTCACGATCGTGGCGGCGGTGACCTCGCTCGCCTTGCTGGCCGACGTGGTGACCGGCTCGCGGCTCCAGGTCAACGCGGTCACCGGGTACGAGCCGGTGACCGGCGGCCGGTTCTACGGTTTCAGCAACATCGCCTTCGCCGTGTACGCGACCGGCACCCTCCTCGCGCTCGCCGGGGTGGCGCAGGTGCTGGCCGAACGGGGCCGGCGCGTGCTCGGCCTGTCGGTCTGCCTCGGGTACGGGTTACTGGCGATCTTCGCCGACGGGTGGCCGGGGTGGGGCGCCGACTTCGGCGGCGTCCCGGCGTTCGTGCTGGGGTTCGCGGTGTTCATGCTGCTGTTGTCCGGGCGGCGGGTCACGGTGGTCAGGCTGGCGGCCGTCGCCGTCGCCGGTGCCGTGCTGATCGGCCTCATCGCGGTGGCCGACTGGCTGCGGCCGAGCGACCAGCGCACCCACCTGGGCGCGTTCGTGCAGCAGGTGGCCGACGGCGAGGCGCTGCCGGTCGTCGGCCGCAAGATCGGCGCGATGCTCGGCACGCTGGGCAACTGGCAGCTCACCGTGCTGTCGCTGGCCGCCCTGGCGTTCCTGTTCCTCGTCCTGGCCAGGCCGTCGCGGTGGGGGGCCCCGGCGCTCGGGCTGGCCTACGCGCAGGCGCCGGCGCTGCGGGCGGGGCTGTTCGGCGTGCTCACCACGGCGCTGGCCGGGTTCCTGGTCAACGACTCGGGCATCGCCATTCCGGCCATGGCGCTCACGGTGGCGGTGCCGCTGACCCTCGCCGCGTCGATCCGCGCGCTCCAGAGGTCAGTGCCCACCACGCCAGAGCGACCGTCAGCGCCAGCAGGATCCACGGCACCACCTGGGACCGCAGCACCGTGACGAGCAGGTTGTGCAGGTCCTGCGGCTGATACTCCTGGCGGGCCGGCAGGTAGGCCGCCGAGAGCACGACCAGCCGCGCCACCAGGAAACCGTCCAAGAAGGTCGCCGGGACGGCCGCCAACAGCGCGAACCCGAGCCCGTCGTACCAAGGCAGGGCATAGGGCGTCGCGAACAGCCAGGCGGCCACAACGACGACCGCGACCCCGGCTTCTTCCCGCCAAACCGCCCGTGTCTCTTCCCTCCAGGCGCCCCGCGCTCCCCCACCGCCTCCGGCATCCCCCACCCGCGAGAGCGACCCGTCCTCGTGATCAACGCCCGCCACCCGCCGGAGCGACCCACCATCGGCTTCGGCACCGGTCCCCCGCGAGAGCGACCCCTCCTCGTCCCCACCGCCGGCCACCCGCCGGAGCGGCTCATCGCCGTCCCCGGCCTCCATCACCCGCCGGAGCGGCCCGCCGTCGTCCTCGCGGCCTGCCGTCTGCTGGGGCAGGTCCCGGGCGCTTGCCGTACGCGGGAGCAGGCCCGTGGTCAGGCCGTACGGCTCCCGCAGGGCCCGTGACAGCGTGAGGGCGAGGAAGACCAGGAGCGCCACGGACCCCGCCTGGATCCAGACCCGGTACCCCCCCGATCCGAAGGTCGCCTGTAGTCCGCCCAGGACCACGTGCCACGGAGAGGCCAGCGAGATCGACTTGGTGGCGTGCAGGACGGGGTCGAGGGCGTGCGGCCCGGCCAGGGCGTACGCCACCAGGACGGTCGCCGTCGCCGTACCGGCCACGACCGCGAGCGACCTCGGACGCGACCGCAGCGCCCACGCCGGCCCGAGCGCGACCAGGCCGGCGTTGGCCTTGACCGCGATGCCCAGGCCGAGCAGCGGCCCCGACGCCCAGCGGCGCCCGCTCGCGCCGGCGGCCAGAGCCGCCACGACCAGGGCGATGGCGAGGGTGTCGACGTGCATTCCGGCGACCAGTTGGTAGATGACGAGCGGGTTGGCGGCCCAGAGCAGCGCGGCGCGCGCCTGCCGGGCTCGGTCTCCGCGCACCGTGCGGTGCAGCAGCCACGCAGTCACGACGAAGGCGGCGGCGTTGACGGCGGAGAGCGCGAACACCGTCAGCCGCACCGAGCCGCCGCCGGCCAGCGCTGCCAGCGCCTGCACGGCCGTGGCCACCGGCCCGTAGACGCTCGGCTCCTCCTGCCACGGACGCTCGACCGCGGCGGCCAGCGGGTCGCCGGGCAAGGTGTCCGCGCCCATGGCGTACGGGTCGTGCCCAAGGACGGCCATCCGGCCGTAGGCCGCGTAGTTGAGGTGGTCGGCCGAGCCGGAGGGCGGCAGGAAGGCCAGCACCACGGCGGCCAGGCAGCCGCCGAGCAGCAGCAGACGCGGATCGGGCGCCCACCCGCGCCGCAGGGCGAGCAGCCCGGCCGCCAGGCCGGCGGCGCCCAGCAGCACGGCCAGCGCCTCCATGGCGATGACCAGGTGGTCGCCCGGCCTCAGGGAGAGCGAGTACGGCGGCTGCCACCCCGGCCCGGGAAGCGGCGGCACGGCGGCCGAAGGCCCGAGCGCGCCGATGGCGACGGTGACCAGGACGCTGAGCGCGACGCCCGCGACGGCGACGACCGCCAGGACGCCGGGCGCGGCGCGCGTGGCACTGACGCCCGCCCACCCTTCACGGCCCACCGGCCCGACCCGAGTCACCGCACGATTCCAGCACATCCGCGGCCCCACCCGAGCCACCCCTCACCGACCCCCCGGACACGCCGGGACATCGGTAACGCGGCGACACTGCTCACGCCGAGACAGTGGCCTCGGAACCGACACCGGCCACGACACCGGCCACGGCACCGGCACGGAAGCGGCACCGGCCACGCCGGGGCACTGATCACGCCGGTCGCGGGCGGTGTTGGTCATGCGGGTGTGGTGGAGATCAGCGGCGGGGGCCACGTACAGCGCTTGCGATGTCGGCGACGACTCGCTCGCGAGCGGTGTTGGGCATGCCGGTGTAGTGAAGATCAGCGGCGGGGGCCACGTACAGCGCTTGCGATGTCGGCGACGACTCGCTCGCGGGCGGCGATGGCCAGCGCGACGTCCCGGAACTGGCGAGCCCGGTGGATCTGGGCGCGCCAGTCGGTGCCGGTCGCCCGGTGGGACATCTCGACCTCGACCTCCATGACGCGGAAACCCTTGCGCACCAGGTCGATCGTCATGCCGGTCTCGACCCCGAACCCGTGCGCGAGCGGGCGGGCCGCCTCGAAGGCCGCCCGGGTGAGGCACCGCTGCCCGTTGAGCGGCTGGCCGGCCTCCCAGCCGGAGGCACGCCTGATGCCCTCGCGGGCGAGACGCACGACGAAGCCGTGCCCGCCCAGCTTGACCCGGGTGGCGAACCTGGCGATGGTCATGTCGGCGGAGCCGGCCCGCACCGGCTCGACCAGCGGCGCGGCGCTGCCGGCGGTCTCGGCGAGGTCGGCGTCCAGGAACAGCAGGTGACGAGCCCCCTGCTCGTCGAGGAGACGCACCGCCTCGGCGCCGCTCTCCATCGCCGCGGCCTTGCCGCGGTTGCGGCTGTGGCGCACGACGCGCGCCCCCGCCGCCTTGGCCACCCGGCCCGTGGTGTCGGCCGAGCCGTCGTCGACCACCACGACGAGGTCGACGCCCGGGATGGCCAGCGCCGCGGTCACGGTGGCGCCGATGCGATCGGCCTCGTCCTTGGCCGGGATGATCACCGCGGTGTCGGGCTGTGCGGATGGGTCGCTCATCGCTCCTCGTCCGGTCGGCTGCCATGTGACGGTCGACCGACGCTAGCACCGATCAGCACCGGCGCGAGGCCCCGTCACGCCCCTTGTGCACGACCATGCCCGTACCACCAAGGCCCCGTCACGCCCCCCGTGTGGGGCCGCCCGTACCACCAAGGTCGCCTCACGCCCCTTGTGCAGTGCCATGCCGTACAACCAAGGCCGCGTTACGCCCTTGCGCACGGGCCATGCCCGTACCACCGAGGCCGCGTCACGCCTCTTGTGTAGTGCCATGCCCGTATCACCGAGGCCCCAGCCGACCCCGTGCGCGGCCATGCCGTGACCCGGTGCGAGCCCCTGCCGGGGCTTCCCTGCCAGACCTCGCCAGGCCCTTGCTGGGACGATCCACGCCAGACCTTGCCAGGCCCTCCATGCGCAACGCCGCCGAGGCCTTGCCGCCGCTTCGTACGGGACTCGCTGACCGTGCCGAGCCTCGTGCGAGACCCTGCCGAGGATTCCAGGCGAGACCGACCCTGCCGAGACCCTGCCCGGACCTCCATGCGAAACCTCGCCGAGGCCCTACCGCGGTCCCGTGCCAGACCTTGCAGGACCTGCCGAGCCCTCGTGCGAGTCCCTGCTGGCCCTGCCGAGCCCCCGTCCGAGACCCTTCGGGGGACTCCCGCCGGGACCATGCCGAAGGCTCCCGCCGAGTCCCTTGCCGGGATTCCAGGTGCGAACCCTGCCGAGATCCCGCTGGGGCCTTCATGCGAGCCCCCCGGACCGCCGTGGCCCTGTGCGAGGTCCTTTTGGACCTCGCCGAGCCCGTGCGGGACCTCCTGCGGGACCCGCATGCGACTCCCGGCGAGACCCTGATGAGGACCCCCGCCGAGAGCCCTGCCGGGACTCTCGCAAGCACCCTGCAGGGACTCCCGTCGGGGGCTCTGCCGGGGCTTTCGCCGAGACCTCGTTGAGACCGGGTCGAGACCTGGGGCGAGGCTCGCCGGGGTCCCCGTGCAGGGGGCCGCGGTGGGAGGCTCGGCCAGGGCCCTGTGCTGAGGGCACGGCTGCGCTGCGCGCGCGGTCACGTCCCGCCGGCCGGGCCGGGGGCCAGGACGGCGGGAGGTGGCCGCGCGGTCAGCCGGGATGTTCGGCGGTGAGCAACTCGGCCGGGATGGTGTCGTGCACGGTGAACACCGAATCCAGCCCCGTCACCTGGAGGATCTTGCGGACGGCGGGACGCGGCGAGGCCACCTCCAGCACGCCGCCGCGTTCTCGCATCCTCTTGAGCGCGGACAGCAGGACGTTCATGCCGGTGGAGTCGCAGAACTCCACGCCGGACATGTCTATGACGACCCTGTCGGGCCCGGTCTCCAGCAGGCGGGCGAACTCCGCCTGGAGACGAGGCGCCGTATATAGGTCGATTTCGCCGGCGACCGTCAAGATGGCGTGTCCGGCATGTGATCGAGTCGAGACCTTGAGCTCCACAGCGGGCACACTAGCGCCGTACCGCCCCCGGGTCACGCTCTACCGCTATAACCGAAGAGTCGTCCGCCCTTTGTTCCCCGTTTCGGCCTCATGGAAACGCTCCGTGCGCGAAGCTTGACGCTATGCGACACCGGCTCGGCCGGAAGGGGGGGAGGCCCGGAACCTCCGCGTCCGGTCGTCACTTCGAGAGGGAGGGACGGGCGTGGAGCGTGACGAGCCCGACATCGCCGATGAACAGTGACATACCCGAAGATCCTGGACGACAATGCATGCGCGAGCGGCTGGAGAGCATTCTCGCCCGCACCGAGAAGGCGCGCGCCTGGGGAGCCGCCGCCCTCCCGCTGCAGTCATTGCTCAACCGGGAAGGCTACGTCCCGATCAAGACGCGGCTCACGGTCGACGACCTCGACCTGCTCATGGCCGCGCGCGAGGAACTGCTGTGCTTCGCCGAGCTGGGCCTGCGCCTGCTCGACCTGCACCAGCCCCGTGACGCCGGCGGCATCACCAGCGACGCCGCGCATCCGATCCTGCGCTGCCGCAGCTGCATGTGGCGCTGGCCGTGCCCGACGTTCCGCGCCATGTCCGAGGCGCTGGAGTCCCTGCCGCCCGCCATCCCGCGGGAGGAGGCCGTCCTGGCCGGCGTCCCCCTCGGCGGCTTCTCCGAGGTGGACGCCCCCGGCCCGCTGGAGGCGGTCGCGCCCGGCCGCCCGGTGGCCGCGCACCTGTGAAGGCCCGGCGTACCCGTCCGATGGCCGCGCACCTGTGACCCGCGAGCGCGCCCGTCCGGTGGCCGCGCATCTGTGAACGGCCCGCGCGCCCGTCCGGTGGCCGCGCACCTGTGAAGGGCCCGGCGCGCCCGTCCGGTCAGGCGGTCGACTCAGAGATGGGCAGGCTGATCTCGAAGCGGCAGCCCGGGCCGTCGTTGACGACCGCGATGGCGCCTTCGTGGGCCTCCACGATGCCGCGGGCGATGGCGAGCCCGAGGCCGGCGCCTCCGTCCTTGCCCGGGGTGCGCGCGGTCTCGCCGCGGAAGGCCACGTCGAAGACGCGCGGCAGGTCGTCCTCGGGGATCCCGCCGCAGCAGTCGGCCACCGACAGCCGCACGGTGCGCTCGTCGGCCTCCGCCCGCACCACCACGGCGCCGTCCTCGGGGGTGTGCCTGATGGCGTTGACGACCAGGTTGCGCAGGGCGCGCCCGAGTTCGGCCGCGTCGGCGTAGATCGGCAGCACCGGCTCGGCTTCGCCGGTCAGCCGCACGCCCTTGGCCTTGGCCACGGCCTCCACACCCGCGAGCGCGTCGGCCACCAGGTCGCCGAGGCCGACGCGGTGCGGCGAGAGCCGCAGCGTGCCGGCGTGGATCCGCGACAGCTCGAACAGGTCGTCCACCATGTGCGACAGGCGGTCGACCTCGTGCCTGATCTGGTTGTGGTAGCGGCGCACGGTCTCGGCGTCCTCCACGACGCCGTCCTCCAGCGCCTCGACCATGGCGCGCATGCCGGCGAGCGGCGTGCGCAGGTCGTGGCTGATCCAGGCCACCAGCTCGCGCCGCGCCCCTTCCAGGGCCCTCTCCCGTTCGCGTCCCTCGCGCAGCCGCTCGTACGCCTGCGCCAGCGCCTCGGCGATGGTGGTGAGCTCGGCCGGGAGCGGACCGGCGGGCGGGACGAAGTCGCTGGAGGGGCTGACGTCCTCCACGGCCGCGACCAGGCTCCTGCTGGCGGCGACGACCTGCCGGGCCACCGCCAGCGCGACGCCGAGGCCGACGAGCCCGGCGACGGCGACGACGGTGAGCACGACATTCTTGGGGTGGCCGTCGATGATCATCTCGATGGTGATGGCGACCACGCCCGCGAGCGTGGCGGCGACGGTCACGACCGCGACGACGGCCAGCATGACGCCGATCGACCGGCCGCGCAGCAGCCGGAGCACCGCGAGGCCCAGCCCGGCGATCACCAGTCCGAGGCCGCCGGTGACGGCGACGATCTGCAGGATCATCGGAGCCCGCTTCCGCACCGGCACTTCGACTGCCGGCGTGCCCCCGTCATGCGTCCTTCTCCGTGGTGGGCGCGTCGTCCACGGGCTCGTACCGGTATCCGACCCCCCACACGGTCACGATGCGGCGGGGCGCGGCCGGGTCGGGCTCGATCTTCTCGCGCAGGCGGCGGACGTGGACGGTGACCGTCGAGGTGTCGCCGAACGACCAGCCCCACACCTGGTCGAGCAGGGCGGCGCGGCTGAACGCCTGGCGCGGGTTGCGCATGAGGTGGGCGAGCAGGTCGAACTCGCGGGCCGTGAGGGTGATCTCGCGTTCTCCGAGGCGCACCTCGTGGGCGCCCACGTCGACCAGCAGGTCACCGTCGCGCAGCACGCCCGTCCCGGAGGTGACCAGGGCCCCTCGGGCGCGCCGCAGCACCGACTGGACGCGCAGTGCCAGCTCGCGCGGACTGAAGGGCTTGGTGACGTAGTCGTCGGCGCCGGTCTCCAGGCCCACGACGCGGTCGATCTCCTCGCCGAGGGCGGTCAGCATGATCACCGGGACCGGCCAGCGTTCGCGCAGCTTCTTGCAGACCTGCAGGCCGTCCATGCCGGGGAGCATGAGGTCCAGGACGAGCAGGTCGGGCGGGTCGGCGAGCGCCCTGCGCAGCGCCTCGGCCCCGTCGCCGACGCTCTCGACGGTGTGCCCGTCACGTTCCAGGTATCTGACGACGACCTCGGCCACGGTCGGGTCGTCGTCGACGACGAGGATGCGCGGCGGGGAAGCGGTACTCATCATCGGCCCCCCAGCTCGCCCAATTTGTCACATTTTATCGCCACAAAGCACCTGGAATAACAGAATCGACTACCCGGTAAAACCGACATAACAGACGACACGCGAAATGGACCGTCCCCCACGGACAATGACACCGCACAGTGAGCCCGTCCGGGAGGGCGCCACCACACCCGTCATCACTTCGTAAGAGCCGTGTGGTGCGTTGCCGTCCGGAAGGTCACGATCCGGGGAAAGATCGGTGTCGCCTCGCGGCCGGGGCCGGTGCGACGTACCTTCTGCATATGGCCCGCATTGTGCTCACCATCCTCGGAGTCCTCCTCGCGCTCTACGTAGTGTTCGGGCTCCTCATCCCCCTCATCACCGGCATCCTGAAGATCTTCCTGATCATCGCCGTGATCGGTGTCGTCGCCGTGGCGGCGGTCACGGTGGTGGGCAAGCTGACGAAGTGACATGACCGCCCTCCACGCCACCTTCGCGCTCCTCGCGCAGCTCCTGGCCGATCAGACCGGCCCGGGGACGCTGGCGACGGTCGGCCTGGTGGGCGTCACGCTGATCCTGTTCGCCTGGGCGCTGGCCCGGCCGGCCTCGCAGCCCGCCGTGGCGGTGGCCGCCGGCATGCGCCCGCGCGCGGCGCACGCGGTCTTCGTCCGGCTCAGCCACCCCGCCGCGCCCGGCCGTCCCCGGCCCAGAGCCCCTTCGCTCAGCCCCGCGCCCGTCTAGCGCGCCGGCCACCAGAGCGTGGCCGCGCGAGCGGCGTCCCGCCCGCCACCGGCGGCGCCGGACGCCTGACGGGCGCCTCGTCATGTCCGCACACCGACGAATGGGGCTCTTTCATGCTTTCACTGCTCGACACCGTCATCGACTTCGCCTACCGGCTCATCGGCGCCGTCGGCTCGTTCACCGGGCCGGTCGCGGCGATCGTCCTGTGCACCATCGCGGTGCGCCTGCTGCTCCTGCCGCTCAGCGTCCGGCAGGCGACCGCCCACAAGGCGCGGCTGCGCCTGGCGCCGCAGGTGGCCAAGCTGCGCGAGCGCTTCGCCCGCGATCCCGAGCGGCTGGTCCGCGAGACCTCCAAGCTGTACGCGGCCGAGGGGACCTCGATGTTCGCCGGGCTGCTGCCCGGCCTGGCGCAGGCGCCGTTCTTCATGGTCGTCTACCGCGTCTTCGTCTCGGCGACGATCGCCGGCCATGCCAACCTGCTGCTCGCCCAGAGCGCCCTCGGCGTGCCGCTGGGCGAGCACTTCGCCGCCGCGCTGGCGTCCGGCGGCCTGTTCAGCGCGCCCGTCCTGGTCTTCGCCGGGCTGTTCGCGCTGCTGGCGGTGGTCGCCTGGCTGACCTGGCGGCGGATGGACGACACCGTGGCTCCGCGCGCGCTGCGCCTACTGCCGTTCGGCACGATCGTCGCCGCCGCCGTCCTGCCGCTCGCGGCCGGGCTGTATCTGCTGGTCAGCACCGCGTGGACGGCCGCTGAGCGCGCGGTCCTGTACCCCCGTCCGGTCTGACCCGGCGGTCCCGGGCACCCCCTGCCGGCCCGATACGGCGACCTCGCGCCCTCATGGAGGTTTGTACGCCATTAACGTGGAATGCCGGGAACGATGACCGCACGCCGACCGGGAGGTCCGAACGATGAACGGTGCCGACAGCGAGGTCGGACGGCTGGAGACGGTGCTCCTGCACCGTCCCGGCGCCGAACTCAAGCGGCTGACCCCCCGCAACAGCGACAAGCTGCTCTTCGACGGCATCCCATGGGTCGGCAGGGCCCAGGAGGAGCACGACGCCTTCGCCCAGGCGCTGCGCGACCACGGCGTCGAGGTGCTCTACCTCACCGAGCTGCTCCAGGACACGCTGGAGTACGACGCCGGGCGTGAGGAGATCATCGGCGCGGTCCTCCAGGAGCGCCAGCTCGGCGACCGGCTCGCCGAGCTGGCGCGCCGCCACCTTTCGGAGCTGCACCCCGAGGACCTGACCCAGACTCTGATCGCGGGCCTGGCCCGCGAGGAGCTGAAGACCGGCCGGGGTCTTGTGTACGAACTGATGGACCGCCACGACTTCGTGATCGACCCGCTGCCGAATCTGCTGTTCACCAGGGACTCCAGCGTGTGGATCGGCGACCGGGTGGCCGTGACGAGCCTTGCCATGCCCGCCCGCACCCGCGAGAGCCTGCTCACCCGGTTGATCTACACCTACCACCCGAGGTTCTCCGGCACCGGCCACCTGTACGAGCCGTGGCTGGAGCACGTGGAGGGCGGGGACGTGCTGCTGATGGCGCCCGGGGTCCTCGCCGTGGGCACCGGCGAGCGCACCACTCCGGCCGGGGTGGAGCGGCTGTGCCGGCGGGTCTTCGCCGCGGGGCTGGCGCACACCGTCCTCGCGGTGCCGATCGCCCAGCAGCGGGCCACCATGCACCTGGACACCATCTGCACGATGGTGGACCTGGACACCGTGGTCATGTACCCGCCGGTCGCCTACTCGCTGCAGGCCTACACCGTGACCTCGGCGGAGGGCGGCGAGCTGCGCGTCTTCGAGCCCCGGCCGTTCCTGGAGGCGGCCGCGCAGGCCATGGGGGTCGAACGGGTGAAGGTGATCGACACCGGGCTGGACCCGGTGACCGCGGAGCGCGAGCAGTGGGACGACGGCAACAACACTCTGGCGCTGGCGCCGCGGGTGGCGGTGGCCTACGAGCGCAACGTGGAGACCAACGCCCGCCTGGAGGCCGCGGGTGTGAAGGTCATCCGAATTGCGGGCAGCGAACTCGGCAGCGGCCGGGGAGGTCCACGCTGCATGTCATGCCCTGTAAGCAGGGAGCGTCTAGCCGCACTCGCGTAGGGCCCCTATTTCGGGCGTCCGAACTTGCGAATTAAGGACAGCGACCGGGGCGTGGATGACCGCCCACACCGTGGTCACGTCTTCGTCGTGACGCACCCCCCAGCGCTCGGCGAGGAACTCGACGATGCCGAGCCCCCGGCCGCCCAGCGAGGACAGGGCCGGCCGGCCCGCGCGGGGCTCCGTGGCCGCTCCCCCGTCACTCACCGTGACCTCGAGATGGTCCTCCGCCCACTCCCAGGTGGCCATGATCTGGCCTGATGGGAGGGGGTGGGCGTGACGCAACGCATTGCTCAGCAACTCGCTCACCACCAGGACGGCGTCCTCTATGGCGGTGGCGAACACCCCGCATGCCTCGAGATCGGCGCTGAGACGCTGGCGTGCGACGGCGACGCTGGTCGGCGCATACGGCAACAGCACGACGCCCTCACTTCCCCGTTCTCCTGCATTTCCCCCTGAGGAAAACACATCCCAGTACGACCGAAATGCCCCGTTCGATGGTTCTGGAAACCGCGCGGCGATCATTGCTTGTGCAGATTCGACAATAGGCGCGGTCATCTGTGACCAGCTCGTTACCGCTTCGGTGTGTCGGATCCGATATAGGCGTCGGCGATGCTCAAAACGAATCGCATTCGGGTGCCACCGCCGGGACGCGCGTGCGCGGTCACCTCACCGCCCTGCGCACGGGCGAGGGTGCGCGCGATGTAAAGCCCGAGCCCCACGCCGCCGAAACGCCGGCGGTCGCCGCTGTCGGCCTGGACGAACCGCTCGAAGACCCGCTCGCGGTCCTCCGGCGCGATGCCGACCCCCTCGTCGTCCACGGCCAGGACGACGCGGCCGTCCTCCGGCCAGGCCAGCACCCTGATCAGGCCGCCGTCCGGCGAGTACTTGAAGGCGTTCTCCAGCAACTGGCCGAGCAGGATGTCGGTGGCCAGGGCGTCCCCGTCGACCAGCGGCAGGTCGCCCGGGATGTCCACCTCCACGTGGTGCCGGTCGGACAGCACCGGCATGCCCAGCGTCGCCGCGCGCACGCGCTCGCCCAGGTCGAAGCTCTCCAGCCGGATCTTGAACTTCTCCCCGCCCGCCCGCGCGCCGAGGAGCAGATGGTCCATGAGCCGGCCGAGGTCGCGCGCCCGCTCGGCGATGGTGCGCACGGCCGAGCGCCGCTCGACGTCCGACAGCTTGTCCCACCGCGCGTCCAGGGTGCTGGCGAAGCCCTGGACGACCGTGATCGGGGTGCGCAGCTCGTGGCTGGTGGTGGCCAGGAACAGGTCCTTGGCCTCCTCGAGCTCCTTGGCCAGCGTCACGTCGCGGAAGTCCACGACGACCTCCGCGGTCTCGCCGATCCCGGCGCTGACCACGTCCAGCCAGCGGCCGGAGGGGAGCTGCGTGGTGAGCTTCTCGCCGGGCCCGGGCAGCGGGAACGGCGGGTGGACGCCGATCACCTCCGCCGCCGTCAGGCCGGTCAGCTCCTCCGCGGCGGGGTTCCACTGGGTGACCCGCCCGCCCCCGTCGAGCACGGCGATGCCGTCCGCGCTGGCGTCGACGACGGCGCGCTCGTGCGCCCGCTGCCGCACCGCGTCCTGGTAGGCCATGGCGTTGGCGAGCGCGATGCCGGCGTGCCCGGCGAGCAGCTCCAGCAGCTCCAGCTCGATGTGGCCGGCCTTGTGCTCGGCGAACAGCGCGTACAGGGCCCCGTAGGGCCGGCCGCCGACCGCGGCGACGCCGAGCGCGATGGTGTGCAGGCCCGGCAGCTCCGACCAGATCAGCTCGTCCAGCACCGCCTGGTCGCCGGTCTCCAGCAGCACCGTCTTGCCGGTGCGCAGCAGCTTGCCGACCAGGCTGCTGTGCAGGTCGGCGGTCGCGCCCTTCACCCGCTCCGGCAGGCCGTGGGTGCTCACCAGCCGCAGCCGCTCGTCCTCGATCAGCACGAAGCCGCCCGCGTCGGCCCCGGTCAGCTCGGTGAGGCTCGCGGCGATGCGGTCCAGGACCGGCTCCAGCTCCAGCTCGGCGTTGATGTCGCCCACCACGTCGGTGAGCCGCCGCACGAGGCGCGCGCGGCGGGCGGCCCGCTCGCGGGCGACCGCGTCGTTCTCCGCCGGGTGGTAGACGCTGACGTACCCGAGCAGCGCGCCGGCCTCCGACCGCAGCGCACTGATGTCCACGCCCACGTCCAGCAGCGAGCCGTCGCAGCGCAGGCGCTTGGTGCGCAGGGAGACCGGGCCGCCGGTGCGCACCCGTTCCAGCACCGCGTTGTGCTCGGCCACCAGCTCGTCCGGCACGAGCGGCGCCCGGCGCCCGGTCATCTCGGCCGCGGACCAGCCGAACAGGCGCTCCGCCGCGGGGTTCCAGATCAGTACGGTAAGATCACGATCGAGGGTTACGACGGCATTGGGCGAGCTCGCGATGACAGCGCGGGCAAAGCCGTCATCGAGGTTCTCTCCCCTGTCGTCACTCATGACCCCCATCGTGCCCGTTTTTGCCCCCGCGCCTTGGCACTTTCGATGTGCGAATCATCGCATTCGGCGCAGCGGCCGATGACATGGGCGCCACTCCCTCCGGCACGGCCGGGAGCAGGGCTCCCTCCGATACGCTGCCGGTAGGCGAGAGGGGTACGGCCATGACGACAGGGGATCTCGAGGCCCTGGTGCGGGTGACCGCTCCCGGCTATGTGGGCGAGACCCCGCCCGAGGTGGCCTTCGGCACCACCGACACGCCGGTCGGGCCGCTCGCGCTCGCCGTCACCGCGCGCGGCGTGGTCGCGTGCAGCTACGAGAACGAGCACGTCATCTTCGCCCGCGTCTCCCGCGAGATCGGCACGTTCATCGGCCCCGACCCGCGGCGCCTGGACCCGGTGCGGCGCGAACTGGACGCCTACTTCTCCGGCAGGCTGCGCGCGTTCACCGTTCCGGTCGACCTGCGGCTGGCCACGCCCTTCGCCCGCACGGTGCTGCAGATGACGATGGCCGTGCCCTACGGCCGCGTGACGACCTACCCCGAGATCGCCGAGCGCATCGGGCGTCCGCAGGCGCTGCGCGCGATCGGCAACGCCCTGACGGCCAACCCGGTGTGCGTCATCGTCCCCTGCCACCGGGCGCTGGAGGCGCCGGGACGGCCGGGAGGTTACGCCGGCGGCCCCGCCGCCAAGGAGGCCCTGCTCCGCCTGGAGGCCGCGGCGGACTAGGCGCACTCGGTCGAGGCCGGCGACCGGCTACGACGGGGCCACCGACTACGACCAGGCGACGGGTGCTACCGGGCCACCGGCGCGTCGGTGAGGGCGGCGCCGTCGCGGGCGCGCCGCCTCAGCAGGCCCACCAGCAGCGTCGCCAGCGCCGAGACGACGAACGCGGCCAGCGCCGCGCTCATCCACGGCTCCCGCTCGAACCCGACCAGTTTTCGAAGCGCCGCCCAGCGCTCGTCCCACCACTTCAGAGTGGCCGCTCCGGTGAACACCCAGTACGCCACGAAGCCGAGCAGCCATGGGACGAGCATCGCCCAGCGCGAGGGCGCGTCCTGCGAGGTGTCCCACCGCGCGGCCCCGCCCAGCACGAAGTAGTCGACCACGAGCACGGCGAACATCGGGACGAACACCGCGCCGATCACCCCGAGGAAGGCCCCGTAGGAGTTGACGTTGGCGAACAGCGCGACACCGGTCGTCAGCACGCCCACTCCGACCGAGAAGACCCGCCGGTCGACCCGGGGCAGCAGGTTCTGCAGGGACATGGCCGTGGAGTAGACGTTGGCGAACGACTGGTCGGCCTCCCGCAGCACCAGGACGCCGAAGAACAGCGCGCCGAGCGGCACCGCGACGAACGCGTTCCACACCCGCTCAGGGTCGTTGCCGACCAGGGCGAGGGCGACGATGCCGAGCACCAGGCACGCCACCTGGGCGATCGTGTAGCCGGTGACCACCCCGGCGAACGCCGCCCGCCCGGACCGCGAGTGCCGGGCGTAGTCCGCCGCGACCGGGACCCAGGAGACCGACAGCGCGATCACGTAGTCCACGGCGGGGGCGAACGCGTTCCAGCTCCCGCCGCCCAGGTGCGGCGCCTCGCGCAGCAGCGCCACCGCGAGCCACACCATCGCGACGACCACGGCGGCCGTCACGAAGCGGCGCAGGAGGCGGATGGCGCCCAGTGGGCGGATGGTCAGGGCGATCGTCAGCGCCCCGGCCACCAGTACCCACACGGCGTACGGCACGGAGTCGCCGAAGACAGCCCGCGCACCTTGGGCGATCACCCACAGCTCGAACGCCCCCCAGCCGAGCATCTGGACGATGTTCAGCACGGTCGGCAGGTACGACAGCCGGGCCCCGAACAGCCCGCGCAGCAGCACCATCGCGGGCGCGCCCGTGCGGGCGCCTGGGATGGCCGCCAGGCCCACCATGACGGTGCCGACCAGGCTGCCCACCACGGCGGCCAGCACGGCCGCGACCATGCTCAGCGGCGCGCCGCCCAGCGGGTCGAGAAGGTACAGGGCGCCGGAGAAGCCGAGCAGGCTCACCCCGAGGTTGGCCCAGAAGGCGCCCTGGTCGAGGAATCCGAGGGTCTTCGGAGGGGCCTCGTCGAGGGTCAGGGGGACTTCATCGACGGCGGACGTCATCGCACGCTCCCTACGCCGGCATTACCCGGACAGGTTCCGGCGGTCGGCGGCGCGCCCAGCCTTCGCTGGGAACCGCCCTCTCAGCCCGGTGACGCCCGAGCTCCCGCGCTATGTATTTTGCGCGATTATTACATCCGGCCGTCAGGCGACGTAGGGCTGCCCCCCGTTCTCGGCGACCATGGGACGCCCGGCCGCCTCCCACGAGTGCATGCCGCCGCCGACGTTGACGGCCTCGCGGCCCACGTGGTTGAGCCAGGCGGTGGCCTGGGCGGACCGGCCGCCGACGCGGCACACGACGTACACCGGGACTCCGGCGGGGATCTCCTCGACCCGCTGCTGCAGCGTGCCGAGCGGTATGTGGACGGCCGTCGGGGCGTGGCCCGCCTGCCACTCGTCGGGCTCGCGCACGTCGAGCAGGTAGGCGTCGTCGGGCACGGCCCCGGCCTGGATCTCTGGGACGGTCATGCCGACCATTGTCCCCGCTTCGCGAGCCTTCCGCCCGCTAACGGAGGGTTGTCGCGCCGTGACGCCGGGAAGTTTTCCCTTCGCGCACCGGCGAAGCGCCGCAAAACACCTCAGAGCCCCCGCGCGGCCGGCCACCTGGGACCACCACTCGCGCGGCGGGAACGGCCCCGGACGAGCGGGGCCCACCGGACGAGCCGAGGCCGCCTCACTTGAGCAGCCGGGACATCCTGCGGTCGGCCAGCGGCTTGCCGCCGGTCTGGCAGGTCGGGCAGTACTGCAGGGAGGAGTCGGCGAAGGAGACCTCCCTGATCGTGTCCCCGCACACCTCGCACGGCTCTCCGGCGCGCCCGTGGACCCGCAGGCCGGACTTCTTCTCGGTCTTGAGGTCCTTGGCGGCCAGACCGCGCGACCGCTCGACGGCCTCGCGCAGGGTGGTGACGATCGCCTCGTGCAGGTCGGCGACCGCGGTGTCGCTCAGCGAGTCGGCGATCTTGAAGGGGGACATCTTGGCCGCGTGCAGCACCTCGTCGGAGTAGGCGTTGCCGATGCCCGCGATGATCTTCTGGTCGCGCAACAGCCCCTTGATCTGCGTGCGACTGCCGCTCACGATGCCCTTGAGCACGTCGGGGGTGAAGCCGGGCGCCAGCGGATCGGGGCCGAGGCTCGCGATGCCGGGCACCTCGACCGGATCGGTGACGACGTAGACGGCCAGGCGCTTCTGGGTGCCGGCCTCGGTGAGCTCGAAGCCCGGCGCCCGGCCGTCGTCCTCGGGGGCGAACCGCAGCCGCACGGCCAGCGGCCCCTTGCCCAGACGCACCGGCCTGGCCCCCGACAGGTCCTCCCGCCAGCGCAGCCAGCCGCCGCGGGCCAGGTGGGTGACGAAGTGCAGCCCGTCGCAGTCGAGGTCCAGGAACTTGCCGTGGCGGGCCACGGCGGTCACCGCCAGGCCGCCGAGCGAGGTGACCGGCGGCCGCACGGTCTTCAGGGCCTGGAAGGCCACCACGTCCACACCGGCGACCACGCGGCCGACGGCCCGCTCGCGCAGGAACTCGGCGAGCGACTCCACCTCGGGAAGCTCGGGCATGCCATCACACTAACCGCTGACCGAGGGTCCGCCCGGTGAGCGGCCGGCGGGCGCGCGTGGCCGCTCACCGCGGGCCTACTTGGTGAGCACGTCCTTGGGCACCGGCTTGTCCTCGGCCAGGGAGCCGAACAGCCGCAGCGCGCGCTGGGTGTCCCACTTGACGACCGCGGCGCCGTTGATGGTGGGCAGCGAGCCGATGGGGACGGCGGTGGCGACCGGGTCGCCGCTCATGGCCATCCCGAGCGACAGCAGGTCGAAGGTGCCCGTGCCGCCGTCGACGGCGACCGAGTCGGTGGCGGCCATCGCCAGCGGCACCGAGCGGAAGGGGTTGACCAGCACGCCGGGGCTCGCGGCCTTCTTGACCACGGCCGAGAAGAACTGCCGCTGGCGCTGGGTGCGGTCGAAGTCGGGGATCGCGCCGGTCGCCCGGGTGCGGACGAAGCCCAGCGCGGTGCCGCCCTCCATGTCCTGGCAGCCCTTCTTCAGATTGATGCCGGCCTTGGGGTCCTTGATGTTCTGCTTGACGCAGATGTTCACCCCGCCGATCGCGTCGACGATGCCGACGAAGCCGCCGAACCCGATCTCCATGTAGTGGTCGAGGCGGATGCCGGTGACCTTCTCCACGGTCTTGGCCAGCAGTTTGGGGCCGCCGAAGGCGTAGGCGGCGTTCAGCTTGTCGCTGCCGTGCCCGTCGATCGGCACGAACGAGTCGCGGGGCAGGCTGACCAGGGTCGGCCGGCCGCTGCCGGCCGGCACGTGCAGGAGCATCATCGTGTCGGTGCGCTTGCCGACGGCCCGGCCGGTGGCGAGCTTCTTGCGCTGGGCGGCCGTCAGCCCGGCCCGGCTGTCGGAGCCGACCAGCAGCCAGTCTTCGCCCGGGGTGGCCGCCGGGCGCCCGGCGTAATCGGTGAGCGAGTCCACGACGTTGAGCCGGGAGTTGATCCAGAAGAACCCGCCGACGACGAGCACGATCAGCAGCACCAGCACGACCGCGAGGACGCGGAGCACCAGACGGCCGATGCGCCGGGGAGGACGAGGCGGATGAGGCGGCTGGTCGCCGCCCGAGCCGCTTCCCCCGCCGGGCGGCTGCGTGCCGGGCAGCGGACGCACCGGCGCCTGCCCCGCGCGCGGCTTGCCGTACACGCGCGACGCCCTGCCCCGGCCCTCGCCCGAAGGCGCGGTGGGCGGGGCCTCGGCTCCCGCGCCGTACTGCTGCAGGACGGTGGCGTCGTCGTCCGGACCGCCGGCCGACGCGCCGCCGCGCCCGCGCTCACCCTCGTGAGCCGGCGCCCCCTGCGGGAAGCGGTGCGCGGGCTGACCGGCGGAGTACCCGCCCGCCGCCTGACCCTCCGCCCGGCCATCCGCCCGGCCCGCGGCCGGCGCGCCGTACGCGCCCTCGCCGCCCGCCCCAGCAGGGCGCCGGAGAGCCCGCGTCGGCCCCTCCAGGGTCTCGTCGGATCCCCCCGACCCGCCGTTTCCCGGCCAATCGCCCACTTTCCCGTCCCCGTCCTGTGCCAAGAGCCATCTCTGCATCGAAGCTACGCCGTCGCGGAGGCGACGGTAGCTCTCTCACCAAGGTTTTCTCCGGTAAAAGTACGCAGAGTCACAGTAAGTCACCAATGTTGGGTCGCGGGAAACATTGCCCGCCCCCCGGCCGTTAGCGTGTACGACGACATCTAGCGAAAGGACAGTCGTGTCCGCTCCGGACCCATGGAGTACCTGCCCGTGCCACGGCACGGGCCTCGTCAAATATCGGACGGCTGAGCTGTGACCATCGTTCTCGGTCTGGCCGCCGTCCTTGTTCTCACCCTGGCGACCGGTTTCTTCGTCGCCCAGGAGTTCGCGTTCGTCGCCTCCGACCGGGCGGCGCTCCGGCAGCAGGCCGCCGCGGGCGACGCCGCCGCCGAGCGGGCCCTGAAGGTCACCGGCAGGCTCTCGTTCATGTTGTCGGGCGCCCAGCTCGGCATCACCGTGACCACCTTGCTCGTCGGCTTCATCACCGAGCCCGCGCTTACTCCGCTGATCAGCCCTGGCCTGGCCGCCGCCGGAGTGCCGCAGGCCGCGATCCCCGGCCTCGCCGTGATCCTCGGGCTGGTCGCCGCCACCGTCGTGCAGATGGTGCTCGGCGAGCTGGTGCCCAAGAACTTCGGCATCGCCCGGCCCGAGCCGGCGGCCAAGTGGCTGGCCCGTCCCACCCTGGCCTACATGGCCGTCGCGGGACCGGTCATCCGCTTCTTCGACACCTCCGCCTCCCGCCTGCTCCGCCTGGTCGGCGTCGAGCCGGTGGAGGAGGTGGAGCGCGGCGCGACCCCGGAGGAGCTGTCGCGCATCATCGCCGAGTCCGAGGCGGCCGGTGAGCTGTCCGGGCGCCTGTCCGACCTGCTGGAGCGCGCCCTGGAGTTCGGCGACCGCACCGCCGAGGACGTCATGGTGCCCCGTCCCCGCGTGGTCTCGCTGCGTGCGGGACGACCCGCCTCCGACCTGCTGGACGCCGTCAAGTCCTCCGGCCACTCCCGTTATCCCGTCCTCGGCGCCGACGGCGGCGACGTCGTCGGCGTGACCGGCCTGCGCGAACTGCTGCGGGCGCCCACGGACGACGTGCCCATCGAGCGCATCAGCGTCACGCCGCTGCTCGTGCCCACCACGCTCCCGCTGCCCGCGCTGCGGGAGCGCATGCGCGCCTCCGGCCGCGAGCTGGCGTGCGTCATCGACGAGTACGGCGGGCTCGCCGGCGTCGTCACGATGGAGGACCTGGCCGAGGAGCTCGTCGGCGAGCTGGTCGACGAGAACGACCCCGACCCGGCCGAGGCCGTCGCGCTGGAGGACGGCACCTGGGACGTGCGCGGCACCCTGCGCCTGGACGAGGTGGAGCGCGCGACCGGTCTGCGCCTGCCCGAAAGCGACGACTACGAGACCGTGGCCGGGCTGATCATGTCGCGCCTCGGCCGCCTCGCCGAGCCCGGGGACGAGGTGAGCGTCCCCCTGACCGACGAGCAGGACCTTCTGGAGGCCGGCGAACCGGCCGGGAGGGAGGCGGTGGTCACCGTGCTGGACGTCCAGCGCAGGATCCCCGACCGGGTGCGGCTCGTGCCCCGGGCCGCCGACGCGGCGGTCATGAGCGGTGAGGCCCGGTGAACTCCGTCACCGCCCTCCTGCTCGGCGTCGTGCTGCTCGTCGGCAACGGCCTGTTCGTCGCGGCCGAGTTCGCCGTGGTGTCCGGCAGCCGGCACCGCCTGGAGGAGGCCGCCGCGGGCGGAGGCCGCCTCACCAAGGCGGCCGGACGCGCAGCCCTCCGCAACGGGCGGGAGCTCTCGCTCATGCTGGCCGGCGCGCAGCTCGGCATCACGCTGTGCTCGCTGGGCCTGGCCATGGTCACCGAACCGGCGATCGAGCACCTGCTCGAGCCGGTGTTCGGGCTGGTCGGGCTTCCCGAGTCAGCGCGCGTGGGCGTGGCGTACGTCATCGCCCTGGCGGTCATCACCTTCCTGCACATGGTCGTGGGGGAGATGGCGCCCAAGTCCTGGGCGCTGACCCGCCCTGAGCGGACGGCCATGGGCCTGGCCCTGCCGTTCCGCGGCTTCACCTGGATCGCCCGGCCGGTGCTCGCGGCGCTCAACGGGCTGTCCAACGGCCTGCTGCGCGCCTTCGGCGTCCGGCCGCGCGACGAGCTCGCCACGACCCGGACGCCGCCTCAGCTGGCCATGCTCGTCGGCGAGTCGGCCCGCATGGGGCTGCTGGACCGGGACGAGCACGACCTGCTCACCAGCGCGCTCCGCGTACAGTCGCAGACCGTGGAACGGCTGACGGTGCCCATCGGGCGGGCCACGGCCGTGCCCGCCGGCGCCCCGGAGGCGGTCGTGCGGCGGACGGCGGCGGCGTCCGGCCACCTGCGGCTGCTGGTCAACGGCGGCGCCCCGGAGGACGTGCTCGGCGTGCTGCACGTCCGTGACACGCTCCTGAACCCCGGCACGCCGCCGGAGGAGCTCATGAGCCCCGCTCCGCGCCTTCCGGCGTCGGCGACCATCCCGGAGGCCGTGGAGCGCCTGCAGGACGCCCACGCCCATCTGGGCCTCGTCACGGGCAGGGACGGGCGGGTGGCCGGCATGGTGAGCCTGGGCGACCTGGTCGGCGAGCTGCTGAACGCTCGTGCAAGCACCCCGAAAGCGGGCTGAAAGCCAGGACGGCTAGACATCCGTGAGCGGATCGACCACATCGGATGTGAAGAACGGGCCATCGCGCGCCCGGCGGGGCTTCTCTCGCCGGGCACCGCGGACTACCTTGATCGAAGCCCTTTCATCACAGGGGTGTCTTGCGCCTCCTGCGGGGTAACGCCCATCGGGAGCCGCGGGACCTCGAACCTTCGGGGGTTCCAGGGGTCGACTCCTTGGACGACGCAACCCCGGAGGACCGATGACCACCACCGAACCACCCAGGCGCACAAAAAACGCCCCTGGGAAGAAGCACCAGCTTCGACCATGCGGGGCTCGGGGGTTCCAGGGGGTGTCCCCCTGGGGTAACACAAAGGCCCCGGGGAGGAAGCTTAGGCTTCGACCATGCGGGGCCCGAGTGGGCGAGGAGGGATTTGAACCCTCACATCCTTTCGGACACACGGACCTGAACCGTGCGCGTCTGCCATTCCGCCACTCGCCCTTGTTGAGTGCGGTCCAAAGGCTAGCACGGATCCGTGCATGCCACCGAACCCGGATACGATCCTCCTAGACGATGGAGGAAGGGAGGTACCCGGTGGGAGTCCTTCAGCGCTTCGAGCGAAGGCTCGAAGGCTTGGTCGAGGGGGCCTTTGCGCGGGCGTTCAAATCTGACCTTCAGCCGGTCGAGGTCGCCAGCGCGGTTCAGCGGGAGATGGACGAACGGGCCGCGATCGTGGCGCAGGGCCGCACGCTTGTGCCGAACGACTTCGTGGTGGAGCTGTCCACGACCGACAGCGAGCGGCTGGAGGTGTACGCCGACAGCATCGGCCACGAGCTCGCCAACCTCGCCAGGGAGTACGCCAAGGAACAGGGGTACTCGTTCGTGGGACCTGTCCGGGTGCGCTTCGAGACCGCCGACGATCTGGCGGTGGGCCTGTTCCGCATCCGCTCGGGGGTGATCAGAGGGGCGACGGTCGAGCAGGACGAGATCCGGCAGCCCGTCAGTGATCTCCCGGCGAGCAAGCCGAGCGCGTTCGCCGGCCGTCCGCGCCTGCTGGTGTCCACCCAGGACGACCCGCAGGGGCAGCGGTCCTTCGACCTCACGACCCCTGTGACGCTCCTCGGGCGGGGCACCGACTGCGATCTGCGGCTGGTGGACCCGGGCGTCTCCAGGCACCACGCCGAGCTCAGGGTCGAGGGGCCGACAGTGGCCCTCGTCGATCTCGGTTCAACCAACGGCACATTCGTCAACGGCCAGCCGGTTCGCCGGATCGAGCTCCAGGACGGCACCCGCGTGACCTTGGGGCGCACGACTCTGGTGTTCCGGCGCGATTAAGGGTAGACAGACGGTCCATGTCCGAGCTCACTCTGCTGCTGATCCGGCTCGCGTTCCTCGCGGTGCTGTGGTTCTTTGTGATTGCCGCGGTGGGAGTGATCCGGACAGACTTGTTCGGATCACGCTCGACCGCTCCCGCGGCCGCGCGCAAACCCGTCAAGCCCGCTCGCCAACCAGCCAAGCCGAAGAAGGGGGAGCCGAAACAACTGGTCGTTACGGGTGGTCCCCTGCAAGGAACCATCATCAACCTCACGGAGACGCCAATCACTATCGGTCGGGCGAATGACGCCACGCTGGTTCTCAGCGACGATTACGCTTCCAGCCGGCACGCCCGGCTGTTCCCCCAGGACGGTCAGTGGATCGTGGAAGACCTCGGCTCGACCAACGGCACCTATCTCGACCGCTCCAAAGTGACCCGCCCGACTCCGGTGCACCTCGGCCAGCCGATCCGCATCGGTAAAACCGTCATCGAATTGCGCAAATGACAATCGCACTCCGCTACGCCGCCCGCTCGGACGTCGGCCTCCTCCGCGAAGGAAACGAGGACTCGGCGTACGCGAGCCCGCGCCTGCTCGCCGTCGCAGACGGCATGGGCGGGCACGCTCACGGTGAGGTGGCCAGTTCGGTCGCCATCACCGCCATGTCGTCCCTCGACCGGGACGCCTCCGGGGGTGACCTGCTCAGCGCCATCGAGGCCGCGGTGCGCGACGCCAATCGCAAGCTGCACGAGATGGTCGGCCGTGATCCCAGCCTCAAGGGCATGGGCACCACACTCACGGCCATGCTGTGGTCGGGCACCCGCGTCGCCCTCGTCCACGTCGGCGACTCCCGCGCCTACCTTCTCCGCAACGGCGAGCTGTACCAGATCACACACGATCACACCCTGGTGCAGTCGCTCGTGGACGACGGGAGGATCACGCAGGAGGAAGCCGCCAGTCATCCTCAGCGCTCGATCTTGCTGCGCGCCCTCGACGGCAGCGGCGAGGTCGATCCAGATCTGTCGCTTCGCGAAGCGCAGATCAACGACCGCTATCTGCTCTGCTCGGACGGCCTGTCCAGCGTCGTCAGCGCCGAGACCCTGCACCACACCCTGACCACCGTCGACGAGCCGGACCAGGTCGTCCGCCAGCTCATCGACCTCGCCAACCGGGGCGGCGGCCCCGACAACATCACCTGCATCGTCGCCGACGTCGTCGAGATCGAGGAAGGCCAGGTCGTGGCGGGTGACGCCGCGGTCGTGGGCGCCGCCGGGTCCAACCGGCTGCGTTCCCAGCCTCCCGACACGCCGGCGGGGCGCGCGTCCACGATCACCGCTCCCCAGCCTGTGATCGTGGACGACGACCTGGATGACGAACCCGCGGGCGGCCCGGCGGCGAACGCCGTGGCCGCCCCGCGGCGTGTCAAGCGGCGGCGCGCGTGGCCGATGGCCGTGGTCGTGGTGGGGCTTCTCGCGGTGGCCGTGGGAGGTGGTGGCTATTTCGGGTACCGCTGGACACAGGACCAGTACTACGTCGGCGCCAAAGGCGACGAGCTAGTCTTGTTTCGCGGGGTTGACACCACCATCGGACCGATCCAACTGAATTCCGTCGCGCAGAGTACCGGCCTTTCGGTGTCGTCCATCCCCGAGCCGGAGCGCGAGCAGGTGCGCCGGGGCATTCCGGTGGCCGACCTCCAGGCAGGAACGACGAAGATCAACGACCTCAAGGCCAAGTCCGGCGGCGACCAGAAGACCACGCAGCCGACGGCTTCCCCGACCCCCACGGAGTCCTCGTAAGTGAGTGCCGTAGACGACGCGGCCGTCCCCATGACCGCGAAACGGCGCGGGGCGCAGCTTGTCATGCTCGCCTTCGCCGTCGCGATCGTCATGGTCGCCTACGCCAACGTCGGTCTGGGTGAGGGCGGCAAGGTTCCCGCCGGCATGCTGGGCTACGGGCTCGGCCTCGGCGGGCTGATGCTGGCCGCCTACTTCGTGCTGGCCAAGTTCGCCCCCTGGGCCGACCCCCTGATTCTTCCGCTGGTGACGCTGGTCAACGGCCTCGGCCTGGTGATGATCTACCGCCTCGAGCTGGCCACGAAGCTCGCCTCGGCCAACACCCAGCTCTTCTGGACCGCGCTCGGCGTCGTAATGTTCTCCGCCACGCTCATCGTGCTGCGCGACCATCGGGCGCTGCAGCGCATGACCTACACCGCGGGCTTCGTGGGCCTGGGGCTGCTCATCCTGCCCATGACCCCCTTTCTGGGCAAGCAGATCAACGGCGCCCGCATCTGGGTCCAGGTCGGCGGCTTCTCCATCCAGCCCGGCGAGTTCGCCAAGCTGGCGCTGGTCGTGTTCTTCGCCGGCTACCTGGTGGCCAAGCGCGACGTGCTGGCGCTGGCCGGCCGCCGTCTGCTCTTCATCGACCTGCCCCGCGCCCGCGACCTCGGCCCGGTGCTCATCACCTGGGTCGTCAGCGTCGGCGTCCTGGTCCTGGAGAAGGACCTCGGCACCTCCCTGCTGCTGTTCGGCGCCTTCATCGCGATGCTCTACGTCGCCACCCAGCGCACGTCGTGGGTGCTCATCGGCGTGCTGCTGTTCGCGGGCGGCGCGTTCGTCGCCGGGCAGCTGTTCAGCCATGTCGGCGACCGCTTCCAGGTCTGGCTGAACCCGGGCGATCCTGAGCTGTTCAACCGCGTGGGCGGCAGCGAGCAGCTCATGCAGGGCCTGTTCGGCATGGGGTCCGGCGGCATCCTCGGCACCGGGCTCGGCCAGGGCCACCCGTACCTGATCCCGCTGTCGTTCTCCGACTTCATCTTCGCCGCCACCGGCGAGGAGCTCGGGCTCACCGGCCTGATGGCGCTGCTCATGGTGTACGCGCTGATCGTCGAGCGCGGCCTGCGCACCTCCATCGCGGCCCGCGACCCGTTCAGCAAGCTGCTGGCGGGCGGTCTGTCGTTCATCCTGGCCTGGCAGGTGTTCATCATCGTCGGAGGCGTGACCAACCTGATCCCGCTGACCGGCCTGGTCACGCCGTTCATGTCGCAGGGTGGGTCCGCCCTGCTGGCGAACTGGATTCTTATCGCGCTTCTGGTACGCATGTCTGACGCGGCACGGCGGCCGCCGCCGCAGGCGATCCAGGACGAGGGGCTGACGCAGGTGTTCCAGCGATGAACGGCACGCTCAAGCGGGCGGCGGTCGCCTGCCTGGCCATGTTCGCCCTGTTGATGATCAACGTGAACTACCTCCAGGCGGTCAAGGCCGACCAGCTTCGCGCGGACAACCGCAACAAGCGCAGCTTCTTCGCCCGCTACGAGAGTGAGCGGGGCATGATCACCGCGGGCGGCGAGACGCTGGCCAAGTCGGTCGACACCGGCGCGGGGAAGGACTTCCGCTTCCAGCGCAAGTACGTCGACGGCCCGGTCTTCGCGCCGGTCATCGGGTTCTTCGCGCCCGAGAGCGAGCGCGGCATCGAGAACGCCGAGAACGAGTACCTCAACGGCAGCCACCCCGACCTGTTCGTCCGCCGCACGGTCGACCTGATCACCAGCAAGCCGACGCGCGGCGCGGCGATCGATCTGACCCTGGTGCCCAAGGCGCAGCGGGTCGCCTACGAGGGCCTGCAGAAGAGCGGCAAGCGCGGCGCGGTGGTGGCACTGGACCCTAAGACCGGCGCGGTGCTCACCATGGTGTCGGTGCCGAGCTACGACCCGAGCCCGATGGCCGTGCCCGACAAGGCCAAGGCCGCCAGGGTCTACAACAAGCTCAACTCCGACGACAACGAGCCGCTGATCAACCGGGCCACCAGCAAAACCTATGCCCCTGGCTCGACGTTCAAGGTGATCACCTCGGCGGCCTACCTCAGCGAGGACGAGTCGCGCGATGTGAACACGACGGTGGACGCGCCGGACATCCTGCCGCTGCCGGGCACCACCATCGGCCTGCGCAACTACCACGGCGAGTCGTGCGGCGGGCGGGCCACGCTCATCGACGCGCTGACGATCTCGTGCAACACGGCGTTCGGCACGATGGCGCTGGAGATGGGCTACGACAAGCTCCAGGAGCAGGCCGCGAAGTTCGGCATCGGCCAGGAGATGAACATCCCGCTGAACGTGGTCAAGAGCGACATCGGCCCCGACGAGGGCAAGGCCGCGCTGGCGCAGACGGCGATCGGGCAGCGCAGCAACCAGATGACACCGCTGCAGATGGCCATGGTGGCCGCCGGCGTGGCCAACGAGGGCAAGGTCATGAAGCCCTACCTGGTCAACAAGATCGTCAGCCCGGACAACGACGAGATCGCGAGCGCGCGCCCGCAGGAGCTCGACGAGGCGATCAGCCCCGACGTCGCCGACAAGCTGCGCCAGATGATGATCAGCGTGGTGCAGAACGGCACCGGCACCGCCGCCCAGCTTCCGAACATCACCGTGGCCGGCAAGACGGGCACGGCCGAGACCGCGAAGGGCGCCGCGTCGCACGCCTGGTTCATCGCCTTCGCCCCCGCCGAGGACCCGAAGGTCGCGGTCGCGGTGTTCGTCGAGTCCGGCAGCGCCGGCAACGACGCCACCGGCGGCGTCGTCGCGGCGCCGATCGCGCACGACGTGATGCAGGCGGTGCTCGGACAGTGAGCTTCGCCGACCGGGTGCTGAACGACCGCTACCGGCTGACCGGGCGCATCGCCGCCGGCGGCATGGGCGAGGTCTGGCGCGCCACCGACCGGCTGCTCGCCCGCGACGTCGCGGTGAAGCTGCTGCGCCGGCACGTGGCCGCCGACCCGGAGTTCCGCGAGCGCTTCCGCAACGAGGCGCGCATCACCGCCGCCCTGTCCGACCCCGGCATCGCCCAGATCTTCGACTACGGCGAGCAGGACGACCTGGCCTACCTGGTGATGGAGCTGGTGACCGGCGAGCCGCTGTCGGCGATCCTCGGCCGCAACGGCACGATCAGCCCCGAGGCCACCCTCGACGTCATCGGCCAGACCGCGCGCGCCCTGCACACGGCGCACCGGGCGGGCATCATCCACCGCGACGTCAAGCCGGGCAACCTGCTGGTCACCGAGGCCGGGCTCATCAAGGTCACCGACTTCGGCATCGCGCGGGCCCTGGAGGGCTCGCGCATCACCATGACGGGCACCGTGCTCGGCACCGCGCAGTACGTCAGTCCCGAGCAGGCCTCCGGCAGCACGCTCACCCCCTCGACCGACCTGTACTCCCTCGGCGTGGTGGCCTACGAGTGCCTGACCGGGCAGCCGCCGTTCACCGGCGGCAACCAGGTCGCGATCGCCCTGCGCCACCTGAACGAGCAGGTGCCCCCGCTGCCGGAGACCGTGCCGCGGCCGGTGCGCGACCTGGTCGCGGCCATGCTGGCCAAGGCCCCCGAGCACCGTCCGCCCACCGCCCGCGAGCTGGCCGACCGGGCGATGGTGCTGCGCGACTCGCTGGTGAAGGCCCACGACTCGCACCTGAGCATGCTGACCGATCCGTCGGGCTTCGCCGTGCGCAGGGCCGTCGAGGAGTCCGGCCGGCCGTCCGGGCCGGGCGCCGCGCCCGTCCCACCGACCGGCGCCGCGTTCCCGGCGACCGGCGCGGTCCTTCCGGGTGCCGGCGCGGTCACTCCGGCGGCCGGCGCGGTGACTTCTGCGGCCGACGGCTTCGGCGGTCTGTACGACGACACCACCGCGGACGTCCCGCCCGCCACGCCCACCCGCATCGGCCGTCCTCCGGCGGGCCCCGGCCCCGGGCCCGGGCATCCCCGGCCGCTTCCGCCGCCGGGGCGCCGCCGCCGGCGCCGGGCGATCGGGCTGTTCGCCGCCGCGGGGTGCGCGGCCGCCGTCGGGTTGGGGGCGCTGGCGACCGGCGGGATCCCCGAGCTGGGGACGGACGGCGGGCCGAGCGCGCCGTCCGATCCGGTGACCGGCGGCCCGGTGTCGTCGTCGCCGACGCGCACGTCAGCGGCATCCGTTCGACCCAAACCGGTGAAGTCTGTCAAGCCGTCGGCGTCACGGTCGGCTACGGTAAGCACGTCGGCCACGCCCACCCGGCCGCGCACGCCGACGCCGACCCCGTCCGCTACTCCGACCCCTACTCCGACGCCCACACCGACCCCCACGCCGAGTGAGACGCCAAGCCCCAGTGCATCCGCAAGCACCACAATCCCCCCGAACGGGGAGACGTAATGCGGTGGGGGGTCGATGATGGACACCGGCAGCCGCACCGCGGGCCGGTACCCAAGATGAACGGCAAGGGACTGTGCAGGAAATGACTCAGCCTCGGCTACTCGGTGGTCGCTATGAGCTCGACGGAGTCGTCGGGCGCGGCGGCATGGCCGAGGTGTATCGCGCCCGGGACATCCGGCTGGACCGGGTTGTCGCGATCAAGACACTCCGTTCTGATCTGGCGAGGGACCACACCTTCCAGGCCCGTTTCCGCCGCGAGGCACAGTCCGCGGCGTCTTTGAACCACCCCTCGGTCGTCGCGGTGTACGACACCGGCGAGGACATGACGGACGCCACCCCCGTGCCGTACATCGTCATGGAGTTCGTCGACGGGCGCACCCTGCGCGACCTGCTGCGGGCGGACCGGCGCCTGCTGCCGGAGCGCGCGGCCGAGCTGGTCGACGGCATCCTGCGCGCGCTGGACTACAGCCACCGCGGCGGCATCGTCCACCGTGACATCAAGCCGGCCAACGTCATGATCACGCTCGCCGGCGACGTCAAGGTGATGGACTTCGGCATCGCCCGCGCGATGGCCGACTCCGCCGCGACCATGACGCAGACCGCGCAGGTCATCGGCACGGCCCAGTACCTCTCGCCCGAGCAGGCCCGCGGTGAGCGCGTGGACGCCCGCAGCGACATCTACTCCACCGGTTGCGTGCTGTACGAGCTGCTCACCGGCCAGCCGCCCTTCACCGGCGACTCCCCCGTGGCCATCGCCTACCAGCACGTGCGCGAAGACCCGATCCCGCCGTCGCAGATCGACCCCGACATCCCCAAGTGGGCCGACGCCATCGTCCTGAAGGCCATGGCCAAGGACCCGGCGCACCGCTACCAGAGCGCCGCCGAGATGCGCGCCGACATCCAGCGGGCCCTGAGCGGCATGCCGGTCGACGCCGCGCACACGATGGCGATCAGCAACAACAACTACACCGGCCAGCAGACCCGCACGCTGCAGGCGCCGGGCGGGCCGGCCACCCAGCGCACGAACGCGGTGCCGCCCTACGAGTACGCCCCGACGCAGGCGGGTGGCGGCGGCCGGTACGAGCGCCGGCGGGCCGCCTCCGGCGGCAACACCGCGCTCAAGACCGCCGCGTGGATCCTCATCCCGCTGCTGGTGATCGGCGCCTTCATCGGCATCGGCTACGCCTTCCTGAGCTCCGACGGCGGCGGGCAGCAGACCGCGAGCGAGGTCTCCATCCCGCTGGTGAAGGGGCAGACCGAGGACGCCGCCAAGGCCAAGCTGGAAGACCAGGGCCTGAAGGTCGAGGTCGTCCAGGAGTTCAGCTCCGACGTCGACAAGGGCACCGTCATCGGCACCGAGCCCGCGGCCGGCGAGAAGGCCGCCAAGGGCGCCACCGTCCAGCTGAAGGTCTCCAAGGGCATCAAGCAGGCGGTCGTGCCGGACGTGGTCGGAAGCACGGTGGACGAGGCCACTGAGACGCTCAAGCACAACAATCTCAACGTGCAGGTGGTCAGCGTCGTCTCCGGCAAGGAGCAGCAGAAGGTCTTCCAGAGCAAGCCGGCCGCGGGCGAGAAGGTCGACGAGGGAAGCATCGTCAAGATCTACGTGCCCAAGGCGCAGACCGAGGTGCCGGATGTGACCGGCCAGACCGCCAAGGAGGCCACGGCCACCCTGCGCGGCGCGGGCTTCAAGGTCAGGACCGTCGAGCAGACCAGCGCGGACGTCCCCCAGGGCAACGTCATCAGCATGAGCCCGAAGCCGGGCTCCAAGCTCACCCCTGGCATGACGATCACGCTGGTGGTGTCCTCGGGGCCGCCGGAGGAGACCTTCCCGACCGACGAGCCCACCGACCAGCCGACCGACCCGAACCAGCAGCCGACCGACCCGAACGAGCAGCCCACCGACGACCCGTTCAGTGACCCGCCGCCGGACAACTTCGGCAACTGACGCGCCGTCCGCTCAGCGCGGTGTGAGCCCCTTCTCGGCGTCCGGGGAGGGGCTTTCCCGTGTGCGCGAAGGCGACCGACAGGGGCGAAGGGGCTGCCGGAGATGGCGGGGCTGCCCGATGAGGCGGGGAGGGCGGCCGGCGGCGGGGGCGCGCGGGGCCGGACATGAGAAGAGGGTCTCCGCCGCTCGGGGGCGACGGCGGAGACCCTCATTCGGTAGTCGTCTCAGACCCGCCCGGCGTTACACGATTTGGGCGAGCCAATTTCCGAGAAGTTCGTGCCCGTGCCGGGAGAGGACGGACTCGGGGTGGAACTGCACGCCTTCCACCCGCGCGGTGGCGTGCCGCACGCCCATGATGACGCCGGTGCCGGTGGCGGCGGTGACGGTCAGCGTCTCGGGCAGGGTGCCGGGGATCACGGCGAGCGAGTGGTAGCGGGTCATGGTGACCGGCGAGGGCAGCCCGGCGAACACGCCCTCGCCGTCGTGGACGATCTCGCTCGTGCGGCCGTGCATCAGCTCGGGGGCCCGGGCCACGGCGGCCCCGTAGGCGACGGCGATGGCCTGGTGGCCGAGGCAGACGCCGAGCAGGGGGAGGTCGCGCTCGGCGCAGAAGCCCACCAGGGGCACGCTCACCCCGGCGGCCTCCGGTGTTCCGGGGCCGGGGCTGATGAGCACGCCGTCGAAGCCCTCGGCGTCCTGGAGGCGCACATGGTCGCGTGGCCGGACGTCGCAGTCGGCGCCCAGCTCGCGGAGGTACTGCACGATCGTGTGGACGAAGCTGTCGTGATTGTCCACCACGAGCACGCGGCTCATCGGCCTACGGTCGCCCGGTCGACGGGCATGTGCGGCTCCAAGGAAGGGAACACGAAATACCAGAGTACGACCCCCGCCGCACCGGCCAGCACGAGCATCGTCGCCAGCTTGACCCCGGTTCCGCCGGGGATGACCCGCCAGAGCCATCCGTACATCGGCCGCCTCGCTTCCTGAAAGATCCGGTGGGAGTGTCGGGCAGGGGCGCCGCCCTCAGGTGCGGCGGTCGCGCTTGGCGGACAGGACGCCGTAGACGACCAGCCGCTCCCGGGCGGAGTACTCGGGGTGGCAGGTCGTGAGGGTGATGACGGCCTCGGTGGGACGCGCGCCCGGGCGGCCGGGCACCGGCGCTATGACGTCCACCTGGTCCGGCGTGACGACCTGCTTGCCGGAGACGCGGTAGGTGTAGCGGGCCTCGGGGGCGTCGATGACGATGGCGTCGCCCCGGCGCAGCTCGTCGATGCGGTTGAAGGGGGCGGCGTAGGTCGTGCGGTGGCCGGACAGCACGAAGTTGCCGACCTTGCCGGGACGGGCCGTGCCCGGATAGTGTCCCGGCCCGCGGCGCAGGTCCTCCTGGCCGACGCCCTCCAGGACGGCGTACTCGTAGTCGCGCCCGAGGCGGGGGATGCGGATCATCGCGACGGCGTCGCCGAGGTGGATCTTGCCGAGCTTGGCCACTTTGGCGGTCTGCTGGAGCTGCTGCTTGAGGACGTGCTGGTACCACTCGGTGTAGGAGCCGGTGCCCCAGAGCAGGTAGGCGCAGAAGAGGAGCATGGCCACCCCGGCGGTCACGCTGAGCTCGCCGCAGGTGCGCAGCAGGGTCCTCATATCCACCGCCAGAAGGCATAATCACGACATATCCGGAGTAGCGGAGGAGGCGTGCGGACCACGCCTGCGCAAGCCAGCGTAGGCAGGACCCCTCGCGGCGTCCCGGCGACGATCGGCGCTTGACTTACTTTTTGCGCGTGAATCGCCGTTCGCCGCTTACGCCGACTAGGCTTACTGCGGTCTTCACAGGCCAGCGATTACGCTGGCTGCCAGTGCCCGCGACACCGCGCGGGCCCCACCAGGAGAGCTGCCGTGCCCAAGTCCAACACCCGCAAGAAGGCGGTCTACACTCCGCCGCAGAAGTCGCAGCAGGTCAAGGTGAGCCCCCGCTGGCTGGCGCCGACGATGGTCGTCGCCTGGATCATCGGCATCCTGTGGATCGCGGTCTTCTACATCGCCCCGACCACGCCCGGCATCGCCGCACTGGGCAACTGGAACCTGGGCGTCGGTTTCGTCCTGATCATCTTCGGTGTGGTGCTGTCCACCCGCTGGCGTTGAGGCGTGTCCACTCGCCGGCGGCCGAACCGGTCACGACCGGACGCGCACGGCGAGTGACGTTTTCCACAGGTTTTATCCACAACCTGGGGAAGCAAGCCCGGGGCTCCTCCGGGAAGCGTCCCCCGCTCAGGCCCCGAGCGGGGGCATGAGCGCCACCAGGGCGACGCAGGCCGCGAGCACCACCAGCACCGTGCCGAGCTGCACGGCCTTGCGGTTTCCCGAGGGCGCGTAGGCGAACAGCGCGGTCACCAGCGTTCCGGTGACCAGGCCGCCGAGGTGGCCCTGCCAGCTGATGCCCGGGATCACGAAGGTCAGCACCACGTTGATCCCGATCAGCCAGATCACGCCCCGGGCGTCGTAGCCCAGGCGCCGGGCGACGACGAACATCGCGCCGAACAGCCCGTAGATCGCCCCGGAGGCGCCGACGGCCGCCGAGCCGAACAGGTAGACGGCGACCGAGCCGCCGAGCGCCGCGAGCAGGTAGACGCTCGCGAAGCGCACCGAGCCGAGCATCCTCTCAAGCTGCGGGCCGATGACGAACAGAGCCCACATGTTGAACAGGATGTGCCAGTAGGACGGCGGGGGCGCGTGCAGGAAGGCCCCGGTGATCAGCCGCCACCACTCGCCCATGGCGACGTCGTAGGACGACATCTCGAAGCGGCCGAGCACCTGGGCCGGAGCGACGACCTCGCCCAGGTAGGCGAGCACGTTGATCGCCAGCAGGGCCCACGTCACGATCGGAGTGGTCACCGGCCTGCCGCCGAAGGGCGCCTCGGCGCGGCGGACCGTGCGGCTGCCCTCGCGCACGCACTCGACGCACTGGTGGCCGACCGCCGCCTCGCGCATGCAGTCGGGACAAATGGGCCGTTCGCACCGCTGGCACCGCACGTAGGTCTCGCGGTCGGGGTGCCGGTAACAGGTGGGGACCGCGTCAGAGGGACCGGGCTCGGAGTGGTCCTGCGGCCGGTCGGACGGACTGGGGTGGTCTGGCTGAGTGGTCATCGCCTGTTCGAGGCCCCTTCACCTGTGCGCGCCTATCCACAGACTGCCACCCTACGCACGCCGGCGAGCGCGCGGTGCCATGGATCGCCGCATCCGAGTGCGGCCGTGGATCGCCGCATCAGGGTGCGGCCGTGGAGGTGTGCCCCTGGCGGCCTCGCGGCCGAGGCCGCCGGGGCGCGGCCGCCTCAGGACTGGACGCGCTCGATCACGACCTCCTGGATGACGACGTCGGTGAGCGGGCGGTCCTGCCGGGTCGGCGTCTTGACGATGGCGTCCACGACGTCCTGCCCCTCGATCACCTCGCCGAAGATTGTGTGCGCGCCGTTGAGGTGCGGAGTGGGGACGACGGTGATGAAGAACTGCGAGCCGTTGGTGCCCCGGCCGAAGCGCTTGCCGGCGTTGGCCATGGCGAGCAGGTAGGGGCGGTCGAAGCGCAGGTCGGGGTGGATCTCGTCGTCGAAGTCGTAGCCGGGGCCGCCGATGCCCTGGCCGAGCGGGTCGCCGCCCTGGATCATGAAGCCCTGGATGACCCGGTGGAAGATCGTGCCGTCGTACAGCCTGTCGTTGGTCTTCTGCCCGGTCTCGGGGTGGGTCCACTCGCGGGTGCCCTCGGCGAGTTCCACGAAGTTGCGCACGGTCTTGGGCGCGTGGTCGGGGAAAAGACGGAGCTTGACGTCACCCAGAGTGGTGCGGAGTTTTGCGATGAGATTCTCAGCCACGGGGGCTGCCCCCTTCGATATGTCGGGTTACCCGTCGGATTTGCGTTGTTTCGTCCACTATGGCGCAATGGCCTACCCCGCATCCTCCCATGCCGCGTCAGGATTGAGCCGCTTTCGATCGGGAAGGTGAGCCTGCGGGGCCCCGAGGACAGGGGAGGTTATCGTGTCCCTGACACTGAGAAGACGCCGTGTGAGCATGGTCATACCGATGGCGGCCACGCGGATGGATCGGATGAAGACCCAGGCCATGCGGACGGCCGACCAGGTCCGTCCGATGGCGCACACCGCCCGCGAGGTCGCCGCGCACCGCATCGAGGACGCCCGCGTCTGGGCGGCGCCCATGCTCGACCGTGCGGCTCATTCGGTCGAGGACGAGATCGCGCCGAAGGTCAGCGCGTTCCTCGCCCGCGCCGCCGAGCGCGTCGATCCGGCGCCGTCGATCAAACGGCGGAGCCGCTGGTCGATGCTCGCCCTGGCGGCCGGCGTGGCGGCCTGCGCGGTGGGCATCGTGCTCTACCGCAACAACAGCCGCCAGTGGGCCGACACCATGAAGGACACCGGAGCCGATGCCAGCAGGTGGCCCGGCGAGAGGGTGGACGACATGGGCGGCGCCGAGGAAGGCGGCATGAGGGCCGACGACACCTCGCGCAAGATGTACTGAACCGAGCGGCGAGGCGCCCTCCGGAGCATCCGGGGGGCGCTTCCTGCCGTCCTGGGGGCGGTCACGCGCCGCAGCCGATAGTCCAGATCGCGAAATTCCGGCATTTATCAGGCAGGGAGCGGGACTGAACCCGCCTCCGCCGGGCAGCAAGGACGCGTGTCCGACACTGGCAGCTCCGAGCGCGCAGACATCTCCAGCGTGTTCCCCTCGTTCCCCGCGGAAGGCGCCGAGAACCCCGGCGCGTCCGACGCCGCACCCACGGACGCGGGCGTGGCGGGCGACCCCCGCCCCGCGGCGCCCTCCGGTTCCTCCGAGGTGTCCCGCACGGCCGGCGACCCGGCCGGCGACGGCGCGGGAGAACCCCGCAAGATCGACCCCAAGGAGTACGAGCAGCCGTTCGGCCGGCCCGGCCGTCCGTTGCGGAGCAACCCGTTCATGTTCGGCCTGACCGCCGCCCTGGGCGTGCTCACCGCCTGGCTGCTCGTGCAGTCCATCGCCTCCGCCGGGTCCGCCATCGTGCTGATCATCGTCTCGCTGTTCCTGGCGATCGGGCTCAACCCGGCCGTGGAGGCGCTCCAGCGCCGCAACCTGTCGCGCCGCCTGGCGATCACGATCGTGTTCGGCGGGGTCATCGCGTTCTTCGTGGCCTTCGGGCTGGCGATCGTGCCCCCGCTCACCGACCAGACCACCGGCTTCATCCAGCACCTGCCGGAGTACGTCCAGCAACTGCAGAACCACCCGGTGATCCGCTCGGTCGACCAGCGCTACCAGGTGCTGGAGAAGCTGCAGCAGTACGTGACCAGCGGCAGTCTCGCGAGCCAGATGTTCGGCGGCCTGCTCGGCGTGGCGAGCGTCGTGATCAGCGCGCTGTTCAGCGGACTGACGGTGCTGGTGCTGACGCTCTACTTCCTCGGCTCGCTGCACTCGATCAAGGAGACCGGGTACCGGCTGGTCCCGCGTTCCCGGCGGACGCGCGTGCGGCTGCTCGGCGACGAGATCCTCAGGCAGATCGGCGGCTACGTCGCCGGCAACCTGATCATCTCCTTGATCGCCGGCGGGGTGACCTTCGTCTTCCTGTCGGTGCTCAAGGTGCCCTACGCGCTGGCCCTGGCCATCTTCGTGGCCGTGACCGACCTCATCCCCATGGTCGGGGCGGTGGCCGGGGCCGTGGTGGCCTCCGGCGTCGGATTCCTGACCTCGGTGCAGGTCGGCATCGCGTGTGTGATCTTCTTCATCGTGTACCAGCAGATCGAGAACTACGTGATCTCACCGCCGGTGTTCAAGTCGTCGGTCGCGGTGCCGCCGATCGCCACGATCATCGGCGCGCTGCTCGGCGGGGCGCTGCTCGGCATCGTCGGCGCGCTGCTCGGCATCCCGCTGGCGGCCGCGGTCCTGCTCCTGGTGAGAGAAGTGGTCTTCCCTCGCCAGGAACGGGTGTGACCGCCGGAGCCCGGGCCCCTTACCGGCGGCCGCCCGCCACGGGACGCCGGCCGGTGTACGGGTTGCGGGACGAGCGGCCGGGCTCGCGCAGCGCGTCGCGACGCTCGCCGGGCTGGTCGCCGCGGCGCTTGCGCATCAGCCACCATCCGACGCCGAGGACGACGAGCCCGAACGGCGTGCGGGCCAGCCAGCGGGTCACCACGAGTTTCAGCAGTTTCTTCATGCGTTCTCCTCGGTCCGGTCGTTGCGCCTGCCTCTACCCTCCGGACCGGTGAACATGCTGGTGCCGGGCCCGCGCGGTCACAGCCTCCACTTCTGGTTGCTCCAGCGGTTGCAGTCCCACAGGTGGACGCGGGCGCCGTTGCTCCCGACGCCCTTGAGGTCGGCGTCCAGGCATCGCCCGCCGGCCAGGCTGTAGATGGCGTGGCTGCGCCGGTCGTACAGCCACTGCTGGTTGGCGCCGCCGTTGCAGTCCCACAGTTGCACCCGGGTGCCGTTCCTGACGAGGTTGCCGCGGTCGGCGTCCAGGCAGCGGCCGTTGACCAGGTTCCTGATGGTGTGCGTGGCCGGGTCGTAGCTCCAGGTCTGGTTCGCCCAGCCGTTGCAGCTCCACAGTTGGATGCGGGTGCCGTTGCTGCCGATGCGGCCGAGGTCGGCGTCCAGGCAGCGGCCGTCGGCGCGGTTGTGGATGGGGCCGCTCCCGGCGCCGCCGCCGGCGGTCGCCGAGGCGGCGGTGGCGGTGGCGGCGAGGCAGCCCGCCGCGACGAGGAGCGTCCTTATCGCTGCGAGAAGGTGGCGTCGCATCTCAGGCCCCTCAGATGGTCCACTTCTGGTTGGCCCAGCCGTTGCAGTCCCAGAGCTGGACCTTGGTGCCGTTGCCGCCGATGCCGTTCAGGTCGGCGTCCAGGCACCGCCCGTTGTACATGCTGTAGATCGTGTGGCTGATGGCGTCGTAGATCCACTTCTGGTTGCTCCAGCCGTTGCAGTCCCAGAGCTGGACCTTGGTGCCGTTGCCGCCGATGGTGTTGAGGTCGGCGTCCAGGCAGCGGCCGTTGTACTGGCTGCGGATCGTGTGCGTCCGCACGTCGTAGGTCCACTTCTGGTTGTTCCAGCCGTTGCAGTTCCACAGCTGCACCTTGGTGCCGTTGGGCCCGATGGTGTTCAGATCGGCGTCCAGGCACCGCCAGTTGGCGTGGTTGCGGATGGGGCCGGGCGCCGCGGCCGCGCCCACGGCGGGCGAGGCGCCCGTCGCGGCGGCGAGGACCGCCGCGCAACCGGAGGCGACCGCGAACGTCCGAGCCGCTCTGATGAACTTCCCCCGCATGATGTCCGATCCCTTTCACGTGTACGCGTCGCTACTCTCGGTAGTCGAAGCTACACGCCAAGTGATGACACCGGTGCGGTTGACACGTCGGCGCGTCCCGGGGAATCACATGTTGATCATGTGGCCCGCCAGCCCGTGGATCGCCTCCTTCACCGCCTCGCCGAGCGTCGGGTGGGCGTGCACGTTGCGCGCCACCTCGTTGACGGTGAGGTCCCACTGCTGGGCCAGGGTCAGCTCCGGCAGCAGCTCGGTGACCTCGGGGCCGATCAGGTGCGCGCCGAGCAGCTCTCCGTACCGGGCGTCACTGAGGATCTTGACGAACCCCACGGCGTCCCCGAGCCCGTGCGCCTTGCCGTTGGCGGTGAAGGGGAACTTCGCCACCTTGACCTCGAAGCCCTTCTCGCGCGCCTGGGCCTCGGTGAACCCGAAGCTGGCGATCTGCGGCTGGCAGTAGGTGGCGCGCGGGATCATGACGTAGTCGAGCTCCATCGTCTCGGCCTCGGCGATGGTCTCGGCGGCGACGATGCCCATGGACTCGGCCGCGTGCGCCAGCATGAGCTTGGCGGTGACGTCCCCGATGGCGAAGATGTGCGGCACGCTCGTGCGGCAGAGCCCGTCGATGTCGATGGCGCCGCGCTCGGTGAGGCGCACGCCGGTGTTCTCCAGCCCGTAGCCCTCGACGCGCGGCTGGAAGCCGATGGCCTGCATCACCTTGTCGGCCTCGAGCGTGCGCCGCTCGCCGCCGCTCGACACCGTGACCTTGACCTTCTCGCCGGACTCGTCGATGTCCTCCACCCGGGTGGAGGTGAGCACCTCGATGCCGAGCCGCTTGTACCTGCGCGCCAGCTCGGCCGAGACCTCCTCGTCCTCCAGGGGGACGATGCGGTCGAGGAACTCGACGATCGTCACCTTGACCCCGTAGTTGCGCAGGACGTAGGCGAACTCGACGCCGATGGCGCCGGCGCCCGCGATGACGATGCTCTCGGGGAGGGCGTCGCTGAGGATCTGCTCCTCGTAGGTGACGACCCGGTCGCTGACGGAGGTGCCCGGGAGCAGCCGCGTCGTCGCGCCCGTCGCGATGATGCAGTGGTCGAACGTCACGGTCTCGGCGCCGCCGTCCGAACGGGCCACCTGCAGCGTGTGGGGGTCGGTGAAGGTCCCCCGGCCGTCGTACTCGGTGATGCCGTTCTTCTTCATCAGGAAGTGGACGCCCTTGACGCGTCCGTCGGCGACCTTGCGGCTGCGCTTGAACGCCTCGCCGTAGTCGAAGGTGACCTTGCCTTCCACGTGGATGCCGAAGGTCTTGGCCTCCTGGGTGAACAGGTGGGCGAGCTCGGCGTTGCGCAGCAGCGCCTTGGAGGGGATGCAGCCCACGTTGAGGCAGACACCGCCCCAGTAGCGTTCTTCGACGACGGCCGCGCTCAGGCCGAGCTGGGCGGCCCGGATGGCCGCGACATACCCACCGGGGCCGGCTCCGACCACCACGACGTCATAATGAGCAGTCATGCACCGGACCATATGTGGTACCGGCGCGTGCTGCCGCACCGGGGTCCATGGGCCCAGAGATCCGGCCTGACGGACATGACAGCCCTTGTCCCGATATCCAGGCACTTCTCCACGCGATTACCAGTCGCGGCTTTCCGCGCGAGAAAGCATCCTTCTTCCGTACGCAACGGACACTGAGCGGGAAACGCCCTTATGAGGATTAAGGGCTAGGTTCCCCGAAATAGCGGTTCGAGCGGCGGGCGCACAGGCCGCCGAGGGTGCCGAGTTATAGCAAGATCAAGACGAGCAAGTCCGCTGAAGTCGGGAAATATGGAACCGAAGACCACAACAAGAGATTAAGCACATCGCAAAAGTGGCAGTTATTCGTTTGTCCGACGTCGCCCGAGGAAAACAGACAAGTAGCGAGACTCACTGAGTCACCACAGCATTCACCGCGATGCCGCTGAATGCACCCTTCAAGCACCCGAAGTCGTCCAAGGGGGATACGCAATGCCCAACGCCAAGAAGTTCGTGAGCACGCTGACGATCTGCGCAGCGCTCACCGGGGGCATGCTCGGCCTGGGGGCCGCGACCACGATCACCGGCGCGAACGCGGCGACCACCATCACCAAGGGGGGCGGGGGAGATTACCGGGACTGGTCCCGTCACCGTAACCGCAACTGGAACCGCAACTGGGCGCGCAACTGGAACCGGACCTTCGCCCGCAGCTGGGCGCGCAACTGGGCCCGCCACCTGAACCGCAGCCTCAGCCGCAGCGCCAACGTCAACCGCCAGGCCCAGGCGATCAACATCCGCCTGATCTTCCCGAACTCGACCGGCACGCCGGTCAGCGCCACCGCCACCTCCACGCCGACCACGACCACCTCGACGCTGCCCCAGGTTCCCTGACCGGGCGAGCGCCGGCCGCCCCGCGGACCGTGGCCCCGCCGCCAGGCCACGGTCCGGAAGGCGTGACGTCCAGGTCATTTCCCGGATATCGGCCCGACAACTTCCTGCGTCTTGACAACTAATACTTTCGGCTGAGACCGTGTAGTCATGTTGGATGTAGCGGTCATCGAGGACCCGGCGGCGGCCGAGGTCTCGCTCGATCCGGTGCGGGCCCGTCTGCTGGCCGAGCTGGCCGTCCCCGGGTCGGCCACCACGCTGGCGGCCAAGGTCGGCCTGCCGCGGCAGAAGGTGAACTACCACCTCAAGACCCTTGAGCGGTACGGGCTGGTCGAGCTGGTGGAAGAGCGGCGCAAGGGCAACGTGACCGAGCGGGTCATGCGCGCCACCGCGGCGTCCTACGTGATCTCGCCGGTGGCGCTGGCCGCCGTCGCCCCCGACCCGGCGCGCTCGCCCGATCAGTTGTCGGCGCGGTGGCTGCTGGCGGTGGCCTCCCGGCTGGTGCGCGACGTCGGGCAGCTGATCACCGGGGCGGCCAAGGCGCGCCAGAAGGTCGCGACCTTCGCCATCGACGGCGAGATCCGCTTCGCCTCGGCCGCCGACCGCGCCGCGTTCGCCCGCGAGCTGGCCGAGGC
>NZ_JBEXGT010000022.1:0-143678 GCF_040607475.1 Sphaerisporangium sp. NPDC005288 | reverse complement strand
GACGGCATGTCCATCGAGATGCGCGACACCGACGAGGACGTCTTCCGCGCGGCGGAGGAGCTCGGCATCGACCTGTCCCGGCGCGAGCCGAGCAGTGTCGAAGAGGTCTGATTTTCAAGCGAGGGGATAACAAGTGCTCGACGTCAACTTCTTCGACGAGCTCCGCATCGGCCTCGCCACGGCCGACGATATCCGGCAGTGGTCCCACGGCGAGGTCAAGAAGCCCGAGACCATCAACTACCGCACCCTGAAGCCCGAGAAGGACGGACTCTTCTGCGAGAAGATCTTCGGTCCGACCCGCGACTGGGAGTGCTACTGCGGCAAGTACAAGCGCGTCCGCTTCAAGGGCATCATCTGTGAGCGCTGTGGCGTCGAGGTCACGCGCGCCAAGGTGCGCCGCGAGCGGATGGGCCACATCGAGCTGGCCGCGCCGGTCACCCACATCTGGTACTTCAAGGGCGTCCCGTCCCGCCTGGGATACCTGCTCGACCTCGCCCCGAAGGACCTGGAGAAGGTCATCTACTTCGCGGCGTACATGATCACGTATGTCGACACCGACATGCGTGCTCGTGACCTGCCCTCGCTGGAGGCCAAGATCTCCGTCGAGCGGCAGCACATCGAGCAGCGCCGCGACGCCGACATCGAGGCCCGCCAGAAGAAGCTCGAGTCCGACCTGGCCGAGCTGGAGGCCGCCGGCGCCAAGGGCGACCAGCGCCGCAAGGTCCGCGAGGGCGCCGACCGCGAGATGCGTCAGCTCCGCGACCGCACCCAGCGCGAGCTGGACCGCCTCGAGGAGGTCTGGAGCCGCTTCAAGAACCTCAAGGTCCAGGACCTCGAGGGCGACGAGCTGCTGTACCGCGAGATGCGCGACCGCTTCGGCCGCTACTTCCGCGGCGGCATGGGCGCCCAGGCGATCCAGGAGCGGCTGAACAACTTCGACCTGGCCGCCGAGGCCGAGTCGCTGCGCGAGACCATCCGCAGCGGCAAGGGTCAGAAGAAGGCCCGCGCGCTCAAGCGGCTCAAGGTCGTCTCGGCGTTCCTCACCACCCGCAACTCGCCCAACGGCATGGTGCTCGACTGCATCCCGGTGATCCCGCCGGACCTGCGGCCGATGGTGCAGCTCGACGGTGGCCGCTTCGCGACCTCCGACCTCAACGACCTGTACCGCCGGGTGATCAACCGCAACAACCGCCTCAAGCGGCTTCTCGACCTCGGCGCGCCCGAGATCATCGTCAACAACGAGAAGCGGATGCTCCAGGAGGCCGTCGACGCGCTGTTCGACAACGGCCGCCGCGGACGTCCGGTCACCGGGCCGGGCAACCGCCCGCTGAAGTCGCTGTCGGACATGCTCAAGGGCAAGCAGGGCCGTTTCCGGCAGAACCTGCTCGGCAAGCGCGTCGACTACTCCGGCCGTTCGGTCATCGTCGTCGGCCCGCAGCTCAAGCTGCACCAGTGCGGCCTGCCCAAGCAGATGGCCCTGGAGCTGTTCAAGCCGTTCGTGATGAAGCGCCTGGTCGACCTCAACCACGCGCAGAACATCAAGTCGGCCAAGCGCATGGTCGAGCGGGCCAGGCCGGTCGTGTGGGACGTGCTCGAAGAGGTCATCACCGAGCACCCGGTGCTGCTCAACCGCGCGCCGACCCTGCACCGCCTGGGCATCCAGGCCTTCGAGCCGCAGCTGGTCGAGGGCAAGGCCATCCAGATCCACCCGCTGGTCTGCACCGCCTTCAACGCCGACTTCGACGGCGACCAGATGGCGGTCCACCTGCCCCTGTCGGCGGAGGCCCAGGCCGAGGCGCGCATCCTGATGCTCTCGACCAACAACATCCTCAAGCCGGCCGACGGCAAGCCGGTGACCATGCCCACCCAGGACATGATCATCGGTCTGTACTGGCTGACCACGCAGCGGGAGGGCGCCGAGGGCGAGGGCCGCGTGTTCGGCTCGGTCTCCGAGGCGCTCATGGCCTTCGACCGCCGCGAGCTGGACATCCAGGCCCAGATCCAGGTCCGGGTCAAGGACGTCCCGCCGCCGCGGGGCTGGTCGGCCCCCGAGGGCTGGGAGGCCGGCGAGGCCTACCGCCTGGAGACCACGCTGGGCCGGGCGCTGTTCAACCAGACGCTGCCCGACAACTACCCGTTCGTGAACTCCCAGATCGGCAAGAAGCAGCTCTCGGCGATCGTCAACGAGCTGGCGGAGAAGTACCCGAAGGTCGAGGTCGCGGCCGCTCTGGACGCGCTCAAGGACGCGGGCTTCCACTGGGCCACGCGGTCCGGCGTCACGATCTCCATCGACGACGTCGTCGCGCCGCCGAACAAGGCCGAGATCATGGAGTCCTACGAGCGCCGGGCCGACAAGGTCCAGCGCGAGTACGAGCGCGGTCTGATCACCGACGAGGAGCGCCGTCAGGAGCTCATCGAGATCTGGACGCACGCCACGGCGGACGTCGAGACCGACATGGTGAACGCCTTCCCGGCGACCAACTCCGTCTGGATGATGGTCAACTCCGGCGCCCGAGGCAACAAGATGCAGGTGCGTCAGATCGCCGGCATCCGCGGCCTGGTGTCCAACACCAAGGGTGAGACGATCCCGCGGCCGATCAAGTCCTCCTTCCGCGAGGGCCTGTCGGTGCTGGAGTACTTCATCTCCACCCACGGACAGCGCAAGGGTCTGGCCGACACCGCGCTGCGCACCGCCGACTCGGGTTACCTGACCCGTCGTCTGGTGGACGTCGCGCAGGACGTCATCGTCCGCGAGATCGACTGCGGCACCGACCGCGGCGTCCCGCTGCACGTCGGCGAGCGCGACTCGGGTGGCAACCTGGTCAAGGCCGAGAACGCCGAGAGCAACGTGCACGGCCGCATCCTGGCCGAGGACGTCGAGGTGGACGGCAAGGTCGTCGCGACGGCCGGCGCCGACATCAACGACGCCATCGTCACGGCGCTGGTCGACGCCGGCATCGAGACGGTCCGCACGCGCAGTGCGCTGGTGTGCGAGGCCAAGATCGGTGTCTGCGCCACCTGCTACGGCCGCTCCCTGGCCACCGGCAAGCTCGTGGACGTCGGCGAGGCGGTCGGCATCATCGCCGCCCAGTCGATCGGCGAGCCCGGCACCCAGCTGACCATGCGTACCTTCCACACCGGTGGTGTGGCGGGCGCGGACATCACCCACGGTCTGCCCCGTGTCCAGGAGCTGTTCGAGGCGCGCGTCCCCAAGGGCGTCGCCCCGATCAGCGAGGCGGACGGCCGGGCGCGCATCGACGAGACCGACAAGACCCGCAAGATCGTGATCACGCCGGACGACGGTTCCGACGAGATCGCCTACCCGGTGTCCATGCGGTCGCGTCTGCTGGTCAGCGACGGTCAGCGCGTGACGGTGGGCCAGCAGCTCATCGCCGGCGCGGTCAACCCCAACGAGGTGCTGCGCATCCTCGGCCCCCGGGCCGTGCAGCTGCACCTGGTGGCCGAGGTCCAGCAGGTGTACCGCTCGCAGGGTGTGTCGATCCACGACAAGCACATCGAGATCATCGTGCGGCAGATGCTCAAGCGCGTGAACGTGCTGGAGTCCGGTGACACCGACCTGCTGCCCGGCGAGCTCGTCGAGCGGCCGCGCTTCGAGATGGTCAACCGCGAGGTCGTCGCCGAGGGCGGCACCCCCGCCTCCGGCCGTCCGGTCCTCATGGGCATCACCAAGGCGTCGCTGGCCACCGAGTCGTGGCTGTCGGCGGCGTCCTTCCAGGAGACCACGCGGGTGCTCACGGACGCGGCGATCCACGCCAAGTCCGACAGCCTGCTGGGTCTGAAGGAGAACGTCATCATCGGTAAGCTCATCCCGGCCGGTACGGGCATGTCCCAGTACCGCAACATCCGGGTCGAGCCGACCGAGGAGGCCAAGGCGGCGATGTACACCGTCGGCGGCTACGACGGCTCGGCGACCGACTACACCTTCGGCACCGGCAGCGGCGAGGCCGTGCCGCTGGAGGAGTACGACTTCGGTCAGTACAACCGCTGACGGCGGGGCCGGCGGCGCCGGTCCCACCTCGCGGCAGGGCGAACGCAGGGGCGCCCGCTCCCGGCAACGGGGGCGGGCGCCCCTCGCCGTGTTCCAGGGCCGTCCGGTGGCGTCCTGAGGGCCGCCGGGCGGCAACACGGGAAATCGTCGAGACGGGTCCGTGGGTGGCGTAAACTTGCCTGGTGCCCGATAGCGGCCGGGGGGAAACCGGCTGCGGGCCACGACACGAACCGAGCGCGCACAAGCGACTCGGCGCAGCCGTTTTGACGTGTTGCGATGGGCTGGGTAGTCTTGCCCTTCGTGCCCGTGGCTTCATGGGCTCACATGCGTGCGCTCGCCAGGCCCTTCAGGGGCCGGCCGGTCGCCGTGTGATCTCCTCCACCGGGTGCCGGCCTCTTCGCCGGGCGAAGTCGGCAAAGATCGCGACACGCCCGAGCGCGTGGGTCGGAGCCGAGGGAAAAACAGCAGGTCATGACACCGGCAGAGCCTGCGAAACGCACGACTTTTCGAATCACCGGCCAAGCACGAACGGAGACGCGGTGCCCACGATTCAGCAGCTGGTCCGCAAGGGCCGCCAGGACAAGGTCAGTAAGACCAAGACACCGGCGCTCAAGGGGAGCCCCCAGCGGCGCGGCGTCTGCACGCGCGTGTATACGACGACCCCGAAGAAGCCGAACTCGGCCCTCCGCAAGGTGGCGCGTGTCCGGCTCACCAACGGCATCGAGGTGACGGCTTACATCCCTGGTGTGGGCCACAACCTCCAGGAGCACTCCATCGTGCTCGTGCGTGGCGGTCGTGTGAAGGACCTGCCGGGTGTTCGCTACAAGATCATCCGTGGTTCGCTGGACACCCAGGGCGTCCGCAACCGCAAGCAGGCCCGCAGCCGCTACGGCGCGAAGAAGGAGAAGAGCTGACATGCCGCGCAAGGGTCCCGCTGGGCGCCGACAGCTTGTCGCAGACCCGGTGTTCAACTCGCCGCTGGTCACCGCGCTCATCAACAAGGTGCTTCTGAACGGCAAGCGCTCGCTCGCCCAGACGATCGTCTACGACGCCCTCGAGGGCTGCAGGGACAAGTCGGGCAACGACCCGGTTGTCACCCTGAAGCGCGCTCTCGACAACGTCAAGCCCACTCTTGAGGTCCGCAGCCGCCGTGTCGGTGGCGCGACCTACCAGGTGCCGGTCGAGGTGCGCGCGGCGCGCAGCACCACCCTGGCACTGCGCTGGCTGGTGCAGTACTCCCGCGCCCGCCGCGAGAAGACCATGACCGAGCGGCTGATGAACGAGCTGCTCGACGCGAGCAACGGTCTGGGCGCCAGCGTGAAGCGGCGTGAGGACACGCACAAGATGGCCGAGTCCAACAAGGCCTTCGCCCACTACCGCTGGTAACCCCAGCGGCGACGACGAGACGACGAGGACGCGAGAGAAGTGGCGACATCGACCGCTCTTGACCTGGCCAAGGTCCGCAACATCGGGATCATGGCCCATATCGACGCGGGCAAGACCACCACGACCGAGCGCATCCTGTTCTACACCGGTATCAACTACAAGATCGGTGAAGTCCACGAGGGCGCTGCCACGATGGACTGGATGGAGCAGGAGCAAGAGCGCGGCATCACGATCACCTCTGCCGCGACCACCTGCGAGTGGCTTGATCACACGATCAACATCATCGATACGCCCGGCCACGTCGACTTCACCGTCGAAGTGGAGCGCTCGCTGCGCGTCCTCGACGGCGCTGTGGCGGTTTTCGACGCCGTGGCCGGCGTCGAGCCGCAGTCCGAGACAGTGTGGCGGCAGGCGGACCGCTACGGCGTCCCGCGCATCTGCTTCGTGAACAAGATGGACCGCGTCGGCGCCGAGTTCCACCGCTGTGTCGACATGATCGTGTCGCGCCTCGGCGCGACCCCGCTCGTCATCCAGCTTCCCTGGGGCGTCGAGGCCGACTTCAAGGGCGTCATCGACCTGGTGAAGATGAAGGGCCTGATCTGGAGCGCCGAGGCGGCCAAGGGCGAGATGTACGACACCGTCGACATCCCGGCCGACCACGCCGAGGTGGCGCGCGAGTGGCGCGACCGGCTCATCGAGACGGCCGCCGAGCACGACGACCAGCTCATGGAGCTCTACCTGGAGGGCGTCGAGCCCACCGAGGAGCAGCTCGTCGCCGGCATCCGCCGCGCGACGCTGGCCAGCGCGCTCAACCCGGTCCTGTGCGGCACCGCGTTCAAGAACAAGGGCGTGCAGCCCCTGCTCGACGCGATCGTCGCCTACCTCCCCGCCCCGACCGACATCCCCGCCTTCAAGGGGCACGCGGTCGGCAAGGAGGAGGAGCTCATCGAGCGTCACGCGGACCCGACCGAGCCGTTCTCGGCGCTGGCCTTCAAGATCATGAGCGACCAGCACCTCGGCAAGCTCACCTTCATCCGGATCTACTCCGGCACGCTCGAGACCGGCACCTCCGTGGTGAACTCGGTCAAGGGCAAGAAGGAGCGCATCGGCAAGATCTACCAGATGCACGCCAACAAGCGCGAAGAGCGCCCGACGGCGCACGCCGGTCAGATCGTGGCGGTCATGGGTCTGAAGGACACCACCACCGGTGACACCCTCTCCGACCCGGCCAACCAGGTCGTCCTGGAGTCGATGACCTTCCCCGCGCCGGTCATCAACGTGGCGATCGAGCCCAAGACCAAGGGTGACCAGGAGAAGCTCAGCACCGCGATCCAGCGCCTGGCCGAGGAGGACCCCTCCTTCCAGGTCCGCCGGGACGAGGAGACCGGGCAGACGGTCATCTGGGGCATGGGCGAGCTCCACCTGGAGATCCTCGTCGACCGGATGCGCCGCGAGTTCAAGGTCGAGGCCAACGTCGGCCGCCCGCAGGTCGCCTACCGCGAGACCATCCGCCGCAAGGTGGAGAAGGTCGAGTACACGCACAAAAAGCAGACCGGTGGTTCCGGCCAGTTCGCGCGCGTGATCATCAGCCTGGAGCCGCTGGGCGAGGGCAACGACGGCTACGAGTTCTCCAACAAGGTCAGCGGTGGCCGCATCCCCCGGGAGTACATCCCGTCGGTGGACGCGGGCGCCCAGGAGGCCGCGGAGTTCGGCGTGCTGGCCGGCTACCCGATGGTGGGTGTGAAGGTCACCCTCCTAGACGGTGCCTACCACGAGGTCGACTCCTCCGAAATGGCTTTCAAGATCGCCGGTTCGATGGCCTTCAAGGAGGCCGCGCGCCGTGCGGACGCCGTGATCCTGGAGCCGATGATGGCCGTCGAGGTCACCACGCCCGAGGACTACATGGGTGATGTCATCGGCGACCTCAACGGCCGTCGCGGGCAGATCCAGGCGATGGAGGACCGGTCCGGGGCGAAGGTCATCAACGCCCTGGTTCCGCTGTCTGAGATGTTCGGCTACGTGGGCGACCTTCGCAGCAAGACCCAGGGCCGGGCTGTGTACAGCATGCAGTTCAGCTCCTACTCGGAGGTGCCCCCGGGCATCGCCAAGGAGATCGTCGCGAAGGCTCGGGGCGAATAAGCACCGGACCCGGACGGCCGGGGACGTCGAGCGATCGCCGTCCCCGCCGGCGGGGGACCGGGACGAGAGTCCCAGACCCAACCGGCTCGGGCGGCGACCACCGCCGCCCGGGGATCGGGCTCCGAGCCCGAATGAGACTAGCAAGTCACGTCAGAATCTCTAAGGAGACAGAGCAGTGGCCAAGGCCAAGTTCGAGCGGACCAAGCCGCACGTGAACATCGGCACCATTGGGCACATCGACCACGGCAAGACCACTCTGACCGCGGCGATCACCAAGGTGCTCCACGACCGTTTCCCTCACCTCAATGAGGCGACCCCGTTCGACAAGATCGACAAGGCGCCCGAGGAGAAGGCCCGCGGCATCACCATCTCCATCGCGCACGTCGAGTACCAGACCGAGAAGCGCCACTACGCTCACGTGGACTGCCCCGGTCACGCCGACTACGTGAAGAACATGATCACCGGTGCGGCGCAGATGGACGGCGCGATCCTCGTGGTCGCCGCCACCGACGGCCCGATGCCGCAGACCAAGGAGCACGTCCTCCTGGCCCGCCAGGTCGGCGTCCCCTACATCGTCGTCGCCCTGAACAAGGCCGACATGGTGGACGACGAGGAGATCCTGGAGCTCGTCGAGCTCGAGGTCCGCGAGCTGCTCTCCGCCCAGGAGTTCCCGGGCGACGACCTGCCGGTCGTGCGCGTCTCGGCGCTGAAGGCGCTCGAGGGCGACGAGAAGTGGGGCGACTCGATCATCGAGCTCATGAACGCCGTGGACGACAACGTCCCCGAGCCCGTTCGTGACACCGACAAGCCCTTCCTCATGCCGATCGAGGACGTCTTCTCGATCACCGGCCGCGGCACCGTCGTGACCGGTCGTATCGAGCGCGGCATCGTCAAGGTCAACGAGACCGTCGACATCATCGGCATCAAGGAGAAGAGCACCACCACCACCGTCACCGGTGTGGAGATGTTCCGCAAGCTCCTCGACGAGGGCCGGGCCGGTGACAACGTCGGTCTGCTCCTGCGTGGCATCAAGCGCGAGGACGTCGAGCGCGGCCAGTGCATCATCAAGCCGGGCACGACCACCCCGCACACCGAGTTCGAGGCGCAGGTCTACATCCTGTCCAAGGACGAGGGCGGCCGCCACACGCCGTTCTTCAACAACTACCGCCCGCAGTTCTACTTCCGTACCACGGACGTGACGGGCGTCGTGACCCTTCCCGAGGGCACCGAGATGGTCATGCCCGGTGACAACACCGAGATGTCCGTCCAGCTCATCCAGCCCATCGCGATGGAGGACGGTCTCAAGTTCGCCATCCGTGAGGGTGGCCGCACCGTCGGTGCGGGTCGAGTCACGAAGATCATCAAGTAGCACGACCGCGGGTCGGCGGTCGGACTCCGAGAACGGGTCCGACCGCCGCACCACGAAGGGGTCGCCTCGGCGGCCCCGGAGCCCACGGTGAGCTCCGAGCCCAGCCGGGCCCGTGATCTCGCAGTCGTCTCGGCCGCCGCGACCGAGATGACTGCAAGATCACGGAAGAGGTGGCGGGCCATGGGGCGCAAGTCACGTGGGACACCCATAGCGGCAAAAGGCCGCACGAAACTTTTGCAGGACGACAGCGAAGGACACCGAGGCCACTATGGCGGGACAGAAGATCCGCATCCGGCTTAAGGCCTATGACCACGAGGTCATCGACAGCTCGGCCAAGAAGATCGTCGAGACGGTGACGCGGACTGGCGCGAAGGTCGCGGGCCCGGTGCCGTTGCCGACCGAGAAGAACGTGTACTGCGTCATCCGCTCGCCGCACAAGTACAAGGACAGCCGTGAGCACTTCGAAATGCGCACGCACAAGCGGCTGATTGACATCATCGATCCGACGCCGAAGACCGTCGACTCGCTCATGCGTCTCGACCTTCCGGCCGGCGTCGACATCTCGATCAAGCTCTGAGGGAACGCACTGACATGGCTAAGCAGATCAAGGGCGTCCTGGGCAAGAAGCTCGGCATGACCCAGGTCTTCGACGAGGGCAACCGGATCGTCCCGGTCACCGTCATCGAGGCCGGTCCGTGCGTGGTGACCCGCGTCCGCACTGAGGACAAGGACGGCTACTCCGCTGTTCAGCTCGGGTACGGGCAGGTGGACCCGCGCAAGGTGAACAAGCCGCTTGGTGATTATCTGCGCAAGCACGACATCACCCCGCGCCGCTACTTCGTCGAGCTCCGGACCTCCGACGCCTCCGAGTACACGCTCGGCCAGGAAGTTCTGGCCGACACCTTCGAGGCCGGCCAGCACATCGATGTGACCGGCAAGAGCAAGGGCAAGGGCTTCGCGGGTGTCATGAAGCGTCACGGCTTCAAGGGCCTCAGCGCCTCGCACGGCACCCAGCGCAAGCACCGCTCGCCCGGCTCCATCGGCGGCTGCGCCACTCCGGGCCGCGTTTTCAAGGGACTGCGCATGGCGGGCCGGATGGGCAACGTCCGCACCACCGTCCAGAACCTCAAGGTTCACGCCGTGGACGCCGAGAAGAACCTCATCCTGGTCAAGGGTGCGGTCCCCGGCGCCAACGGCAGCCTGGTCCTCATTCGCACCGCTGCCAAGAAGGGGGCTGCCAAGTGAGCACCACCGTTGACGTCCTCGACGCGGCCGGGGCGAAGACCGGGAGCGTCGACCTGCCGGAGGACATCTTCGGCGCCAAGGTCAACATCCCGCTGATCCACCAGGTCGTCGTCGCCCAGCTTGCCGCGCGCCGGCAGGGCACCCACAAGACGAAGACCCGCGGTGAGGTCAGCGGCGGCGGCAAGAAGCCGTACCGCCAGAAGGGCACCGGCCGGGCCCGCCAGGGCTCGACCCGCGCGCCGCAGTTCACCGGCGGTGGCACCGTCCACGGCCCGCAGCCGCGTGACTACACCCAGAAGACGCCCAAGAAGATGAAGGCCGCCGCCCTGCGCGGGGCCCTCAGCGACCGGGCTTCCGGCGGGCGCGTGCACATCGTGGACAGCCTGGTCACCGGGGACACCCCGAAGACCAAGGCCGCCCTCGATGCGCTCCGCAACATCTCCAAGGCTCGCAGCGTCCTGGTCGTGGTCGACGCGGACGACGAGCACACCTGGCTGAGCCTGCGCAACGCCCCGGAGGTCCACCTCCTGGACGCCGGCCAGCTCAACACGTACGACGTGCTCTGCTACGACGACGTGGTCTTCACGCGTGAGGCGTACGACCAGGTCGTGGCTCGGCTGGGCGGCAGCGGGAAGGAAGACGCCTGATGCAGAAGATCGCCGACCCGCGCGACATCATCATCAAGCCGATCGTCTCTGAGAAGAGCTACGGCCTGATCGATGAGCACAACAAGTACACGTTCTTGGTGCGCAAGACGGCCAACAAGACGCAGGTGAAGATCGCTGTCGAGCAGATCTTCGGCGTCAAGGTCACCAGCGTGAACACGATCAACCGCCAGGGCAAGCGTAAGCGGACGAAGTTCGGTTACGGCCAGCGCCCGAGCACCAAGCGGGCGATCGTGAGCCTGGTGGAAGGCGATCGGATCGACATCTTCGGTCAGATCAGCTGATCTCCGCCGCCGCATTGCCAAGCAACATCGACAAGGGATGAACGAAAAAGATGGGCATCCGTAAATACAAGCCGACGACTCCGGGTCGCCGCGGCGCGAGCGTCTCGGACTTCGCCGAGATCACGCGCAGCACGCCGGAGAAGTCGCTGCTTGCTCCCCTGCACAGCAAGGGTGGTCGTAACGTCCACGGCCGGGTGACCGCGCGTCACCAGGGCGGTGGGCACAAGCGTGCGTACCGGATCATCGACTTCCGGCGCCACGACAAGGACGGCATTCCGGCCAAGGTCGCTCACATCGAGTACGACCCCAACCGGACGTCGCGCATCGCGCTCCTGCACTACGCGGACGGCGAGAAGCGCTACATCCTCGCTCCCACGGGCATCAAGCAGGGCGACCGCATCGAGAACGGCCCTGCGGCCGACATCAAGCCGGGCAACTGCCTGCCGCTGCGCAACATTCCGACCGGTACCTTCATCCACGCCGTGGAGCTGAAGCCGGGCGGCGGCGCGAAGCTGGGCCGGTCCGCCGGCGCGCAGATCCAGCTGCTGGCCAAGGAAGGGCAGTACGCCACGCTGCGTATGCCCTCCGGTGAAATGCGCCAGGTGGACGTGCGCTGCCGCGCTTCGGTCGGCCAGGTCGGCAACGCCGAGCAGGCCAACATCAACATCGGCAAGGCCGGTCGTAACCGCTGGAAGGGCAAGCGCCCGACCGTCCGCGGTGTCGCGATGAACCCGGTCGACCACCCGCACGGTGGTGGTGAGGGCAAGACCTCTGGTGGTCGCCACCCGGTGAACCCCAAGGGCAAGCCCGAGGGCCGTACCCGTCAGGCCAACAAGGCCAGCGACCGACTGATCATCCGTCGGCGGAGCAAGAGGAAGAAGCGGTAGGAGCAGCCTAAATGCCACGTAGCCTTAAGAAGGGCCCGTTCGTCGACGGCCACCTGATGAAGAAGGTGGACACGCAGAACGAAAAGGGCACCAAGAACGTCATCAAGACGTGGTCGCGGCGCTCCATGATCGTGCCGGACATGCTGGGCCACACGATCGCCGTCCACGACGGGCGTAAGCACGTCCCGGTGTTCGTCACCGAGTCGATGATCGGTCACAAGCTGGGCGAGTTCGCGCCGACGCGGACCTTCCGCAGCCACGTCAAGGAAGACCGGCGGAGCCGGCGGTAAGCGCCTTAGGAAACGAGGAGTAAGCGATGGAAGCCAGGGCTCAGGCGCGGTTCGTCCGCGTCACGCCCCAGAAGGCCCGCCGCGTGGTGGACCTCATTCGCGGGCTGCCCGCTTCGGAGGCGCAGGCCGTGCTGCAGTTCGCCCCCCAGGCGGCGAGCGAGCCGATCTTCAAAGTGCTCACGAGCGCGATGGCGAACGCCGAGCACAACTTCAAGCTCGACCGCGAGATGCTGGTCGTGAGCCGGGCGTGGGTCGACGAGGGCCCGACGCTGAAGAGGTTCCGTCCCCGTGCCCAGGGCCGTGCCTATCGGATCAACAAGCGGACGAGCCACATCACTGTGATCGTCGAAGCCCGGCCTGAAGGCCAGGGCAGGCCGAAGGGAAGGACCCGCTAGTGGGCCAGAAGGTTAACCCGCACGGGTTCCGGCTCGGCATCACGACCGACTTCAAGAGCCGGTGGTACGCCGACAAGCTGTACAAGTCCTACGTCGCCGAGGATGTCTCGATCCGCCGCATGCTGCAGAAGGGCATGGAGCGGGCCGGCATCTCCAAGGTCGAGATCGAGCGCACCACCGACCGCGTCCAGGTCGACATCCACACCGCCCGGCCGGGCATCGTCATCGGCCGCCGCGGCGCCGAGGCGGACCGCATCCGTGGCGACCTCGAGAAGCTGACCAAGAAGCAGGTCCAGCTGAACATCCTCGAGGTCAAGAACCCCGAGGTGGACGCCCAGCTCGTCGCCCAGGGCGTGGCCGAGCAGCTGTCGAGCCGGGTCTCCTTCCGGCGCGCGATGCGCAAGGCCATGCAGTCGGCGATGAAGAGCGGCGCCAAGGGCATCCGTGTCCAGTGCGCCGGTCGTCTCGGCGGCGCCGAGATGTCGCGCTCGGAGTTCTACCGCGAGGGCCGTGTGCCCCTGCACACCCTTCGCGCGGACATCGACTACGGCTTCTACGAGGCCCGCACCACCTTCGGCCGCATCGGCGTGAAGGTGTGGATCTACAAGGGCGAGGCCCCGACCAGCCGCGCCGAGCGCGAGGCGGCCGCGGCCGGCGCGCGCGCGGGCGGCCAGCGTCGCGACCGCACCGACAGGCCGCAGCGCGGCCGGGGCGCGGGCGGCGGCGGCGGTCGTGGCCGTGACGGCGGCGCCCCCCGTGGCGGCGGCCGTGGCCCGAGGACCGAAAGCACCGCGCCCGCTGGGGCGCCCGAGACCGGCCCGGCGGAGCAGCCGGGTGCTGAAGGGAGCTGACCATGCTGATCCCGCGCAGGGTCAAGCACCGCAAGCAGCACCGGCCTGACCGCAGCGGAGCCGCCAAGGGCGGCACCAGGGTCGTGTTCGGCGAGTTCGGCATCCAGGCGCTTGAGCACCACTACGTGACCAACCGCCAGATCGAGGCCGCTCGTATCGCCATGACCCGGCACATCCGCCGTGGCGGCAAGGTGTGGATCAACATCTACCCGGACCGTCCGCTGACGAAGAAGCCCGCCGAGACCCGCATGGGTTCCGGTAAGGGTTCGCCGGAGTGGTGGATCGCCAACGTCAAGCCCGGCCGCGTCATGTTCGAGCTCTCGGGCGTCTCCGAGCCGGTGGCCCGCGAGGCCCTCCGGCGCGCGATGCACAAGCTCCCGATGAAGTGCCGGTTTGTTAAGCGTGAAGTGGGTGAGGCGTGATGGCTAAGGGCCTGACCGCCGGTGAGCTGCGGACTTCTGACCAGGACGAACTGGTCACGAAGCTGAAGGAAGCCAAGGAGGAGCTGTTCAACCTCCGCTTCCAGGCGGCGACCGGTCAGTTGGAGAGCCACGGGCGGCTTCGCGCCGTCCGCCGCGAGATCGCCCGTATCTACACCGTGATGCGCGAGCGGGAGCTCGGCATCGTCACGGTCGAGAAGGAGCCGAGCGATGGCTGAGACAACTGAGAGCACCGACAAGCAGGCGCGGAACTACCGCAAGACCCGTGAGGGTCTGGTGGTCAGCGACAAGATGGACAAGACCGTCGTCGTCGCCGTCGAGGACCGCGTGAAGCACCCGCTGTACGGCAAGGTCATCCGCCGTACGACCAAGTACAAGGCCCACGACGAGGCCAACTCCTGCGGCGTCGGCGACCGCGTCCTCCTGATGGAGACCCGGCCGCTGTCCGCCACCAAGCGGTGGCGGGTCGTGGAGATCCTCGAGCGGGCCAAGTAAGTCGCCTTGCGGGAGACCCCTCTGGAAGGGGGTCTCCCGCGCGGGCGTCCCCCCTCGGCGCCGGCCATGCCGGCGCCAGGGCGCATCAGACCGAAATCTAGTTCCGCCAGGCTCACGATTGAGAACCGGCGTGACACACGGGAGTTGACGTGATCCAGCAGGAGTCGCGGCTCAAGGTCGCCGACAACACGGGTGCCAAGGAGATCTTGTGCATCCGTGTGCTCGGCGGCTCGGGTCGGCGCTACGCGGGTATCGGCGACATCATCGTCGCGACGGTGAAGGACGCCCTTCCCGCCGCCGGCGTCAAAAAGGGTGATGTGGTCAAGGCTGTCGTGGTGCGCACCACTAAGGAGCGCCGCCGCCCGGACGGCTCCTACATCCGCTTCGACGAGAACGCCGCGGTCATCATCAAGGACAGTGGCGACCCTCGGGGCACGCGTATCTTCGGTCCGGTGGGTCGCGAGCTGCGCGAGAAGAAGTTCATGCGCATCATCTCGCTCGCGCCGGAGGTGTTGTAAATGCCGAAGCTGCATGTGAAGAAGGGTGACCTCGTCCAGGTCATCGCCGGTAAGGACAAGGGTGCCAAGGGTCGTGTGATCCAGGCGATCCCGCGGGAGGACCGCGTGATCGTCGAGGGCGTCAACATGATCAAGAAGCACTCCAAGGTCACCCACCAGGGACCGCGCGGCGCCAAGGAAGGCGGCGTGCAGACCATGGAGGCCCCCATCCACGTGAGCAACGTCAAGAAGCTCAAGGATGAGGCGAAGAAGGACGACAAGCCCGCCAAGAAGGCCGAGAAGGCCGACGAATCGGGTGAGGACAACTGATGACCGCCACCACAACTGAGACCGAGCGCGCGGTTCCGCGCCTCAAGGAGCGCTACCGCGCGGAGATCGCCGACAAGCTGCGTGAGCAGTTCGGCATCGAGAACGCCATGCAGATCCCCAGGCTCACCAAGATCAAGGTGAACATGGGCGTCGGCGAGGCGGCTCGTGACTCCAAGCTCATCGAGGGCGCGGTGCGCGATCTCACCGCCATCACCGGCCAGAAGCCGGCCGTCGCCCACGCTCGCAAGTCCATCGCCCAGTTCAAGCTGCGCGAGGGCATGCCGATCGGCGCGCACGTGACGCTCCGCGGCGACCGCATGTGGGAGTTCCTCGACCGGCTGTTGTCCCTCGCGCTCCCGCGCATCAGGGACTTCCGCGGCCTGTCGCCCAAGCAGTTCGACGGCAACGGGAACTACACCTTCGGTCTCACCGAGCAGGTCATGTTCCACGAGGTGGACCCCGACCGGGTCGACCGTCAGCGTGGCATGGACATCACGGTCGTGACCACCGCCACGAACGACGACCAGGGCCGGGCGCTGCTCAAGCTTCTCGGCTTCCCCTTCAAGGAGGCCTGATGGCCAAGAAGTCTCTGATCGCGAAGGCCGAGCGCAAGCCGAAGTTCGGCGTGCGGGCGTACACTCGATGCTCGCGCTGTGGCCGGCCCCGCGCCGTCTACCGCAAGTTCGGCCTCTGCCGCGTGTGCTTCCGCGAGATGGCGCACCGGGGCGAGCTGCCCGGCATCACCAAGTCCAGCTGGTAGTTCGCGTGCGGGCTCCTCTTCGAGGGGCTCCCCGAGGGACATCCCTCCGGGAGGGGCCCGCACGGCGCCAGCCGTACATATAAGTCATATCAACCGGGCGCTGCTTCAAGCGCCCACGACCACACCGTAGGTCCCGGTCACAGGGAAACCGCGGTGAGGAGGGCCACCGGCCATGACGATGACCGACCCGATCGCAGACATGTTGACACGTCTGCGTAACGCGAACTCGGCATACCACGACACCGTGGCCATGCCGTACTCGAAGATCAAGGCGCACATCGCCGAGATCCTCCAGCAGGAGGGCTACATCCAGGCCTGGGCCGTCGAAGACGCCAAGGTCGGGAAGAACCTCGTGGTGGAGCTCAAGTTCGGGCCCACGCGTGAACGGTCAATCGCGGGCCTGCGCCGGGTTTCCAAGCCCGGTCTGCGGGTCTATGCAAAGAAGGACAACCTGCCCCGGGTCCTGGGCGGTCTGGGCGTCGCGATCATCTCGACGTCCGGCGGGCTCATGACCGACAAGCAGGCCGGCAAGCGTGGTGTGGGCGGGGAAGTCCTCGCCTACGTTTGGTAGAGGGGAGGAATCACAGCATGTCGCGAATTGGACGGCTGCCCATCCCTGTACCGAATGGTGTTGACATCACCATCGACGGCCGGGATGTCACGGTCAAGGGCCCCAAGGGCACGCTTTCGCACACGGTCGCCGAGCCGATCGTGGTCGAGAAGGGCGAGGACGGCGCGATCGCCGTCACCCGCCCCAACGACGAGCAGAAGGTCCGTGCGCTGCACGGGCTCTCCCGCACGCTGATCGCCAACATGGTGGACGGCGTGACCAAGGGATACAGCAAGACGCTGGAGATCGTCGGCGTGGGTTACCGCGTCCAGGCCAAGAGCCCGGCGCAGCTGGAGTTCTCTCTGGGCTTCAGCCACCCGGTGATCGTCGACGCCCCTGAGGGTGTCTCCTTCCGCGTCGACCGGCCGACCCTGTTCCACGTGGACGGCATCGACAAGCAGAAGGTCGGCGAGGTCGCCGCGAACATCCGCAAGCTGCGCAAGCCCGACCCCTACAAGGGCAAGGGTGTGCGGTACCAGGGCGAAGTCATCCGCCGCAAGGTCGGAAAGGCTGGTAAGTAGTCATGGCCTTCACCAAGGTTGCCAAGCACACGGCCGCGCGCGCGCTGTCGCGCTCGCGTCGTCACCGCCGCGTCCGCAAGAAGGTCGTGGGCTCTCCGGCCCGTCCCCGTCTGGTCGTCAACCGCTCCGCACGGCACCTGTTCGTGCAGATCGTCGACGACATCGCCGGCCACACGCTGGTGAGCGCGTCCACGCTGGACACCTCCCTGCGCACGGCCGAGGGCACCAAGACCGACAAGGCGAAGAAGGTCGGCGAGCTCCTCGCTCAGCGGGCCAAGGCCGCCGGGATCTCCACCGTGGTCTTCGACCGCGGTGGCAACCGCTACGCGGGCCGCATCGCGGCTCTCGCGGACAGCGCCCGTGAAGGCGGGCTGGAGTTCTGATGGGGCGAGGATCGCAACTGATGTCTCCGGCCGGCATCGCAATCAAGAGCAACGAGGAGAGGAACCACTGATGGCTGCAGCTCCGCGTCGCGGTGCCGGCGGCGGTGGTGAGCGGCGGGACCGTCGCGACGATCGCCGCGGCGGCGCTGCCGAGAAGGGCGTCTCGTACATCGAGCGCGTCGTGAAGATCAATCGAGTGGCCAAGGTCGTCAAGGGTGGTCGGCGCTTCAGCTTCACCGCCCTGGTTGTCGTCGGTGACGGCAACGGCCTGGTCGGTGTCGGATACGGCAAGGCCAAGGAGGTGCCCGCGGCGATCGCCAAGGGCGTCGAGGAGGCCAAGAAGCACTTCTTCAAGGTGCCGCGCATCCAGGGCACCATCCCGCACACCTCGCAGGGTGAGGACGCCGCCGGCGTCGTCCTGCTGCGTCCGGCCTCGCCCGGTACCGGTGTCATCGCGGGTGGCCCCGTGCGCGCCGTCCTTGAGTGCGCCGGCATCCACGACGTGCTGTCCAAGTCGCTCGGCTCGGACAACCCGATCAACATCGTCCACGCCACCGTGGCGGCGCTGAAGGGCCTCAGCAGGCCCGAGGAGATCGCCGCCCGCCGTGGGCTCCCGATCGAGCACGTCGCCCCCGTGCGCATGCTCAAGGCTCGCGCCGAGGGCATCGCCGAGGCCGCCGCGGCGGCGAAGGCGGTGAGCTAGCCGATGGCTCGTCTCAAGATCACCCAGACCCGGTCGAAGATCGGTGGCAAGCAGAACCAGCGTGACTCGCTGCGCTCGCTGGGCCTGAAGCGAATCGGCGATGTCGTCGTCAAGGAGGACCGCCCGGAGATCCGGGGCATGGTCGCCGTGGTGACGCACCTCGTCGAGGTGGAAGAGGTCGACTAGTCATGGCTAACGCTGAGAACACCAGCGGCGGCACGCCGCTGCGCCTGCACGACCTGCGGCCGGCCAAGGGCGCCAACAAGGCCAAGATCCGCAAGGGTCGTGGCGAGGCGTCCAAGGGCAAGACCTCCGGTCGTGGCACCAAGGGCACCAAGTCCCGCACGAACGTCCCTCTCGGCTTCGAGGGCGGCCAGGTTCCGCTTCAGCGGCGGCTGCCGAAGCGCAAGGGCTTCTCCAACGCCATGTTCAAGACGACCTACCAGGTCGTCAACCTGGACAGGCTCGGCGAGCTGTTCCCCGACGGCGGCGACGTCTCGGTGGACACGCTGGTCGAGCGGGGCGCGGTCCGCAAGAACCAGCCGGTCAAGGTGCTGGGAACCGGTGACATCTCGGTGGCGTTGAACGTGCAGGCGCACGCTTTCTCCGCCTCCGCGAAGGAGAAGATCGCTGCGGCCGGTGGCTCCGTCACCGAGCTGTAGTCAAGGCAGTACGAGGCGCGGGGGCTCCGTGGGAGCCGCCGCGCCCGTAGTGCGTTAGAGTGCGCTGGACAAAGGCTGTCCAGGGCTCGTTGATCAGAGACGTGCCGATGCATCACACCCAGACCTTCGCTGACCGACACCGCCTTACAGGCGCGCAGGAGGGACCGTGCTGACCGCGATTACCCGGGCGTTCCGTACGCCCGACCTGCGCAACAAGCTGCTCTTCACACTGGCCATCATCGTGCTGTTCCGGCTGGGTTCGGTGCTGCCGACCCCGGGCGTCAACACGACGAACGTGCAGCAGTGTCTGAAAGAGGCGCAGGCGGGCGACTCCGCCAACATCTATGGCATGGTGCAGCTGTTCAGTGGCGGCGCGCTGCTGAAACTTTCAGTGTTCGCGCTCGGCATCATGCCGTACATCACCTCGAGCATCATCCTTCAGCTCCTCACGGTGGTGATCCCCCGCCTGGAGGCCCTCAAGAAGGAGGGCCAGTCCGGCACCGCGAAGATCACCCAGTACACGCGTTACCTGACCATCGGCCTGGCCGTCCTGCAGTCGACCGCGTTCGTCGCGCTCGCCCGCACCGGGCAGCTGTTCCCGAACTGCCGTCAGCCGCTCCTGGTGAACAACGACGCCTTCACCATCGTCACGATGGTGGTCGTCATGACGGCCGGCACCTCGGTCATCATGTGGCTGGGCGAGCTGGTCACCGACCGCGGCGTCGGCAACGGCATGTCGATCCTGATCTTCACCCAGGTCATCGCGGTCTTCCCCTCGGAGCTGCTGAACATCTTCCGGCAGAACGCCTTCACCTTCGTCGTGGTGATGGTGGTCGGAGTGTTCATGATCGCCGCGGTGGTGTTCGTCGAGCAGGCCCAGCGCCGCATCCCGGTCCAGTACGCCAAGCGCATGGTCGGGCGTCGCATGTACGGCGGGACCTCGACCTACATCCCGCTGAAGGTGAACCAGGCCGGCATCATCCCGGTCATCTTCGCCTCTTCGCTGCTCTACCTGCCGCAGCTGGTGGTCTCGCTGTTCGGCAACAAGGAGAACCCCGGCGCGATCGTGCAGTGGCTCGCACAGAACTTCGTCCGAGGCGACCACCCGGTCTACATGGTCACGTTCTTCGTGCTGATCATCTTCTTCACCTACTTCTACGTGTCCATCACCTTCAACCCGGTTGAGGTGGCCGACAACATGAAGAAGTACGGTGGATTCATCCCGGGCATCCGCCCGGGCCGGCCGACCGCCGAGTACCTCAACTACGTGCTCATGCGGCTGACCGCTCCGGGTTCGCTCTATCTGGGGTTGATCTCCATGGTCCCGATCATCGCGCTCGCGGTGGCCGGGGCGAGCCAGAACTTCCCGTTCGGAGGCACGAGCATTCTGATCATGGTTGGTGTTGGGCTGGACACCGTTAAGCAGATCGAGAGCCAGCTTCAGCAGCGGAACTACGAGGGCTTCCTCAAGTAGTGCGCGTCGTCCTGGTCGGGCCCCCCGGAGCGGGCAAGGGGACACAGGCCCAGTTCATCGCATCGAACCTGTCCATCCCGAAGATCTCGACAGGTGACATCTTCCGTGCCAACGTGTCGGGCGGCACGGAACTCGGCAAGCTTGCCAAGGAGTACATGGACCGCGGCGACCTCGTACCCGACGAGGTGACCGTCGCCATGGTCCGCGACCGCCTCGGGGAGCCGGACGCGCAGGAGGGTTTCCTGCTGGACGGCTTCCCGCGAAACGTGCCGCAGGCGCAGATTCTGAACAAGATGCTGGCCGAGTTCGGCACCCACCTCGACGTCGTGCTCGAGCTCGTGGTCGACGACGAGGAGGTCGTGCGCCGGCTCGCCGGCCGGCGCACCTGCCGCTCCTGCGGCAAGGTGTGGCACGTGGTCTTCGACCCCCCTTCCCAGGAAGGGGTGTGCGACGCCTGCGGCGGCGATCTGTTCCAGCGTGATGACGACCGGGAAGAGACCATCCGCCACCGGCTGGAGGTGTATCAGCAGCAGACGGCTCCGCTGATCTCCTTCTATGCCGACGAGGGCATCCTGCACGGTGTGGACGCGACCGGTCCGGTCGAAGAGATCACCCAGCGGGCGATGGCCGAACTGCGCCGCTTCGCCGACTGAGAGCCGCCGAGCGCGGCGATATAGGCACCGACGCCACCTTTGGGCCCGTCCCAAGGGTGGCGTCCGGCTTGTCGGGGGACAATCGGGGGAATTGGGATGCCGGGCGGTCCGTTGATTCACCCCAGGGGGTGCCAGTAAGTGTTCAAGAAGAACAAGCACGGAATTCAGATCAAGACACCTGAGCAGCTGGAGAAGATGCGGGCCGCCGGTCTGGTGGTCGGGCGCACGCTCCAGCTCCTGCGCGATTCCGTGCGACCCGGGATGACGCCGCTCGACCTGGACGCCATCGCCGAGAAGGCCATCCGCGACGAGGGCGCGACCCCCTCGTTCAAGGGCTACCAGGGATACCCGGCGACCATCTGCGCCTCGGTGAACGACGAGGTCGTCCACGGCATCCCGAGCGACCGCCGTCCCCTGCGCGACGGCGACGTCATCTCCATCGACTGCGGCGCCATCCTGGACGGCTGGCACGGCGACTCGGCGATCACCGTCGCCATCGGCGAGGTGGACCCGAAGCTCGCCGAGCTGATGCGGGTGACCGAGGAGGCCATGTGGCGCGGCATCGCCGCGCTGACCGTGGGGCGGCACCTGTCCGACGTCGGGTTCGAGGTCGAGCGTTACGTGCGCTCTCAGGGGCGCTACGGCATCCCGCAGGAGTACGGCGGCCACGGCATCGGCACCGAGATGCACATGGAGCCGTGGGTGGCCAACCACGGGCGGCCCGGCCGGGGCCCGCGCTTCGAGACCGGCATGTGCTTCGCCGTCGAGCCGATGGTCAATCTCGGCACCGACCGCACCCGCGTCCTGGCCGACGACTGGACGGTCGTCACCATCGACGGAAAACCCTCCGCGCACTTCGAGCACAGCGTCGCGGTGACCGATAATGGTCCTTGGGTGCTCACCGCCCTTGACGGGGGGAAGGCACGCCTTGGCGAGCTTCTGGGAGAGAAGGCCGGCACCGACGGCAAGACGGAGTGAGGCACTCCTTTGACCCGCTCGTGGAACGGCTCGTTGGCTGACGTCTGCGCGGGAGTTGATGGTGATGGCGGCGACACCGGACATGAGGGCGTCCGACGGCGACAGAGACAGGGTCGCGGCCGCGCTGCGTGAGCACTGCGCCCAGGGCCGGCTCACGATGGAGGAGTTCAACGAGCGCCTGGAGCTGGTCTACGCCGGGCGCACCTATGGCGACCTGCAGAAGCTCACCGCCGACCTGCCGGACATCGACCTGAACGCCCTGCCGGCGGCGCAGGCGCCAGAGCGGCGCCGGCCCGCGGGGATGCATCCCGGGGTGAAGGCGGCCTGGACCTCGTGGGCCAGCGTGTTCGGCATCTGCACCCTCGTCTACGCCATGACCGACCTCGGCGGATATTTCTGGCCGATGTGGGTCGGCGGTCCCTGGGCGGTGCTCATGCTGATCAGCACCCTGTCCGGCTCGGACCCCAACGAGATCGGCAAGAGCAAGAAGGACAGGAAGCGCAGGGAGCGCTGAGGCTCCGGTCTCGGCCCGCTCTGCGTAGTAATACACGTTCGGCGTTCTGTGCGTATTCGTACGCAGAAGGGAATGCCGAGCCTCCATAACGTGAGCGTTGTCCGGAACGAGCAGCACACAGAAAGCTCGGCCGGCACGGGGAATCCGTCCTCATCCGAGGACGCTCGCTCACAGGAGGAAACCGTGCGCAAGATCCGCAACCTGCTCGTCGGCACCGCCCTCGCCGGTGCTCTGGCGGCGGGCGTCGCCGCCGCCCCCGCCGCCTCGGCGTCGACGGCGAGCGCCACCGCCGCCACCGCCGCCACCTCGGCCTCCCAGGCTCTGTCCCGCCACAGCTTCGGCCCGTACTTCTCCGACTTCGGCGGGCGCGAGGACCGGGGCGACCGCTCCTACGTCCGGGGCTTCTGGGGCCGGTCGGGCGGCCGCTACTACCTCGACTTCGACCTGTTCGACCGCGACCGCGACCGCCAGTACAGCTGGCTGGACGTCTACTACCACAACGGCAGCGGCTGGCACTTCTACAACCGCTACCGCACCTTCGGCCACAGCGCCAGCAAGATCTTCTTCAACCGCGGCGTCGACGGCTTCCGCTTCCGCGTGGGCGAGGGTTCCACCCGTGACTACGACTGGAGCGGCTGGCACCGGTTCTGATCCGGTCTCCTCGAAGCGGTGATCAGACCTCCCGGTCTCAGTGAGGGGGACCGGAGGCGGGGGAAACAGAGCGGGCGCTCCTGGGGGAGCGCCCGCTCTCGTCGTGTCCGGTGACATCGGGCCGGGTCCGTCCGTGGGGACGCTGGACCGCCGCGAGGCGTCGAAGCGTCCTGGGACCACGGCATCGGCCGGCCGGGGCGCACCCGGAGGTATCGGATGTCCTGTCCGGCGGTATCGGACTGTTCACGGGCATTGGACGCAGGCTTTACCGCTGATGGCAGTTTCCCGGGTTGTCGCCGGGTAGGTGATCTTTTGCGGGCACATCCCCTGCGCGCACAAGCACGCGCCCACCCAGGCCCGGTATCGGCGGTACCGTGCGGCCGGGTGGGCGCGTCCATCCCCTTTCTCGCTCCGCTGAGGTACGCTGGTGGTCGGTTGTGTCCGGACAAACGTCAGGCGTTTCGCATTTCCACGCCGGTTGTCGTACACTCCTTTGTCGGCTCACTATGACCAGACGCGTCGGCGGTCAGCTATCGCCGCTCTCTCACGCGCGTTCTAGGTCGCGGCTGCTTAGTGATCCGATACCTCAGACGACCGATCAGTGAAACGCGAGGGACATGGCCAAGAAGGACGGCGCCATCGAGATCGAGGGCACTGTGGTTGAGTCGCTCCCGAACGCGATGTTCCGGGTGCAACTCGACAACGGCCATAAGGTCCTGGCCCACATCAGCGGACGGATGCGGATGCACTACATCCGGATCCTCCCCGACGACAGGGTCGTCGTGGAACTGAGCCCCTACGACCTCAGTCGTGGGCGGATCGTCTACCGATACAAGTAAGCCCCCCGTCCCGGCGGCGAGGAAGAACCGCGTCCACCGTGCGCTTCGCACGGCGCGCGCGGATCGACCCGGCCGGACCGGCGGGCGGGCCGTCTGAGGAACGACAGGGACTATGAAGGTCAAGCCGAGCGTCAAGAAGATCTGCGACAAGTGCAAGGTGATCCGCCGGCACGGTCGCGTCATGGTGATCTGCGACAACCTGCGCCACAAGCAGCGCCAGGGCTGATCGCGGCCCGGACGGGAGGGCGGCCCCAGCGGGCGGCCGGCCCGGCCGGAACAACGTAATCGCGCACCACACCCGCGCAGGCGGCCGCGAGGCCGAACCGCGCGGGCGACCCCCGGTCGGAGGCCGGGGCCCTCACCCCGGGCATGGGGAGGGGTAGTGGGACGCAGGACCTCCGCCACATCGAAGGAGAATGCCCGACCATGGCTCGCCTGGTTGGCGTCGACCTCCCCCGCGACAAGCGGCTGGAGATCGCTCTCACCTACATCTACGGAATCGGCCGCAGCCGCGCCCTGGAGATCCTGAACGCCACCGGCGTGAACGGTGACCTGCGGGTGCACCAGCTCAGCGACACCGAGCTCGTTCCGCTGCGTGACTACATCGAGGCCACCTTCAAGATCGAAGGTGACCTCCGCCGCGAGGTTCAGGCCGACATCCGTCGCAAGATCGAAATCGGCTGCTACCAGGGCATCCGTCACCGCCGCGGCCTTCCGGTCCACGGGCAGCGCACGCAGACCAACGCGCGCACCCGCAAGGGCAAGAAGAAGACCGTGGCCGGCAAGAAGAAGCCCGGCAAGAAGTAGTCCGCGACGGGGCGCCGAGCCGGGCCAGTCACTGGCCCGATGCCGCGCCCCCGTCCACGCAGCAGGACCGACCACCTCAGGAGATAGCGCTACATGCCTCCGAAGAGCCGCCAGGGTGCACCGAAGAAGGTGCGCCGCAAGGAAAAGAAGAACGTCGCTCACGGGCACGCCCACATCAAGAGCACGTTCAACAACACGATCGTTTCGATCACCGACCCGAGCGGGAACGTGATCTCCTGGGCCAGCGCCGGCCACGTCGGCTTCAAGGGCTCTCGCAAGTCCACGCCGTTCGCGGCGCAGATGGCCGCCGAGAACGCCGCCCGCCGGGCCATGGAGCACGGCATGCGCAAGGTCGACGTCTTCGTGAAGGGCCCCGGTTCCGGTCGCGAGACCGCCATCCGGTCCCTCCAGGCCACCGGCCTTGAGGTGGGGTCCATCCAGGACGTGACCCCGGTTCCGCACAACGGCTGCCGTCCGCCCAAGCGCCGCCGCGTCTGAGGCCCAGGAGAAATAGAGAAATGGCTCGTTACACCGGAGCGGACTGCAAGCTCTGCCGCCGTGAGAAGACCAAGCTCTTCCTCAAGGGCAGCAAGTGTGAGTCCCCCAAGTGCCCCATCGAGATCCGTCCTTACCCGCCGGGTGAGCACGGCCGCGGCCGTCCCAAGGAGTCGGAGTACCAGCTCCAGCTCCGCGAGAAGCAGAAGACCCGCCGCATCTACGGCATCCTCGAGAAGCAGTTCCGCAACTACTACGAGGAAGCCAACCGCAAGTCCGGCAAGACGGGTGAGAACCTCCTCCAGATCCTGGAGAGCCGTCTCGACAACGTCGTCTTCCGCGCCGGCCTCGCCGTGTCCCGTGACGCCGCCCGCCAGCAGGTGCGCCACGGCCATATCCTGGTGAACGGCAAGAAGGTCGACATCCCGTCGTACCGCGTGCGCGAGCACGACATCATCGAGGTCCGCGAGAAGGCTCGCAACCTCATGCCGTACGAGGTGGCCCGCGCCACCGTCGGCGACAGGACCGTCCCGGCCTGGCTCGGCGTCGTTCCGGACAAGCTGCGCATCCTGGTGCACCAGCTCCCGGTCCGTCAGCAGATCGACACCCAGGTCCAGGAGCAGTTGATCGTCGAGCTCTACTCCAAGTAAGGCTCGAGTTAGTCTGCCGCAGAGCTGTACGGCATCCTGGTGGAGGCCGTACAGCTTCGGCAGTGAAGAACCCAATCGCGGTGGTCAAATAGCGGGCCCCGCGGAACCAGGGGAGAACCCATGCTGATCGCACAGCGCCCATCCCTTCTCGAGGAGTCCATCGAGGAGACCAGGTCGCGGTTCGTCATCGAGCCGCTGGAGCCGGGTTTCGGCTACACCATCGGCAACTCGCTGCGCCGCACGCTGCTGTCCTCCATTCCGGGGGCGGCGGTCACCAGCATCCGCATCGAGGGCGTCCTGCACGAGTTCTCGACCGTGCCCGGGGTCAAGGAAGACGTCACCGACATCATCCTGAACCTCAAGGCGCTGGTCGTGTCCTCCGAGCACGACGAGCCCGTCGTCATGTACCTGCGCAAGCAGGGCCCCGGTGAGGTCACGGCCGCCGACATCGCGCCGCCCGCCGGTGTCGAGGTGCACAACCCCGACCTGCACATCGCCACGCTGAACGGCAAGGCCAAGCTCGAGATGGAGCTGACCGTCGAGCGCGGTCGCGGCTACGTCTCGGCCGCCCAGAACAAGCAGCCCGGCCAGGAGATCGGCCGCGTGCCGGTCGACTCGATCTACTCGCCGGTCCTGAAGGTGACCTACAAGGTCGAGGCCACCCGAGTCGAGCAGCGCACCGACTTCGACCGTCTGATCCTGGACGTCGAGACCAAGCCGTCGATGAAGCCCCGCGACGCGGTGGCCTCCGCCGGCAAGACCCTGGTCGAGCTGTTCGGCCTGGCCCGCGAGCTCAACGTCGAGGCCGAGGGCATCGACATCGGCCCGTCGCCGACGGACGCGGCGCTCGCCGCCGACCTGGCGCTGCCGATCGAGGAGCTGAACCTCACCGTTCGCTCCTACAACTGCCTCAAGCGCGAGGGCATCCACACCGTGGGTGAGCTCGTCGCGCGCAGCGAGCAGGACCTTCTCGACATAAGGAACTTCGGTGCCAAGTCGATCGAAGAGGTCAAGCAGAAGCTGCACGAGATGACGCTGTCCCTCAAGGACTCCCCGCCCGGGTTCGACCCGACGGCCGTCGCCGGCGGCGACTACGACGACGACGACGCCCGTTACGTCGAGACCGAGCAGTACTGACCTGACCGGCTCGCGCCGGAGGCGAGCGCCTTCGGTGCGGCGGCCCGCGTCACCGCATCACCTCATCAACGGGAGCCCTGTCCGAACGACCAGGGCTCCCGGCCCGACCCCGGTACCTGACACGGCCGGAGCGGGTTATCCCAAAGGAGAAGGACCATGCCCAAGCCTGCCAAGGGCGCACGTCTCGGCGGCAGCCCGGCTCACGAGCGGCTGATCCTGGCGAACCTCGCCACCCAGCTGTTCCAGCACGGCCGCATCCGCACCACCGAGACCAAGGCCAAGCGCCTCCGGCCGCTGGCCGAGCGTCTGATCACCAAGGCCAAGAAGGGCGACATCCACAACCGTCGCCAGGTTCTGACCGTGGTCAAGGACAAGGGCGTCATCCACCACCTGTTCACCGAGATCGCGCCGACCTTCGCCGAGCGTCCCGGTGGCTACACCCGCATCACCAAGCTCGGCCCGCGTAAGGGCGACAACGCCCCGATGGCGCTGATCGAGCTGGTGTCGGAGCCGCTGAACGCGGTCACCACGACCCGCACCGCGCCGGCCGCCGCCGCCCCGGCCGAGGAGATCGTCGAGCTTCCCGAGAACGACGCTCCCGCCGACGCGACCCCGGCCGACGAGGCCCCCGCCGACGCGGCTCCGGCCGACGAGAGCGCGGAGGCCGGCGAGAAGACCGAGTCCAAGAAGGACGAGGCCTGATCGCCTAGCGGCCATCCCGGGGGCGCCGCCGTCCCCGGGCACGGCCGGAGCCATCCGGCCGCCGATCGCGAAGACGGGCCCAGCACACCACCTCGGTGCGCTGGGCCCGTCCGCGTTCACCCCGCCCCTCCAGCCCGTCCTCGACCGATACCTTCGCTCCACCGAACGCCCAACGGCGATCCCGGCACGCAGGGGGACGCAGTGCCCACACCACCGCCCGCAGAGTCCGCACCCACCGCCCCGTCCGGTCTCGGGAACTCCTCGACGGCCCCCCAGGACGCTCCGCCCCCGGCGCCGGAGGCGCCGTCCGCGATGCTGCGGTTGCGGATGGATCTCGGGTACGACGGCACGGCGTTCTCCGGCTGGGCCCGCCAGCCCGGACAGCGGACCGTGCAGGGCGAGCTGGAGACGGCGCTCGGCCGCATCCTGCGTCTCGAACCGCCCCCCTCCCTCACGGTCGCCGGCCGTACCGACGCGGGGGTCCACGCGCGGGGCCAGGTAGCCCATGTCGACCTTCCCCCCGAGGCGCTCCGCGCCGTCGAGGGACGCCGCAAGGACGCGGCCCCGATGAGCGGCGCTCAGCGCCTCTCCGCGCTCACCCGGCGGCTGGCCGGGGTTCTACCGCCCGATGTACGGGTCCATGCCCTCAGACAGGCCCCTGAGGGCTTCGACGCCCGGTTCTCGGCGCTGTCGCGACGCTACGCCTACCGTGTCTGCGACGCGCCCGGTGGCGGTGACCCACTGCGCCGTAACGAGGTCCTGTGGTACCCGCGCCCCCTGGACGTCGGCCGCATGAACGACGCGGCCGTCCATCTCCTCGGGGAGCACGACTTCGCCGCCTTCTGCAAGAGGAGGGACGGCGCCACCACCATCCGCGAGCTCCAGCGCCTCTCGTGGACGCGCGACGCCGAGGGCCTGCTCGTCGCCACCGTCGTCGCCGACGCCTTCTGCCACTCGATGGTGCGCGCCCTGGTCGGATGCCTGCTCGCCGTCGGCGAAGGCCACAGGGCCGTGGAATGGCCTGCTGACGTGCTCCTGAAGGCCGTGCGCGACTCGGGGGTGAACGTCGCCCCCGCCCGCGGCCTGTGCCTGGAGGAGGTCCGCTACCCCGCCGACCCCGACCTGGCCCCCCGAGCCCGCCAAACCCGCCACCTCCGCACCCTCACCCCCTGACCCCGCGAGCTCCCCACTTCCGCGCTCTCACGTCTGAGTCTGCGAGCTCCCGTCTCCGCACCTTCACCCCTGAGTCCGCGAGATCCCCATCTCCGCACCCTCACCGCCTGAGCCCGCGAGCTCCCACCTCTGAGCTGTGCGATGGGGTGTGCTGGTGTCCCCGCTCCACAGGCGACCACCGCATGGTCGAGTGTGGTCGCCCGGCCGCGCCCGCCGGCGCTTTCCACGCGGGCGGGCCGGCGTGGACAGGCCCCGGCCGGCCTGTCGTGGCGGATCCGATCGAGGAGCCGGGCTCAGTGGGTCGGACCCGGGCGGGAGGTGCTCACCCGGGTCGTCTCCGTCGGGCGGTGACGTGTCAGTCGGTGACGCGCTTTTCGATCACTTGGGCGGTGTGGTCGCGGAAGGCGCCGCTGACCGGGCCGAGGTCCTTCTCCTGGCCGGTGGGGGTGTGACCGTCGCTGTAGGTGGCGAAGCTGAAGACGATGTAGTGCCCCCAGACCAGCCCCGCCGCGTAACCGCCGGAGATGTCGGCCTTGTCGGTGCCGGTTCCCGCGCCGCCGGCCAGTCCGCGGAACCAGACGGTCTTCGCGAGGTTCTTCTTCTTGTCCGCCGCGACGGCCGCCTGCTTGGTGGGGAACACGGCGATGCCGGTCGTCACCGCGTAGCGGCGCTTGTTGTCAACGTACGTCGCCCGCAGGACCCGGCTGCACTTCTGGCGCTTCAGCGCCGTGGCGAAGCCGCCCACGGCCACCTTGTCGCACCGCGGGGTGATGTCCACCTTGGCGCGGGTGTAGGCGCGTCCGCCGACGATCACCCGCCGCTGGGCGAACGCCTCCTTGAGGGTGAGCTTCTTCGGGTCGGTCTTCACCGAGTCAAGGATGGTGGTGGCCGCCGTGCTCGGCTCCGGGGAGGCGGTCTCGGTCGGCTCCTCCTCGGGCAGGCGCACGTCCACCGACGGCAACGGGTCGGGCATGGTCACCGGCTTGCCGCCCCCGTTGTAGGCCTGGTACCCGAAGTACGCGGCCGTGCCGATCGCCGCGATCGCCACGGCGACTCCGGCGGCCAGCACCACCCGCTTCCCTGAGCGGGGAGCCGGCTCGGCCGCGCCCGTACCTGCGGGCGGCTCGGGCGGCGTGGCGCCGGGTGGTACGAACGGCGGCCGTTCGACCGCGACCTCCGACGCCGTCGGACGGTCGCCGGCCGCGAAGCCTCCGGTACCCCCGACGCCGGCGCTCGGCCCGGATGTCACCGTGGAGGCGAGGCCGCCGGCCGCCACAGCGCCCGCCACTGCTCCCGGTGCCATTGTTGCCGCCGGTCCAGACGGAGCTCCGCCGGGTGCTGCCGATCCTGCCGGTCCCGAGAGCGCGTCCGGTGCATTCGATCCATGCGGTGCTACAGGTGCGTTCGGTGCCATTGATGGCGCCGTTGCTGCCAGTCCCGTCGACGGCGCGTCCGGTCGTGTCGTCGTGGGCCCCGACAAGGGAGACCTCGAGGCGACCGGTGTCCCGCCGCCTGCCGGTGTGACGCCGGTGCCGGTGCTGGGTGGCGAACCTGCGGCACCTCCGGTGGCGGGCGCCGTGCTGGTAGCGCCGCTGGTGGCGGGCGGCGCGCTCGCGATGCCGTTCACGGCCATCTGCGTGCCCGTGAGGCCGGTGATGGCGGACGGCGTGCCGGCCGTGCCGCCGGTGCCAGGGGATGTGCCGGCGATGCCGCCGGTGGGGGGCTGCGTGCCGGTGGCAGGTGGCGGGCCCGCGAAGCCGCCGATCGCGGACGGGGCGCCGGCGTCGGCCGTGGACAGGGGGCCGGCGGGCGTGGAGGGGATGCCGGCGGGCGTGGACGGGGTGCCACCGGTGGTGGGCTGGTCGTCGCCCGCCGCGGTGCCGCCTCGGCCTCGGGAAAGGCCGGTCGCGGGCGCGGTGCTCTCGCCGGTCCTGGCGCCCTCGGCGGGCGATGCGGTGCCGCCGGCAGGCAGGGGGAGCGGCGAGAGGGTACGAGGAGCGGGCGGAAGCGGTGTGCCCGGCGCGGGCGCGGGCGGAAGACCTCGTGCTCCTGGACCGGAAGCGGGCGCGCCTGGAGCGGAGCCCTGTGCGCCCGTGGGCTGGTACGGCCTGCTCGAGGTCAGGCCCCGCGTTCCAGGGGCCGGGTCGGTGGCGCCCGGAGCCGGCTGCTGGGCCGACCCCTCGGCGGCATCGCGTGCGAGCGGGTTGCGGGAACGCAGCGTCAGCGCATCGCTGGTCAGCGGAGCCGGTGGCAGAGGCGTGCCGGGCAGACGGGCCGGTGCGGTGGGGCCCCCAGGCTTGTGAGCCCCCTGCGACGGCGTGTGCGTCCCCTGCGAGGGGCGGTCCAGCGGAGGGAGCGACATCGGCGCGGGCGGCAGCGGAGTGCCCGGCCGATGCGGGGGAGGAAGGGCCGCGCGCGGCGGAGGACCGGCCTGCGAACGCGGAATGGCCGGCAGGCCCTTCGCCTCGCTCCGCTTCGCCGCGTCGGAGGTGCCCGACGATATGCCGGAGTCGCTGAACCTGCCCGTCCCCTCCGACGTACCAGACATCGTGGCCGCACCAGTTCCCGGAGACGCGGACGCACCAGTTCCCGGAGACGTGGAGGGACCGGATCCCGGAGACGCGGAGGCACCGGATCCCGGAGACGTGGAGGGATCGGACGGTGGTGGCGTGGCGGGCGCGGCGGGACGCGGCGCAGGGATGGACGGCGCCGGGATCGGGGGCGGTGACGGGGCCGGAGGCGGTGACGGCGCCGGGATGGACGGCGTCGGCCTCGGATCGGGTGACGGTGTCGGTCCAGGTGTGGGTGAAGGCTGTGACGGCGGCACGGACCCGGGTGAGGTCTCGGCCTGTTCGGTGCCTGGTGGGGTCTCGGACCGCTCCGCGCTTGGCGACGTCTCGGGTCGACCGGCGTTCGACGACATGCCGGACGACCCGCTGACGTAGGACGAGGCGCCATCGGTGTGCCTGCCGCCCTTGGCATCGGGGATGTGTCCCACGTCCGGCACCTTGGAGCGCTCGCCGTCCGCCGATCCGGCCGAGTGCTTACCGTCCTTGGCATCTGTAGTGCGCGGCGTGCCGTCCTGGATGCCGCCCGGGTTCGTCGCGCCGAGACGATCGTCGTCCAGCATGTCCGGCGGCGGCCAGACCGGGATGTCGGGGTATTGCGGTGTCTGAGGACGCCACGCGCCGTCGCCCGAGCGGTAGCCGCCGTCCTGCCGGCCGCCTTGAGAGGACCGAGTGGCGTTCTGCCCGGTGAGAGGCGCATCCTGCGGCGAGGTGGCCGGCCCGTCCTGCGGCTTGGGGGACGCCGATGACGCGTCCTGCGGCGTGGGACGCCCCGACAGCGGGTCGTGTGGCATGGGTGGCACCGATGAGACGTTCTGTGGCGTGGGGCCGTTGGACGGCAGGTCTTGTGGTGCGGGTGGCGCGTCGTGTGGCGCGGACCGGCCGAACAGGATGTCCTGTGGGGTGGGCGGCGCGTCCTGTGGCACCGAACGACTGGACAGTGGTGCCGGGGGCGTCCAGGAGGCACCTTGCGGTGCTGGAGGCGTCCAGAGGCCGTCCTGCGGTGCCGGGGGCGTCCAGGAGGCATCTTGCGGTGCCGGAGGCGTCCAGGACCCGTCCTGAGGTGTCGGCGGAGTCCACGGCGCATCTTGCGGCGCCGGAGGCGTCCAGGGGCCGTCCTGAGCCGATGGCGGTGTCCAGGGGCCGCTCTGCGACGCCGGAGGCGTTCCCTGTGATCCCGGCGGCGTTCCCTGTGACCCGGGTGGTGTCCACGGGGTGCCCTGCGGGGCCGGCGGCGCCCATGGGCGGTCCTGCGGGGTGGGCGACGCCCACGGCGCCTGCTGCGGCGCCGAACCGGCCTGCGGTCCGGGGAGGGGAGGAGGCGGCGCGTCCTGGGGAGTCGCCGCCCAGTGTGGAGCGGGCCGGGGGGCGTCCAGCGGCGACGATGACCAGTTCTGCGCAGGAGACGTTGACGGGTTCTGCGCAGGAGACGTTGACCAGTTCTGCGCAGGTGACGTTGATGGGTTCTGCGCAGGAGAGGGCGCGTCCTGAGGAGCTGGAGTCGAGGGGACAGGGGGGACGGCCCAGGAGCTCGGCGGGCTGAGCGCCGGCGTCGAGACCTGCGGCTCGGCGGGCGCGGTCTCCTGCGGAAGGAGCACCGGTGCGGCCCACATCTGGTGCACACCTGACGCGGCGGGCGGCTGGTCACCTGACGGGGGGCGCGTCCCGTCGCCGGTACCACCGTACGGCCCGTTCTCAGGGGTGCCGATGGGGCTGTTGCGGGTGGCGCCGTTGGACCCGTCCTGTGGCGAGCCGTATGACCGGCCGGTGGTCGCGTCGTAGGGCGCGGGGGACTGCCATGCCTCCGGGCCGATCCGAGGGGCGCTGCCCGGCGAAGCACCGCTCGCCATGCCGCCAGGAGGATTCGCCATGCCGCCGGGCGGACCCGCCATGCCGCCGGGCGGACCCGCCATGCCGCCGGGAGGATTCGCCAAGCCACCGGTAGGACTCGCCATGCCGCCAGGAGGACTCATCGCATCACCGGGCGGACTCGCCGCGCCACCGGGGGGCGTGCCGGCCGGGCCGCCATGGGAGGCGGCGAGGCCTTGATGCGGGCTCGCGGGAAAGCCGGTCTGGGACGGTGCGGGTTGAGCGGCGGGAGTGGGGCTGCCGGAGGAACCGACGGAGCGGTAGTTGTGCTGGGGAGGCTGGTCGGGATCGAACCACTCGTAGTCCAGGGGGAACCGGTCGGCCGGCCGGGCGTCGCCGGGGCGGCGGGACACGGTGTCGCCGGGGTGGGCGGTCGGGATGTCGCCGGGGCGGTGGGACACGGTGTCGCCGGGGTGGGCGGGCGGAGTGTCACCGGAGGTGGGAGTGGGTGTCCCCTGGGAGGAGGACGGGCCCCGCGCCTCTCCGAGGGCGGGGGATCTCACGTCCTGGGTCGAGTCGGGGTCCGTCACGCTCTGGTCGGTCCCTGGCACGTGCGGGCGTACCTGCCCGAAGCTCGGGGGTGGCATCGAAGGAGCCCCCGAGCTCTCGGTCCCGCGTTCGTGCTCGGATCCGGAATCCTGGCCACGCATACGCGGAAGCGTATCCACAGTCAGAGATCGGCATACCGCTATGGGCGTTTCCTGGTCTAGCTCGACAGGTGATTTGTCCGCTTAAGTTTCTATAAAGGCTGGTTTGACGGTCAGTTGCTCCGGGCCCCGGTGAGCGCTCGGGTGTCCAGCGCGGAGAAGACGGTCGTCTCGGTGATGTCCATCGCCGCCCGGTTGAGCCGCTTCAGCTCATCCTTGGACGGCTTGTGCCCGTCCTTGTACTGGAACCACAGCAACACCAGGTAGTGCCCCTGGGGCCACGCTGTGGCGTACGACTCGCCGCCGCTGCCGAGCAGCTTGGTGGCGGAGTCCTTGCCCTGGAGCGGGCTGACGTAGTCCTCCAGCTCGCCGCCGGTGCCGGTCTTGGCCGCCTTCTTCGCCCCGGCGGCGGTGTTCAGGTTGGCCACGCCGACCGTGCCGATGAGCTTGCCGTGCGCGTCGCGGAAGCTGGCCCGCAGGAACTGCGTGCACTTGCCGGCCGTCAAAACCTTCTGCATCTTGGTGCCGTGTACGGCGTCCTTGCACTTCTTGTCCAGCCGCCGCACCGTCATGAGGTACGAGCGCCCGTGGGTGGTGACCTTCTTGCGCCCGAACACCTCGCCGAGGGTGAGCGGCTGGGGATCGCTCTTGCGCGAGGCCGCGAAGCCGTACTTGCCGCCTCCGACGCGGCCCACCACGGGCGCCTGCGCCGTCGCACCGCTCGGCGAGGGAGCGGCCGTGCCGGTGGGCTGGTCGCTGCCGCTCATGATGGCGATGCCCACGACGATCACGGCGACCAGCGCCAGGACGCCTCCGATCATGAAGAGCGGAGCGCGCGACGTGCGGGGCACCAGGTCCGGCTCGCTCCTCCTGGCCTCCTTGGGCGGCGGCGGCACCGCCCCCGCCGACCCGGCCTCGGACGGCTCCGCCTGCGCCCGCGTCCTGTCGAAGGACCCGGTCTGTGCACGGCGGCTCTCGAAGGATCCGGTCTGCGCGCGGGGGCTCTCGAAGGCCCCTGTCTGTGCGCGGGTGTTCTCGAACGAGGACGTGGGCTGGGACGGGGTGGCGGAGAAGGGGCCCGTCTGGGACGGGGCTCGGGTGAACGGGTCGTTCTGCGCCGGCGCGGGCGGCTCGAACGGCCGCCGGCCGAGGTCTTCGAAGGGACGCGGTCGCGCCTGCCGTCCGGAGAGCGGCCCGCTCTCGCGCGGCTCGAACGAAGCGCCGCGGGGCTCGAAGGAGCCTGCACGCGTCTCGGGGGAACCGCCGCGGGGATCGAACGAACCGCCGCGGGGCTCGCCGGACGACCTGCTCCCCTGCGTGTCGCCGTACGCCGGGCCGCTCTGCGTCCCGCCGAAGGAGCCGCCGGGGCCTTCCGCGCCGTACGCCCGCGTCCGGCCGTAGGCGCCGTCCCCGCCCGTGTCGCCACGGGTCTCGCCGTACGCCGGCCGGCCGGACGCCGCCCCCGCCCCCGCGCCCGTGTTCCCGAACGCCGACCCCTCGCCGGTGCTTCCGAACGCCGACCCCTCGCCGGTGCTTCCGAACGCCGAGCCCGCTCCCGTGTTCCTGAACGCCGGCCCCGCGCCAGTGTTGCCGGGCGCCGGGCCTTCGCCTGTGTCGCCGAACGTCGAGCCGGCTGCCGTGTGCCCGTACGTGGCGCCGTCGCCCGCCCGTGGGGTCTCGAAGGGGCGGACGTGGCCCGGCTGCTCGGGGAAGGCGGAGGTGCGGGGCGTGCCGTACGTGCGGCCGACGCCGAAAGTGGGATCGCCGGACGCGCCGGACGCGCCGGAGGGGTCGCCATATGGGTGTGGACGACGCTCGTCGGCGCGGGCCCAGGAGGGCGGGTCAGGGTCGGGTTCCGGCGTGGCCGTCCATGACGCCGGCCCGCCCGCCTCCTCCTGCGGCTCGGTCTCCGGCCGGAGGTCGCCGGGCTGCCGAGGTGTCTCGTACGGCTGGTAAGGCTGGCGGCGTGGCTGTCGATCCCCGGGGTAACCCATGCGCCGAGACTAGCCGGGCACGACGACACGACAAGTCAGGAATAGCCGAAGTCCTGTGTCCACCATGTGTCTCCAGAACCGTACGCGACGCCCACCCCGACGGTGGTGATCCGGCAGTTCAGGATGTTGCGGCGGTGCCCGGTGTTGGCCATCCAGCCCTGCACGGCCTCCTCGGCCGATTCGTAGCCGCGGGCGATGTTCTCGGCAGCGCTGTTGCTGTATCCCGCGCGGGCCATGCGGTCCCACGGGCTGAGCCCGCCGGGCGAGGTGTGGCCGAAGTAGTTCTTCGCGGCCATGTCCAGGCTGTGGGCGCGCGCGGACCGGGTGAGCCGCGGGTCGACGCGCAACGGCGCGCATCCCCGCGCGGTGCGCTCCTGGTTGGTGAGGCGGACGGCCGCGGCCTCGAGCCGGGCGACCGGAGGTGCTCCATCGGGGGGCGCCTGCGCCGTGTCGTCTCTGCCGCTCGCGGTGCCGACGCTCGTGCCGGGCGGCATCTCCGACCCCGAGCCGTCGATGGTGTGGCGCCGCCTGGTGGCCGTGGGCGTGGGCTGCGAGCGCGCGCCGGCGGTGGGGGAGACGAGCGGGCGCGTGACGTGGCCGAGGGGCGCGCGGTCGACCGAGGACGTCGCGGTGGGCCGGGGCGCCGCGAGGAGCCGGGTGCGGGTCGGCGCGGGAGGGCCGGTCTGGAGGTAGATCTCGTCGGGCCGTTCGGCGCCGTTCAGCCGCACCACCACGAAACAGGCGACCAGGGCCAGTGTCAGGCATGCCAACAGACCCACGTGGGTCCGCCGACGGGGGAACCGCTGGGTGTGCCGAAGGTGAGGGCGCTGACACATACCGCTGCCAATATAGAGAGGTCAGCTCATGTTAAAGAAGAGACGCGAGGGACTGGTTTTCGTTGAGGCATTGGTCCGATCACGGAGTAGACTCGCCGGGCGGACCCGTTGTGACGGTCCAGGTTCCGGCGTCGCCGTTTTGACCCGGGCCCGTCACCGGCGGTAGTCTGCACATTTGTTGTGTGCGAACTGGTCCCTCGTGACCGGTGCGCGGCGCGGTCCGGCGTCATCTCCCTGCTCGTGGAGACGGAAGGTCTGGGCTGTCGTGCGCCCGCCCACGACCTCCGCCAGACACGCCAACCCGACAGAAGGCTTACCACCGTGCGCACGTTCACCCCTAAGGCCACCGACGTACAGCGTCAGTGGTACGTCATCGACGCCACCGACGTCGTGCTGGGTCGGCTGGCCACCCAGGTCGCGACGCTGCTCCGCGGTAAGCACAAGCCGATCTTCGCGCCGCACGTCGACACCGGTGACTTCGTCATCATCATCAACGCCGACAAGGTGGCCCTGACCGGCAACAAGCTGGAGCAGAAGAAGGCGTACCGTCACTCGGGCTACCCGGGCGGTCTGCGCTCGGTCTCCTACAGCGAGCTGCTCGAGAAGCGTCCCGACCGGGCCGTGGAGAAGGCCGTGAAGGGCATGCTCCCCAAGAACTCTCTCGGCCGGAAGATGGCCAAGAAGCTCAAGGTCTACGCCGGTTCCGAGCACCCGCACCTGGCGCAGCGGCCGGTGCAGTTCGAGATCACCCAGGTCGCCCAGTAGTCGCACACCGTTGGCCGACGGCTGACGCCGAGATCGAAAGTTAGAGGAGAACCGTGGCCGAGCCCACCGGTGTCGAGACGCCCCTCGAGGGCGAGCTGGACATTGCGGACAACTCCGAGGAGTTCCCGTCCGAGTACACCAGCGAGTCCGCTCCCAGCAGCGAGGTCGCCGCACGTAAGCCCATCACCACGGGCAACTCTTACGGCACCGGCCGCCGCAAGGAGGCGATCGCCCGGGTTCGCATCATGCCGGGCACCGGCAAGTGGACCATCGAGGGTCGCTCGCTGGAGAACTACTTCCCGAACAAGGTCCACCAGCAGATCGTCAACGAGCCCTTCGTGACGCTCGGCGCCGAGGACCAGTTCGACGTCTTCGTCCGCATCGACGGCGGCGGCGTGACCGGTCAGGCCGGCGCCGTCCGCATGGGCCTCGCCCGCGCGCTCACCGCGCTGGACACCGAGGTCAACCGTCCGCCGCTGAAGAAGGCCGGCTTCCTCACCCGCGACGCCCGTGAGACGGAGCGGAAGAAGGCCGGTCTGAAGAAGGCCCGTAAGGCTCCTCAGTACAGCAAGCGTTGACGGGTCGGCTGTTCGGCACCGACGGGGTTCGTGGGGTCGCGGGTCGCGACCTCACGGCCGAGCTCGCCATGGACCTCTCGGTCGCGGCGGCTCATGTCCTCGGCGATGCCGGCGCGTTCGAGTCGAGCGTCGGGCGGCGTGGCCGCCCGGTCGCCGTCGTGGGCCGGGACCCGCGTGCCTCGGGGGAGTTCCTCGAGGCCGCCGTGGTCGCCGGCCTCGCGTCGTCCGGTGTGGACGTGCTGCGCCTCGGCGTGCTGCCCACCCCGGCCGTCGCCTATCTGACCTCCGCCCTCGGGGCCGACCTCGGGGTCATGATCTCCGCGTCGCACAACCCGGCGCCCGACAACGGCATCAAGTTCTTCGCCCGTGGCGGGTACAAGCTGCCCGACGCGGTCGAGAACGACATCGAGCAGCGGCTCGGCGAGAAGTGGAGCCGTCCGGTGGGCGCGGCCGTCGGGCGGGTGCGCGAGGCGTACGGCGAGGCCGACCGGTACGTCTCCCACCTGCTGGAGACGCTGCCGGGACGCCTGGACGGCCTGCGGGTGATCATCGACTGCGCGCACGGCGCCGCGCACATGGTGGCGCCTGAGGCGCTGCTGCGCGCGGGGGCCGTCGTCGAGACGATCGGCGCCTCGCCCGACGGCCTCAACATCAACGAGGGCGTCGGCTCCACCCACCTCGACGCTCTGCGCGAGGCGGTCGTGGAGCGCGGGGCCGACGCGGGCATCGCCTACGACGGCGACGCCGACCGCTGCCTGGCCGTGACGGCGTCCGGCGAGGTCGTGGACGGCGACCAGATCATGGTGGTGCTGGCCATGGCCATGCACTCCGCCGGCACGCTCACCAAGGACACCGTCGTCGCCACCATCATGTCCAACCTCGGCTTCAAGCACGCCTTGACCAAGGCCGGGCTGACCATGGTGGAGACCGCCGTCGGTGACCGTTACGTCCTTGCGGCCATGAAGGCGGGCGGGTACAACCTGGGCGGCGAGCAGTCGGGTCATGTGGTCATGCTCGACCACGCCACCACCGGCGACGGCCTGCTCACCTCGCTGCACCTGCTGGCCGAGGTCAACCGGTCCGGCCGCTCGCTGTCGGAGCTGGCCTCGGTCATGACGCGGCTGCCGCAGGTGCTGGTGAACGTCCGGGACGTCTCCAAGGCCAAGGCGGCCGCCTCGCCGGAGCTGGCGGCGGCCGTGGCCGCCGCCGAGGAGTCGCTCGGCGACGGCGGCCGGGTGCTCATCCGGCCGAGCGGCACCGAGCCGATGGTCCGGGTGATGGTGGAGGCGGAGTCCCAGGACGAGGCCGAGTCCATCGCCCGCAAGCTCGCCGACGTCGTCCGCGCCACCTGCGCCTGACCGGCCGCGACGCCCGCACGGGCGCCGGCGGCCCCGGTACGGCCACGGCGCGGAGCGGACGGTCGTGGCCTTGACGCCGATGTCCCCCGTACGACCTCGTCGTGCGGGGGACGTTCGCGTCCAGGGCCGCACACGGGCCCGCACGATGGGGCCGCGCGCGGCAGGCACGGGCCGGGCGCCTGTGGCGCTGGTACGGGAGCCCGAAGCGCGGGTCAGGCGTGGGCGCGCAGCGCCGCGATGACCCATTCGAAGGACGGCACGCCCGAGGGGTACGGCGGGCGGCCGTTGAGCACGCACATCAGCTCCCAGTAGCGCTCCACCCGGCGATCGGTGAAGGTCTCCAGCCGGTCGGCCAGCGCGGCCCGTTCGGCGGCGGGCGTCTCCGGCGCGACGATGCGGTCCAGGACCCGCTGGCCCTCCGGCGACTCCGGGGCGACGCCCGCCGCGACGGCCGCCCCGGCGTGCTCGATCACCGTCTGCGCGTCGTAGGACTCCGCCTGCCCGCCGCCCTCGGCCCCGGCGAGCGCCATCGCCCGCACACGCTGCCCGAACGCCTCGTCCGACACCAGCTCGACCAGTTCGGACCACGCCTCGCGCACTTCCGCGGCCGGGGCGTCCGGCAGCTCGTCGGGCAACCGGCGCATGGCCTGTGCGATGCCCGCGCCCGGGGCGTCGGGGTCGATGCCGGCGAAGGCCCGGTCGACGAAGTCGTCGATGATCTGCTGTCGCTCCCGTGCGGACAGATTGGCCATATCGTTCATGCTTTCTCGTCTCCTCGGTCATGTCCTCGAAGCATCGGTCAGGGCGATGCTTCGAGGGTCAAGACTTCACCTTCCAGTCGGTGGAGACTCAACCGCTTTTCCGCATCTAGGGTGATCTAAGGTGGCTGCTCGTGGTCGGTAGGCGCAGGCACCAGGTGATGGCCGTCATCTCCCTTGCCGGAGGTGTGGCCCTGACATGGACGCTGGCGGCCACCGGCACCGACGGCGACTTCTTCCGTTCGCTGCTGTATCCGTGGACGTGCGCCGGGGTGCTGCTGGTCGCGGTCATCCTGGGCGCCGTCGTCCGCGTGGGGAGCGCCCTTGCCGTCCTGGTGCCCTTCTCGCTGCCCCAGCCGCTGCTGGCCGTGTGGAACGGCATGACGCCCCGGCCCGACGGTGAGGGCGGCCTGTGGGTGCTCGGCTTCACCGTCTCGACGCTGCTGCTGGTCTTCTCGGTCGGATGCGTCGCCATCGGAGTGTGCATCCGCCTGATGTTCCGCCGCTGAGTTCGCTTGGCCTCGCTTCGCTCGGCGGGCTCGGGGCGCCTTTGAGGCGGCGCTCTTCGTCGTCATCCGGGCTCGTTCCTCACCCTCCTTCCTCCTCAGAGCACCGCCGCGCCCCGAGCGGGTTCTTGGGCCGATCCGTTGGAATCGCTTGGATGTGTTCGCTTGGCCTCGCTTCGCTCGGCGGAGATCTCGGATCGGCGAAACGCCCCGTCCGCCGGGGGCGATTCCGGTTCAGTGGTGTCCGTGGGCCGGCGAGGAGGAGGGCATCGGTGCGGGGTCTGAAGGTCCTGGCGCGGGTGGTCGCCGGCGCGGCCGGCGTCGTCGCGGCGGGGGTGGCCACCAACCAGGTGCTCGACAACGGCGCGCTGAGCTGGAACTGGGCGTACGCCGCGTTCGCCCTCGCCCTGATCGCCGAACTGTCCCGGGAGTTGCTGGTCTCCCCGCCGTCGCCCGCCCCGGGTGCCCGGCCGCCGCGCGGAAGCCTCGGCGTCTACCTGCGCCAGGTGCGCGCCAGCGTGAGCTACATGGAGACCCTCGGGGTGGCCACGCAGAGCGAGTTCATGCTGCGCACGCGGCAGGTGTACGTCGATGTCAGCCTGATGCCCAAGCCAACGCACGACACCGCCCGCGAGCCGTACGTCGGCGCCGTTCCCGCGCGGCCACACGCGGTGGCCGGCGAGCGGCGGACGCTGGAGTCGTTCCTCGCGGCGGGGCACGACGGCGGCCGGGTGCTCGCGGTCATCGGCGGCCCCGGTTCGGGCAAGACGACCCTCGTCCGCACCACCACGCTCAACCTGAGCACGCGTCGGTGGCGGTTCTGGAGGCGCGGCCCGCTGCCCGTTCTGCTCTATCTCCGCGACCACGCGGGAGCGCTGCCGGCGGCGCAGCCCCCAGGGCTCGCCGACGTGGCGACGTCGGCCGGCTGGCTGGCCGGGAGGATCCCCGCCGCGTGGCTGGAGCGGCGGCTCGACCGGGGCGGCTGCGTCGTGCTGCTGGACGGCCTGGACGAGGTCGCCGACGAGGAAGACCGCGTCCGCGTGGTGGCGTGGATCCGGCGGCAGATCGAGCGGCATCCCCGCAACCGGTACGTCGTCACCTCCCGGCCGCACGGCTACCTGTCCAACCCGCTGCCGAGCGCCGAGGTGCTCCAGGTGCGGCGCTTCACCCACGAGCAGATCACCCGCTACCTGCACGGCTGGTACCACGCCATCGAGAGCCGCGCCGCCGACGCCACGGGCCCGGCCGTCAAGGAGATCGCCGCCGGCAAGGCCGACGAACTGCTCGCCCGCCTCCGCGCGGCTCCCGGCCTGTACGATCTGGCGGCCAACCCGCTGCTGCTCACCATGATCGCGAACGTGCACCGCTACCGCGGCCAGCTCCCGGCCGGCCGCGCCGCGCTGTACGCCGAGATGTGCGACGTCCTGCTGCACCGCCGCCAGGAGGCCCGCAACCTGACCGACGCCACCGGCCTGCGCGGCCCGCAGAAGGAGCGCGTCGTCCGGCACCTGGCGCTGGCCATGATGCGGGGCAGGGTCCGCGACATGGCCGCCATGGACGCCGGCAGGGCGATCAGGGGGGCGCTGCGCCAGGTGTCGGGGACCGTGACCCCCGAGGTGTTCCTGGAGGAGGCACGCAAGAGCGGCCTGCTCGTGGAGCGCGAGCACGGCAGGTACGCCTTCGCCCACCTCACCCTGCAGGAGTACCTGGCCGCCGCCCAGATCGGCCAGCACGACCCGGGCCCGCTCGCCGGCCACGTGGACGACCCGTGGTGGCGGGAGACCATCCTGCTGTGGTCGGCCAACGCCGACGCGACCCCGGTCATCGAGGCGTGCCTGGCCTCGGGCACCGTCCGGGCCCTTGCACTGGCCTTCGACTGCGCCGAGCAGGCCCTCCAGGTGGACGCCGGCGTCCGGGAGCGGCTGGAGGCCCTGCTGGACGCGGGTGACGCCGAGCAGGACCAGGACCGCCGGCGCCTGCTCGCCGGGGTGAAGGCCGCGCGGAGCCTGCGCGAGGTCATCTGGCTCGACGAGAACACCGCCGTCTGCGCCCGCCCGGTCTCCCGCGACCTGTACGACATGTTCCTCCGCGACACGGGCGTACGCGGCGACACCTGGTACGGCGCGCGTGGCCAGGCGCCGTCCGGTGACGCCTCACCCTCGGGCGGCGGGGACGCGCCGCCCCGGAACGGTCGGGACATGCCGTCCGCCGGCCGCCAGGACGCGCCGCCCAGGGCGGCCGGAGACGGGCCGGCGGTGGGAGTTCTCGCCGGTCACGCCCACCTGTTCGTCGGCTGGCTGAACGACCTGCTCGACGGCGACGTCACCTACCGGTTGCCGACCTTGGAAGAGATGGGCGACCCCGCCCTGAGCCTGGTGGCCGGTGTGTCGGGGCACACCGTCTGGGCGCGCGGCCCAGGCGACGCCGGGGCCGCCGGTGATCCCGAGCCATCGGAGGTCACCGTCACCGCCGACGGCGTCGTCCTGCACCAGCCGGTCGGCGTCGCCTCCCCGTACGCGCCCGACGTCTCGCGGCTCGTCGGCTACCTGGCGCGCGACGTCTCCCTCTGTGGCGACCACCTCGCCCTGGCGCTGGGTGCGGAGCCTCCCGCCGAGGTGTGGTCGCACACGCGCGTCTTCGCCGCCGCGCTGAGATACGTCGAGACGCCGTCGCCGGGACCTGACCGGGACGACTTCGCCCGCGTCCTGGTCCTGGCGTTGCGCCTGGAGCTCGAACGCCTCGGAAACCTCGTCTTGGACCGCGCGCCGCACGTCCGCCGCGCCGTTGTGCTCTCCCGTGTCATGCGACTGGGACAGGCTCTCGGCCTGGATCTGGCGTCCCATGTCGGCCTCACCAGGTTCCTCACGTTGGACGAACTGATCGGCTCCAACCTGCCAGGCAGGGCATCCCTGGACTCCAGCGAACTCTCCCCGTTGTTCTCGTCGGCCACCCTGCTCGCGCCGTTCATCGAGCAGATCGACGAGGTTCTGGGCGCCTTGGGGCAAGTCGATGACTTGCTGGATTACCTGGGCCTGGAGCAGTGGGGGTTCATCGTGTCGCACCTGGAGGAGGCGCTCCAGCATGCCGCCGATCTGGCTCATGCGCGCCGGCTCGGCCTCATGGGCGGTGATCCGGCGGGGGAGTTCGACCGCGCCGGCGCTCTGGGCCGGCTGTCCGGCCTCGCCGGCGACCCGGCTCACCCCCCGGACGCGCTCCTCGACTACTACGACGGCTCGGACACCTCTGGCGGGGCACACGACCTCAGGCGCGCGCTCGGCCTGGCCCTGGTGATGCATGACGAGCGGTTCGAGGGCACGATGGTCGCGCTGCGCGCCCTGCGGACCTTGTGGCGGCCGACGCGGATCACGGCCGGGGGCGGCCGGGGGCGGACGCCCCAGGGGGGACCCCCGCTCACGACCTTCAACCGCGCCGCCTTCGATCGTGCGCTCACCGAGTTCAGCGCAGGGTTGTCCTTCACACTGCGACACCGCGGAAACCCCGTCGCGACCCTGCGAGCAGGCATTGCCGTCCTGTCGGTGGACACCTCTCCGGCCTCGCCCGGCCATGCCGAGAGCCTCTACGGGCGCGCCCTGCGTCTGGCCGAGGAGGCCGAACAACTGATCGCCCCGGTACTGTGCGGTGGCGCCCCTTACAACGTGATCGACTTCGCTCACGCGCGCATGCGCCTGCTCGCGGCCGTGACGCTGCTGATGCGCTCTGACGAGGCAGCTGAACGGCTTGCCGAGGCCATGGCCGGGCTCGCGGGCCTTCAGGAACGGTTCGAGGGCCGCCTGCCGGCGAACGAACTCATCGTCCTGGTGCGGAGCTGAAACCGGCGGGTCACTCGTCGCCGGTGAGGGAGAGGGAGCGCAGGCGGTTTCCGGCCCACAGGACGGCGCCGATGGTGACGATCAGGACGGCGGGGACGGCGAAGCCCATGGTGACGGTGGGCTTGAAGAAGTCGGTGGAGGTGAGCTGCCCGGCGAAGGTCTGCGCCCACTGCTGGATGGAGAAGTTGCGCGCCCCCGGCACCAGGCCGCCGACCAGGCTCTCCCAGACCACGGCGTAGATGATGCCGACCGTCACCGCGTGCCGGGTGATCACGCCGAGCAGCAGGAACACCGCCGAGTAGGCGATGCCGCCGATCAGCGCGCCCAGCGCGAACCCGGCGGCGATGCCGGCCTCGTCGCGCAGCAGGAGGTACCCGGCCACGAACGTCGGGACGGCGGCGAACAGCGCGAGCAGCGAGGCGGCGACCGCGAACTTCGTTACGGCGATCACCGGGCGCGAGATCGGCTTGGACAGCAGGTGGATGATCGTCCCGTCGTCGATCTCGGGCGAGATGGTGCCCGTGCCGGCGATCAGGCCGAGCAGCGGCAGCATCGTGCCGATGGCGTAGACCTGCATGAGGGTGACCGTGGCCCGCTCGTCGGTGCTGCCCACCAGGCGCAGCACCACGGCCAGGCCGATGAGGACGAGCGGCAGCAGGATCAGCAGCAGCACCCGGCGGCGCCCGAGCACGGCGCGGTAGGTGATGCCGGCGACGACGGAGTTCATCGGACGCTCCGGAAGGTCAGGTGTGCGGGGGTCGGGCGGCCGGGGCGGCGCGGGCCGGTCACCGAGCGGTCCAGGAAGCTCGGACCGGTCGCCGGGTGCTCCGGGAAGCGCGGACCGGACACGGAGCGGCCCAGGAAGCGGGCACCGGTGAGCGGGTGCTCTGAGAACCGGGGACCGGTCATCGGGTGCTCCGGGAGATCAGGTAGGAGAAGACGCTCTCCAGGTCCTCGTCGGCGGGCGAGAGCTGCCAGACGCTGACGCCGGCGTCGCGCGCGACGCGGGGGAGCAGCCAGGTGAACCTGCGGAAGTCCACGGCCTGCACCTCGAGGCCGGCCTCGCTCAGCGAGACCGCGCCGGAGGAGGCGTCGGCGATCAGCGCGGCGGCCAGTTTCCGGTCGTCGCTGGAGCGCACGCGGAACAGGTGGGGCCGGTCGGTCATGCGCCGCCGGATCTCGCGGAAGTCGCCCGAGGCGGCGTGCCGGCCGGCCACCAGCACCTCGATCTGCTGGGCGACCCGCTCGACCTCCTCCAGGATGTGCGAGCTGAACAAGATCGTGCGCCCGGCGGATCCGAGCTCTCTGACCAGGTCCATCAGGTGCAGGCGCTGGCGCGGGTCCATGCCGTTGAACGGCTCGTCCAGCAGCAGGACCTGCGGGTCGTGGACCAGGGCGGCGGCGACCTTGACCCGCTGGCGCATGCCCTTGGAGTAGGTCTCGACGCGGCGGTCCTTGGCGTCCTCCATCTCGACCATGGCCAGCGCCTTGGCCGCGGCGTCCTCGGGGGACGGCAGGCGGTGCAGGCGGGCGCTGGACAGCACGAACTGCCAGCCGGTGAGGAAGCCGTAGACGGCCTCGCGCTCGGGGACCAGGCCGATCGAACGGTAGATCTGGTGGTTGCGCCAGATCGGCCGCCCGTCGAGGGTCGCGGTGCCGGTGGACGGGGCGAGGAACCCGGCCATCATGTGCAGCAACGTGGACTTGCCGGCGCCGTTCGGGCCGAGCAGCCCGGTCACGCCGGGCCCGACGGTCATGGTGACGTCGTTGACGGCCACGACGTTGCCGTACCAGCGGGAGACCTGTGCCAGTTCGATGTTCACGATGAGGCCGCCTTGCGGTAGCGGAGGACGAGCGCGGTCACCGACACGGCGATGATCGCGAGCACGACCGCGGCGGCGAACGGGCCGCCCGCCCCGGCCGGGTAGCCGTCGCCGTTGTTGGGCGCGGTGCCGAACAGCCACACCTGCACGGCGTCCACCAGGAAGAACGGATTGATCAGCCAGGCCCACTGGGCGGCGCTGTCGCGGCTGACCGACATCAGCACGCCGACCAGCACCCCGGAGATGGCCGAGGAGAGCAGGTAGACCGCGATGACCGAGGCCACGCCGAGCCCGCGCCGCGGGGTGAACGACGCGAGCGCCACGCCCACCGAGGCCAGCAGCACCGCGTAGACGACCGAGGTGCCCAGTGCGGCGAAGTAGTCGTGGGTGTGCGGCGGCCCGGGCAGGTCGATGAGCAACTCGCCGATGTAGAGGGTGGTCAGCGGCACCGCGACCAGCAGGAACAGCGCCGCGGCCATGGCCGTGAGCTTGGCCGCCACGTAGTCGCCGGTCTTGACCGGCCGCGACAGGTACAGCGGCAGCACGCGGAAGCGCAGGTCGGGGGCCACCAGATAGGGCGCCTGGGCGGCGAGGTAGACCGCCAGCACCGCCTGCATCGTCACGGTGTAGGACGGGTACGTCAGTCCTTCGCGCTTGATCAGCGCCATGATCGCGATCGAGACGGCGGCCGGCAGCATCATGACCGCGCCCAGCCCGAACGGCATGATCTTGGCGCGGGCGGTGCGGCCGAGGCCGAAGACGCCGCGCAGGCTGTGCACCGCGAGGGCGGCGAAGGCGTGGCCCCGCCCGTGCCTCGGGCCCTCGTAGTGCCGGTAGCCGATGTCGTGGATCACGCCGGTGGGGGCGCCGACCGGCGCGGGGATGGTCTCAGACATGGGAGGCCTCCTCCCTGAAGACGTCCTCGATGCGGTGGCGGCCCTGCTCAAGGCGGACCAGGCTGAGATCCAGGTCGCACACGGCGTCCCGGACGACGTTGAAGGTGTCGGGGGAGCCGGCCTCGACGCTCAGCATGCGGCCGAGCGGGGTGACCTGCCGCCCGATCTCGCCGAGCCGCGCGGCCAGGCGGTCGGCGCCCTCCTCGACCTCGACGAGGATCGAGTGGGTGGCCTGGGTGAACTCCCCGATGGCCGAGGAGCGCAGCAGGCGCCCCCCGTCGATGACGATGACGTGGTCGCACACCCGTTCGAGCTCGCCGAGCAGGTGGGAGGTGACCACGACGCTGATGCCGAACTCGGTGCCGATGCGCCGGATCAGCGCCAGCATGTCGTCGCGGCCCTGCGGGTCCAGGCCGTTGGTCGGCTCGTCCAGGAAGACCAGCTTGGGGTCGTGCACGAGGGCCTGGGCCAGCTTGACCCGTTGCCGCATGCCGGTGGAGTAGCCGCCGATGGGCCGGTAGCGCTCCTCGTACAGGCCGACGTGGCGCAGGGTGTCGGCGGCGCGTTCACGCGCGGCGGTGCGCGGCAGGCCGGACATCTGCGCCATGTGCACCGTGAACTCGGTGGCGGACACGTCGGGCGGCAGGCAGTCGTGCTCGGGCATGTAGCCCACGACGTGCCGGATGTCGAGGGCCTGGGTGCCGGGATCGAAGCCGAGGACGGTGGCGCGGCCCTCCGTCGGGGGAAGCAGGCCGAGCAGGATCTTGATGAGCGTGGACTTCCCCGCTCCGTTGGCGCCGACCAGGCCGGTGACACCCGACCCCGCGGTGACGGTGAGGCGGTCGAGCGCCGTCACCCGGGGAAAGCGTTTGGTGAGTCCCTCGGTCGCGAGGATGGTCATGACCTGGACACTATCCAAGCCCGCGCGGCCGGGCCTCCCTCACACGGAGGAACCCCGCCTCATCCGGGGGACGGGCTCGGCGACGGTTCCCCCTAAGGGCTTCTTCAGGGCTCCGCGGACGCCGAGCGCCGTGAACGCGCCCGGGAGGGGTTCAGGAGCGCCGCGAACCCGCCCGCGCGTGCTGGACGGGGGCGCGCGTGATGCGCACGCCGTACTTCGACCAGAAGAAACGCTGGACCAGCAGGGTGAGCGTGCCCGCGATCACCATGCCCGCGATGTTGACCGCGAGCTGGACGACCGAGCCGCCGACGTCCCCCCAGCGGCCGAGCGCGAGGGCCACGGCGGCGTACCCGGCGGCCGGCACCGTGGTGACCGAGATGAACACGCCCACCAGCGCCGAGGACTTGCCGGCCGTGACCGACAGCACCCCGGCCCCTCCGGCGAGCAGCGCGACGATGAACGACCACTTGTCCGGCTTGACGATGAACTCCACCTCGGCGTGCCCGTCCAGGCTGTGCGGGGTGATCCAGCCGACGGCGGAGTACAGCAGCGCGCACACGCAGGTGACGGCGATGGCCACGGCGAACCCGATGACGAGCGCCCGGGCGGCGCTGCCGATGAGCCGCCGGTCGCGGCGCAGCAGTCCGAACGAGATGCCGGCCACCGCGCCGAACTCGGGCCCGAGGACCATCGCGCCGACGATCAGGATGAGGGACGGGAGGAGCACGCCGATCGCCGCGAGCTGCGTGGCGATGGTGAGAAAGGCGAGGAACGCCCAGGTGACGCGGCAGTCGCCCGCCACCTGGCGGGAGAACTCCTCCCACACGACGGCGTCGTCGGGGGCGCCCGGCGCCTCGGCCTCGGCGGCGTCGGCGACCTGCGACAGCGACAGATCGACCCGCTCGACGGCGATCGAGCCGTCCTCGGGCAGGCGCAGCTCCTTCAGCCGTTCGATGATCTCGTTGGTGGCCTCCCGCGCGGCGTCGAAGAGCAGCACGTCCCCCTTGGGACGGTGGCCGGCGCCGGGCATCACGACGATGTTGGTGACGCCGGTGGCGCCGTCCAGCAGGCTCAGCACGTCGGCGGTGCGGTCGGACGGGGAGATAACCCGTAAGTGCAACACGGGCGAAGCCTATGTGCGGCGGAGCTGGATGCGGCGCACCGAGTGGTCGGCCCCCTTGTGCAGGACCAGGCCCGCGCGCCCGCGCGTGGGGGCGATGTTCTCGATCAGGTTGCGCTCGTTGACGTCGCGCCAGACGTCCTTGGCGAAGCGGGTGGCGTCCTGCTCCGACAGGTCGGCCAGGTAGGCGAAGTAGGACTTGGGGTCGGCGAAGGCCGTGCGGCGCAGCTGGTGGAACCGGTCGAGGTACCAGGACCGGATGTCCTCGACCCTGGCGTCCACGTAGATCGAGAAGTCGAAGAAGTCGTTGACGGCGAGCGCGGTCGGCGGGGCGGGCTGCAGCACGTTGAGGCCCTCGACGATCAGGATGTCCGGCCGGCGCACGGCCTGTGCGGCGCCCGGGACGATGTCGTACTCCAGGTGGCTGTAGACCGGGGCGTGGACCTCGGGCACTCCCGCCTTGACGTCGGCGACGAAACGCACCAGCGCCCGGCGGTCGTAGCTCTCGGGGAAGCCCTTGCGGTGCGGGATGCCGCGCTCTTCCAGCACCGCGTTCGGGTACAGGAAGGAGTCGGTGGTGATCAGGTCCACCCGGGGGTGCTCGGGCCAGCGGGCGAGCAGGGTGTGCAGCAGCCGCGCCGTGGTGGACTTGCCGACGGCGACGCTGCCCGCGATGCCGAGGATGTACGGCGGCGGCTCGCGGTCGTCGCCGAGGAAGGTGTTGACGGCCGCGCTGCGCTGCCGCGCCCCGGTGAAGTGGAGGTTGAGCAGGCGGGTCAGCGGCAGGTAGATGTCGGTGACCTCGGCCAGGTCGATCGGGTCGTCGACGCCGCGCAGCTCTTCGAGCTCCGCGGCCGTGAGGGTGAGAGGCGTGTTCTCTCGCAGGTCCCGCCAGTGCTCGCGGCTCAGCTCCACGTACGGGTTGGGTGCCTCCATGGCGGCAAACTCTACTGACGGCCCGGCCTTCGATCTCGGCGGGGCCGCGTTGCGGCAGAATGGTGCGGTGATCGTGGGGATCGGCGTGGACATCGTGGACATCGCGCGCCTGGGCGCCGCCCTCGAGCGCACGCCGACCCTGCGCGACCGCGTCTTCACCGACGCCGAGAAGGGGCTTCCCGTCGCGTCGCTGGCCGCCCGCTTCGCCGCCAAGGAGGCCGTCGCCAAGGCGCTGGGCGCGCCGCCCGGCCTCGGCCACCGCGAGGCCGAGATCACCGTCGCCGAGCACGGCCGGCCGGTGCTCGGGGTGTCCGGCCGGGTCGCCGAGGTGGCCGCGCGGCTCGGCGTCCGGCGCTGGCACGTCTCCCTCAGCCACGACGGCGGCCTCGCCATCGCCTACGTGATCGCCGAAGGCTGACCCCGCACCCCTGGACGATCGCGATGACACGACGGCGGTCGGGCGAGGACGGTCGGGCGAGGACGGCCGGGCGACGGCGGCCGGGTGCGTGGCCCGGCGGCCGGTGACCGCGCGGCGGGTGCCCTTCGCGATGGTGATCGGTGCGGGCTACATTCGGTGAGATGCTGACCGCGTACACCTCCGACCAGATCAGGGCGGCCGAACGGGCGCTCATGGCACTGCTCCCCGAGGGCACGCTCATGCGCCGTGCCGCCTCCGCCCTGGCCGTGGCCTGCGTGAACGTCCTGCCCCGCGTATACGGCTCCCGCGTCGTGCTGCTGGTCGGCAGCGGCGACAACGGCGGCGACGCGCTGTACGCCGGAGCCCTGCTGGCCCGCCGCGGCGCCCGGGTGCACGCCGTCCTGGCCGGGCGCAGGACGCACGAGGGCGGCCTCGCCGAGCTGCGCCGCGCCGGCGGCAGGACCGTGGAGGCGAAGGACGGCGACCCCGGGGCCGACCGCGAGCTCGCCGGGCTGGTCGAGCGGGCGGACGTCGTCGTGGACGGCCTGGTCGGCATCGGCGGCACCGGCGCGCTGCGCGAGCCGTACGCGGCGCTGGCCCGCATGACGGCGCGCGCGCCCGGCGTCGTCGTCGCCGTGGACGTGCCGAGCGGCGTCGACGCGAGCACCGGCGAGGTCGCGGGCGAGGCGGTCGCCGCGCACCTCACGGTGACCTTCGGCGGGGTCAAGGCCGGCCTGCTGATCGACCCGGGGGCGAGCCGCGTGGGCACCCTGCACCCGGTGGACATCGGCCTCGGGCCGCACCTTCCAGCCCCCGAGGTCGTCGCGCTCACGGGCGCGGACGTCGCCGCCCGGCTGCCCCGGCCGGGCGCCGAGTCCGACAAGTACCGCAGGGGCGTCGTCGGCGTCGTCGCGGGCAGCGACCGGTTCACCGGGGCCGCCGTGCTGACGGTCGGCGGCGCCGCGCGGGCCGGCGCCGGGCTGGTGCGCTTCGCGAGCGCCGCCGAGCCGGTCGCCCAGGTGCGCGCCCGGTGGCCCGAGGCGGTGACGAAGGTCATCACCCCTGAGGAGGGGGTGGGCGACGTCGGCCGGGTGCAGGCGTGGGTGCTCGGGCCGGGCATGGGCACCGGTGACGAGGCGCACGCGCTGGCACGGTCGGTCCTGGCGAGCGACGTCCCGGTGCTGGTCGACGCCGACGGGCTGACCGTCGTCTCCCGCGACCGGACGCTGCTGCGCCGCGACGCGCCGACGCTGATCACGCCGCACACGGGCGAGCTCGGCCGCCTTCTCGGCGTCGCACCCGCCGACATCGAGGCCCGGCGCCTGCACTACGCGGAGCATGCGGCGCGGGAGCTCGGAGTGACCGTTCTTCTCAAGGGGTCGACTACCCTGGTCGCCGAGGAGGGCAGGCCGGTCCGTGTGAACGTCACGGGCACCCCATGGCTGGCCACCGGCGGTACGGGGGACGTGCTCGCCGGCATCGCGGGAGCCTTCCTCGCCGGGGGGCTGAGCTGCTATGACGCCGCTTCCTGCGCGGCCTACCTGCACGGCCTGGCCGGGCGGCTCGCGGCCGGGGATCCGCGGGACGGCGAGGCGCCGATCGCGGCGCTCGACGTCGCGCTGGAGATCCCCGCCGCCGTCCGCGCGCTCACCGCGCGTGCCTGACCCCGGCCTCCGTCCAGGGCGACCCGCCCGGCGTCCGGCCGCCCTCTGAGGGGCGGCGTCCAAGGCCGTGACCCGACCCATCCCGACAAACCGCACCACTGTGGCGAGCGCCACCGGCTCCCGTGCCGCCGACCGGCACGGGCACGGCCCGTCACTGCCAAACTGAGAAGGTGAGCTTCCCCATGGACGGTTCTCTCGTGACGCCGGCTCAGGCCCGGGTGGACCTCTCCGCCATCGCGCACAACCTCGCCGTGGTCCGCCGGCACGCGCCGGCCGCCGAGATCATGGCGGTGGTGAAGGCCGACGCCTACGGCCACGGCCTGGTGCCCTGCGCGCGCGCCGCCCTGGACGCCGGCGCCTCGCGTCTCGGCACGGCCTACATCCAGGAGGCGCTGGACCTGCGCGCCGCGGGCGTGACCGCGCCCATCCTGACGTGGATCATCACCCCGGGCGAGCCCATCGACGACGCCGTGGCCGCCGCGGTGGACCTGTCGGCGGGCGCCGTCTGGGTGCTGGACGACATCGCGGCCTCGGCCCGCCGCGCCGGCCGCACGGCGCGCGTCCATCTCAAGATCGACACCGGCATGACGCGCGGTGGTGCCACCGCCGATGACTGGCCGGCGCTGCTCGAGCGCGCGCTGGCCGCCCAGGCCGAGGGCCTGGTCGAGATCGTCGGCCTGTGGTCCCACCTGGCCTGCGCGGACATCCCCGGGCACCCCGCGATCGAGGGCCAGCTCGCCGCGTTCGAGGACGCCCTCGCGGTCGCCGAGAAGGCCGGGGTGGCCGGGCCGCGCGTCCTGCGTCACATCGCCAACTCGGCCGCCGCGCTGAACATCCCGGGGGCCCACTACGACATGGTGCGGCCCGGCCTCGCGATGTACGGGCTGAGCCCCATCCCCGAGATGGGCGACTTCGGGCTGCGCCCGGCGATGACGCTCACCGCCCGGCTGGCGATGGTCAAGCGGGTGCCGGCCGGGTCGGGGGTGTCCTACGGGCACCTCTACGTCACCGAGCGCGAGACCACCATGGCGCTGGTGCCCCTCGGCTACGCCGACGGCGTCAGGCGTGCGGCGACCAATCGCGGGCAGGTGTGGGCCGCGGGCCGGCGGCGCACGATCGCCGGCCGGGTGTGCATGGACCAGTTCATGATCGACCTGGGCGACGACGAGGTGAGCGAGGGCGATGAGGTGATCCTGTTCGGACCGGGGACGGCGGGCGAGCCGACCGCCCAAGACTGGGCCGATTCCCTCGGCACGATCACTCATGAGATCGTGACCAGCATCGGTTCACGCGTGCCGCGCGTTCACCGCTGATAGGAGGTCGTGAATGTCGACACGGCGCAGGGTCGGAATCGCCGGGGCGGTCGTCGGGACGGCGTCGGCGGGGCTCGCGGCCACGGCCCTGGCCAAACGGTACGTCGTGGGCCGCATCCGCCTGCGGCCCGACCTGGAGGCGAGCGAGCCGTTCGGCGAGCTGCGCGGGCGGCGCACGACCGTCAAGACCTCCGACGGCGTCGAGCTGTACGCCGAGGTCGACGGGCCCGAGGACGCCCCCCTCACCGTCGTGTTCTGCCACGGGTACACGCTGAACCTCGACTCCTGGCACTACCAGCGGCGCGACCTGCGCGACCGCTACCGCCTGGTCTTCTGGGACCAGCGGTGCCACGGGCGCTCGGCGCGCACCCCGGCCGACGACTGCACCATCGACCGCCTCGGGGACGATCTCGCCGAGATCCTCAGGCAGTTGGTGCCCGGTCCGTGTGTGCTGGTCGGCCACTCCATGGGCGGCATGACCGTCATGGCGCTGGCCGACAGCCGGCCCGAGCTGTTCGGCGACAAGGTGCGCGGCGTCGCGCTGATCTCCACCTCGGCCGGCAAGCTGGCCGAGATCACCCTGGGCCTGCCGGCGCTGGTGTCCAAGGTCGTCCACTGGGCGGCGCCGCCGGCGGTGTCGGTGCTCGGCCGCCGCGCCGCGCTCATCGACCGGGGCAGGCAGGCCGGCAACGACGTGTCGTTCCTCGCCCTGCGCTACCTGGCGTTCGGCGACCCGTCCAACGTCAGCCCCACGGTGGTCGACTTCGCCGAGTCGATGATCCGCTCCACGCCCACCGACGTCATCGCCGACTTCTACCCGGCGCTGATGTCGCACGACAAGCTGGCCGCGCTGGACATCGTGGGCAAGGTGCCGGTCGAGGTCGTCGTGGGCGACAAAGACTGGCTGACCCCGCCCGACCACAGCAAGGCGATCAACGCCGGCGTGCCCTCCTCGCGGCTCACCGAGGTCCCCGGCACCTCGCACCTGGTGCTCCTGGAGAAGCCGGCGGTCGTCAACGAGGTGATCGCCGAACTGCTCGAGAGGGTCGCCGCGGCAGGGCGGCCCGCCGAGGCCGCGGACGAGGCGGGGGCGACCATGTCCGCCGTCGCCGCCGGCGGCTCGGGGAAGGCCGACGGGGCGGCGCCACAGCAGGACGAGGGTCCCGGCGAGGAGGAAGCCTCGTGAGCGGGGTCCGCGAGTACGGGGTACGGGGGGAGAGTTCGATGCACGGTTCGACCAGGCACGCGGTGGAGGGACCACGATGAGGCGCGCGGCGACGACCGAGGAGATGTGGGCGCTGGGCGAGGAGGTCGCCCGTCTGCTGCGCCCCGGCGATCTCGTGGTGCTGTCCGGCCCGCTGGGCGCCGGCAAGACCACGCTGGTGCAGGGCATCGCCGAAGGGCTGAAGGTCCGCGGCCCGATCACCTCGCCGACGTTCGTGATCTCCAGGGTCCACCCGTCACTGGCCGGCGGCCCGGCCCTGGTCCACGCGGACGCCTACCGGCTCGGGGGCGCGCTGGAGGTCGACGACCTCGACCTCGACGCCTCCCTGGAGGACTCCGTCACCGTGGTCGAGTGGGGGGAGGGCCTGGTGGAGGGCCTGGCCGACGACCGGCTCGAGATCACCATCGAGCGCGGCGACGCGGGCGACGAGCGGCTGGTGCGGCTGCGCGGCGTCGGGGCGCGATGGAAGGACATGCCCGGCTCCTTCGATTGACCGCCTTTCCGCGATCTAGACCGGTAATCTAGCCAGCCTTGACGCGCGCCCCTGTTGCTATGGATCATCGGAATGAAGATCGTTCCAATGGATTGCCCTTATTTTTCTGGGTATGCAGGTGGGGTAGCGCCTAAGCGTGGTCGTGTCGGGCGGGGTCGTATCGCAGGCGAAGTGGAGTGCGACGGTGCACAGGGTCGGGCAGGTCGCGGTTGCTGGAGCATTCCTACTCACGGGAGGCGTCGCCTGCACGGCGGAGGCGCAGAGCGGCGCCCCGACGCCCACCCCGAGCCCGTCGGTGAGCAGGCAGGACATCCGTGTCCAGCTCATTCCCGACCGGGTGCAGGGCGGGGCGACGCGGTCCATCAGGGTCCGGGCGTACTGCCCGCTGCCGCAGGGCGGCACCGCCTACCGCGCCACCGCGCGGTCCGACGCGTTCACCGGCCTGGTCACCCTGACCCAGCCGCCCCCGGCCAGCCCGGCCGCGACCTCCACCCCGGTGACCGCGGCCGCGCCGCCGCCGGAGGTGCACGGCTTCGCCCTCGTCGACGAGGACTCCAACCCTGGCCGCTACCAGGTCGAGGTCAAGTGCGAGGCCACCAACGACATCGGCAAGGCCACCCTCACCGTGGTCGCCCGGCCCAAGGCCACGGCCACCCCCACCCGTAACCGCGTCGTGCCCACCCGGGCGCCGCGCGCGGGCGGCGGCGGCACGGCGGCCGGCGGACCGGCCGAGGAGCCCTCCGGCATCCCTGGCGGGGTGGTCGCGGCGGCCCTCGCCGCGGCCCTGGCCGGCGGCGTCGCGGTGGCCCGCCGCAGGTCCAAGACCGGCTGAGCTTCGCGCCCCCGCACCACCCATGGCTGACTCCCCCAAGTGGCTGAAGGTCGTGGCGATCGGGTTCGTCACCGGGACGATCATGTTCGCCATGACCAACCGGGACAAGGACGCCGCCGCGCCCCGGCAGGCCGCCACCGTCCCCAAGCGCATCGACATCCCCTCGCTGGACCTCAAGGCGCCCCTGATGAAGCTCGGGCTCTCCGACGACGGAGAGGTCGAGCTGCCGCCGTTCGAGAAGCCCGCGACGGCCGGATGGTTCGACCAGAGCGTCGTGCCCGGCGACGAGGGCGCCTCGGTGATCATCGGGCACGTGGACACCAAGACGGCCCCCGCGGTCTTCTACCGCCTCCGCGACGTCAAGAAGGGCGCCCTGGTCAAGATCCTGCGCAGCGACGGCAAGACGGCCACCTACAAGGTCGACGCCATCGAGCAGATCGCCAAGGACCACTTCCCCGCCCAGCGCGTCTACGTGGACGACGGCCTCCGCCTCATCACCTGCGGCGGCGTCTTCGACCGCAAGACCCACGAATACCTGGACAACATCATCGTCTACGCCTCAAAAACGCCCTAACCCTGCGCCATGGCGCTCGCTCCGCGCGACCGGAGCGAGCGCCACAAGCACGGCTCCGGCTCCCCGCCCGCCTGTGGCATGTGGCGGTCTCGTCCCCTGAATCCTCGTGGCCTTGCCCGTCAGGGTGTTTCCATGCCGTTTTCCACGGCTTGGCCCCCAAGGCGTGCTCGGGCGCGCCGGTGTCCTGACCGACGAGGGAGGAAGTGCGAGGAACGAGCGCTTCCGAGTGAGGAGGGAAGGGCACCGGCTCAAAGGCGCCCGAGCATCGCGCGAGCGGAGCGAGCGCCATAAGCAGGGCGCCCGAGCACGCGCGACCGGAGGGAGCGCCATAGGCACAGCCAAACACCACTAGGCTTGATTCGTGCTGGTCTTGGCCTTCGATACCGCGACTCCGGCCGTCACGGCGGCGCTTCACGACGGCGAGCGGGTGCTCGCCGAGTCGACGACGATCGACGCGCGCCGTCACGGTGAGCTGCTCGTTCCGTCCGTGCGCGAGGTTCTGCGCGAGGCGGGGGCCTCGCTGCGCGATGTGACGGCGATCGTGGCGGGGGCGGGTCCCGGGCCGTACACGGGGCTGCGCGTGGGGCTGGTGACGGCGCAGGCGTTCGCCTTGACGGCCGGTGTCCCGGCGTACGGGGTGTGCACGCTGGATGTGCTGGCGTACGCGAGCGGCCTGGACGAGCCGTTCATGGTGGCGACCGACGCGCGCCGCAAGGAGGTCTTCTGGGCGCGCTACGCGGACATGCGCACGCGCGTGGAGGGCCCGTCGGTGGACCGTCCGCAGGATGTGCCGGGCGGGTTGCCGGTGCTCGGGGCGGGCGCGCGCATGTACGCCGAGATCGTGGGCGAGGACCGGCTGGTGCCGGGCGCCGCCGACTATCCGGCCGCGGGCGCGCTGGCCGGGCTGGCCGCCGAGCGCCTGGCCAAGGGCGCCCCTGGGGACGACGGGGTGCTGACGGCGCCGCATCCGATCTACCTGCGCCGTCCGGACGCCCGGGTGCCCGGTCCGCCGAAGAAGGTCACCGTATGACCGGCGCCACGCTGCGCCAGATGACCGAGAACGACCTGCCGGCGGTTCTGGCGATCGAGCGTTCGACGTTCCCGTTCGACGCCTGGAGCGAGGGCATGCTGCGGGGCGAGCTGGCCGACCAGCCGCGCACCCGGCACTACATCGTGGCCGTGGCCGGCGGAGAGGTGGTCGGGTACGCCGGGCTGGCGGCGGCGGGCGACCAGGCGGACGTGCAGACGATCGCCGTGAACGCGGGCCACCAGCGGGCGGGCATCGGCAGCGCGATGTTGCGGGCGCTGCTGGAGGAGGCCGGGCGCCGGGGCGCGACGGCGGTGTTCCTGGAGGTCCGGGCGGACAATCCGCCCGCGCAGGGGATGTACGAGCGTTTCGGGTTCGAGCGCATCGGGTTGCGGCGCGAGTACTACGACGACGGGACCGACGCGATCATGATGATGAGAAAGCTGGAGGAGGCGGGGAACGCGAATGGCTGAGGAACCTCTGGTCCTGGGCATCGAGACCTCCTGCGACGAGACGGGCGTCGGCATCGTCCGCGGGAACACGCTGCTGGCCAACGCGGTCGCCTCGAGCGTGGAGGAGCACGCGCGGTTCGGCGGCGTCGTGCCGGAGGTGGCGTCGCGGGCGCACCTGGAGGCCATGACGCCGACCGTCGAGCGCGCCTTGGAGCAGGCGGGCCTGCGCTTCTCCGACATCGACGCCGTGGCCGTCACCGCGGGCCCCGGGCTCGCCGGGGCGCTGCTGGTGGGGGTCGCGGCGGCCAAGGCGTACGCGCTGGGGCTCGGGGTGCCGCTGTACGGGGTGAACCACCTGGCGGCGCACGTGGCGGTGGACCAGTTGGAGCACGGTCCGCTGCCCAAGCCGTCGATCGCGATGCTGGTGTCGGGCGGTCACTCGTCTCTGCTGCTGGTCCCGGACGTCGCCAAGGACGTGATCTCCCTCGGCTCGACGGTGGACGACGCGGCGGGCGAGGCGTTCGACAAGGTGGCCAGGGTGCTCGGCCTGCCCTTCCCGGGCGGCCCGTACATCGACCGCGCGGCGGCCGAGGGGTCGGGGACGGCGGTCGCGTTCCCGCGCGGCAAGTACGACGACGGCACGCTGGACTTCTCGTTCTCGGGGCTCAAGACGGCCGTCGCGCGCTGGGTGGAGGCCAAGGAGCGCGCGGGCGAGCCGGTGCCCGTGGCGGACGTGGCGGCGTCCTTCCAGGAGGCCGTGGTGGACGTGCTGACGCGCAAGGCGTTGCAGGCGTGCCGGCGCTACGAGGTGGACGATCTGCTGATCGGGGGCGGCGTGGCCGCCAACTCGCGGCTGCGCGCGCTGGCGCAGGAGCGGTGCGACGCCGCAGGGGTGCGTCTGCGCGTGCCGCGTCCGGGGTTGTGCACCGACAACGGCGCGATGATCGCCGCTCTCGGGTCGGAGCTGGTGGCGGCCGGGGTGGCCCCCTCGCCGCTGGACATTCCCGCCGACTCCTCCATGCCCGTGACCACCGTCCACGTCTGACGGCTCGCCACCCGATGCCCGTCGGGTGGGGCGGCACCGGGATGGTCCGTCTTGAGGTGCCGCCGGGGTGGTCCCATTGGAGGGGCGGCGCCGGGCGGTCGGGAGGCGCGGTCAGTCCTTGGGGGAGCGGGCGGGGCGCAGGAGGGCCTCGGCGAGCGCCAGCATGGTCTCCTCCAGGGCTCCGAGCCTGCGGGTGAGGTCGCGGTGCGTCGGCTGGACGATCTGGTCGACGGTTTCTGAGAGCTGGTCGCGGTCGGGGCGGGCGCGGACCAGCTCCACCAGCTCGCCCAGGGGCGGCAGGGCCGCCGCGGCCTCGGTGAGCCGCTCGTCGAGCGTGTCGAACCGCCTGCCCTGGTCGTCGGACTGGGCGCGGATCAGCTCGCCGACGCGTTTGTGCACCTCGCCGACCTCCAGCAGCGCGGGCAGCTGCCCCACCCGCTGGTTGACCGCCTCGACGCGGTCGTCCACCATCTCCAGCCGCTCGTTGACGTCCTCGAACCCGGCGTCGATGGCGCCGAGGCGTTCGTCCTGCTTGGACAGGCGGCCGTCGACGCCGGTGAGGTGCTGGGCCAGGTCGGTGAGGCGGCCGTCGGCGTCGGCGATCTGCTGTTTGACGCCGGCGAGGTTGCCGTCGACCCCGGCGAGGCACGACTGGACCGTCTCGATGCGGTCGTCGAGCCCGGTGAGGCAGGACTGGGCCGTGTCGACGCGGCCGTCGAGCTCGGTGAGGCACGATTGGGCGGTCTCGATGCGGCCGTCGATGCTCTGCAGGCGGACGTCGACCGTCTCCAGCCGTCCTTCGACCGCCCCGACGTGGCTGTCGACCGTGTCGAAGCGGCCCGACAGGTCGCTCACCCGCCCGTCGGTGGTGTCCACCCGTCCCGCGATGGTCTCGAGCCGCCCGTCGAAGCCGGCCAGCCGGTCGCTCACCGCCGCGAGCCGACCGTCGACGCCGTCGAGCCGACCGTCGACGCTCCCGAGGCGCTGGTCCACGCTCTCGAGCCGCCCGTCCAGCGCCTCCAGCGGCGCAAGGCGGCCTTCGACGCCCTCCAGGCGGGCGGCCAGGCACGTCTCGGTCTCGGCGAGCTTGGCGGTCATGCCGTCGACCTTGCCGGCGAGCTGCTCGATGGAGCCGGTGAGGCGCTGGACGGCCGACGAGAGGGTCTCGTCCAGGCCCTCGCCGAGGTCCAGGACGCCGCCCTCGACGCGCTCCGTGCGCTGGGTGAGGTCGAGCAGGGCCTTGTCGACCCGCGTGAAGCGGCCTCCCGCGGCTTCCATGCTCGCGCCGAGCTGGGCAAGGCGCCTGGTCAGCTCGGGCATGCCCTGGGTGCCCTCCAGGACCGCCTGGAGGCGCTTGAGGGCCTCGGCGACGCCTTCGCGCACGGTGCCGAGGTCGGTCCACAGGCCGGGCAGCTCGGCGATGGGCTTGACGCGGTCGCCGACGGCCTCGATGCGGTCGCCGAGCCCGGCGACGCGGTTGCCCACCCCGTCGACGCGGTCGCGCACGATCTCGACGTGCTGCGCCAGGCCCTCCGCCCAGGCGGGGGGACGGCTGACCAGCTCGCCGAGCCGGCCGCTGACCCCTTCCAGCGCGCCGTTCAACCCGCCGAGCTCGCGTTCGCGGACCTCCCGCAGCAACCACTCCATGCCTTCCAGCCGCTGCCGGATCTCGTCGAGCACGGCGCCCTGGGTGCGCTGCTCGTAGACGTGGTCCTGCGCCGCCCTGGCGAGCAGTTCGCGCATGCGGTCGGAGATGGCGGTCTGGCTTCCAGCCTGGAGGAGGGTGTGGTTGGAGTGATCCACCGAAAGCTCCTTCACTCGCGGGCGGTCGGCCGCACGGCGGTGGGGTCGGTACGGTCGTTCTCTGTGGCGAATCGGGCGGGTGCACCATGGATCAGGCAGAATCCCGCGCGTTGGCCAACTGTAGTGGCTCGGCCGGTGACTTTCGGGTCCGACTTTAAAACATCGTGATTATCGCTGGATTGCCCCCATTTGTTGGCGGCGAAAGGCATCGTGGCAGGTCAGGATGGGTCGCAGATGATGGCGAAGGGACGTTCGCCGATGCGGGTCAGCACCACGACACACGAATTATCCCCGGAAAGATGCAAATCTCGCCGTAGGCGCTCCAGGTCGAGCGCCGAACCGCGTTTCTTCAGCGTCACCGTGCCGACGCGGCGTTCCCGGAGTGCGGCGCGCAGGCGTTTGAGGGAGAAAGGCAGGGTTTCCCGGACTTCGTACCGCGACGCCCACGGAGTCGTGGCCGGGTCGTCCCCGGTGATGTAGGCGATGTGCGGGTCGAGCAGGTGGCCGGACACCTGGGCGGCGACCTCGGCCACGAGATGCGCCCTGATGGCCGCGCCGTCCGGTTCGTACAGATAGCGCGCCACCGGCCCGTGGCCGGGCGCGCCGAGGGACGGGTCGGCCGGCAACGTGTGACCGGAAGGCAGCAGGGTCGCCCTGCGCAGGATCGTCTCGGCGGAGCCCGGGTCCCCGCCCGCGGCGAAGGCGCCCGTCCACAGGACGGCCTCCTTGACCTCGCCGCGGTAGGACACCCATTCGGCCTCGGCGCCCTGCGGGATGAACTCGTAGGGGATGCCCGGCGCGACCTTCAGGCAGGCGGCGCGCGCCCGGGCCACCATGGCGAGCACGGCGGGCCACGGCGGCGAGTACCCCATCGGGTCGAAGACCCGCCTGCCGGTGGACCGCCGCGCCGGGTCGGCGAACAGCACGTCGTAGGCCGCCGGGTCCACCTCCGCGGCGTCCGCGGCGCGGACGGTGACGCGGTCGCCGAGGTCGAGCGCGAGGACGTTCGCCCGCGCGACCTCGACGGTGAGCGGGTCGAGGTCCACGGCGTCGACCTCGCATCCGGCGCGGGCCAGGGCGATGAGGTCGCCCCCGACGCCGCAGCAGGCGTCGGCCACGCGCGCGCCGGCGGCGAAGCGGCGGGCGCGGTGGGCGGCCACCTCGGCGCGGGTGGCCTGCTCCAGCCCGTCGGGGGTGAAGTACATGCGGGCGGCGTCGTGCCCGAACTTGACCGCGCCGCGCGCCCGGAGTCGCGCCTGGGTGAGGGCGGCCGCGGCGAGAGGGGCGTCGTAGGTCTTCCTCAGCCGGCTGGCGGCCGTCACCGGATCTGTGCCGTCCGTCACAGCGCCCACGGCCTCGCCGAGGGCTTTCTGCCCGCGGGGGGTCAGCAATTCGCGGAAGGCGTAGAGGTCCACGTCTCCCGACGCTATCGCGCTGCTCCCACCTGCGTGGCCGGACCTCGTGAGCGCGCGGGGTCACCGCGACCGTGCGCCGAGGCCGCCCCCATAGGCGGACAATTCGGGCGAGTCGTACGGTGGCTCATGACCGGACTGACCTGGGGCGGCCTGTCCGTGTTGACTGTGTCGGCGGCCTTGCATACTGTTCAGTGTTGGCACTCGGCTAGTGAGAGTGCCAATCAATAATGCGACGAGGCAGGTCTGACACCCGCGACGGCAGGCCGCTGGTCGCCTCTTCAGCTCATCACCACAATCTGAAGGGGAGGTCCGATCGTGACGACCGCCACCAAGGTTCCCGTTAAGCCGCTCGGCGACCGCATCGTGGTCCAGCCGCTTGAGGCCGAGCAGACGACCGCTTCCGGACTGGTCATCCCGGACACCGCCAAGGAGAAGCCCCAGGAGGGCAAGGTCCTCGCGGTGGGCCCGGGCAACTGGGACGAAGACGGCGAGAAGCGCATCCCGCTCGACGTCAAGGAAGGGGACGTGGTCCTCTACAGCAAGTACGGCGGTACCGAGGTCAAGTACGGCGGCGAGGAGTACCTCGTGCTCTCCGCCCGCGATGTTCTCGCGATCATCGAGAAGTAAGCCCCGGGGCGCGTAAGCGACCACCTGTACGGAGCCTTACCCGAATACGCGTGTCAAGCCCCGGGCCCTTTCACGAGGCCCGGGGCCTGACGCTGGGAGGACCTTTTAATGCCCAAGATCCTGGAGTTCGAGGAGGACGCGCGGCGCGCTCTTGAGCGCGGCGTCAACGCCCTCGCGGACGCCGTCAAGGTGACCCTCGGGCCGCGCGGCCGCAACGTCGTCATCGACAAGAAGTTCGGTGCGCCGACCATCACCAACGACGGCGTCACCATCGCCCGCGAGGTCGAGCTCGAGAAGCCATACGAGAACCTCGGCGCTCAGCTCGCCAAGGAAGTGGCGACCAAGACCAACGACATCGCCGGTGACGGCACCACCACCGCCACCGTGCTCGCCCAGGCGATGGTCCGCGAGGGCCTGCGCAACGTCGCCGCCGGCGCGTCGCCGCTGTCCCTCAAGCGCGGCATCGACCTGGCCGCCCGCGCGGTCAGCGACCGCCTCCTCGAGCGGGCCCGTCCCGTCGAGGACAAGAAGGAGATCGCCAATGTGGCGACGATCTCCGCGCAGGACGCCAAGATCGGCGAGCTGATCGCCGAGGCGTTCGACAAGGTCGGCAAGGACGGTGTGATCACCGTCGAAGAGTCCAACACCATGGGCCTGGAGCTCGAGTTCACCGAGGGTCTCCAGTTCGACAAGGGGTACCTGTCGCCGTACATGGTGACCGACCCCGAGCGCATGGAGGCCGTCCTCGAGGACGCCTACGTCCTGCTCCACCAGGGCAAGATCTCCTCGATCGCCGAGTTCCTGCCGCTGCTCGAGAAGGTCGCCCAGACCAAGAAGCCGCTGTTCGTGGTCGCCGAGGACGTCGAGGGCGAGGCCCTGGCCGTCCTGGTCACCAACAAGATCCGCGGCACCTTCACCTCGGTCGCCGTCAAGGCGCCCGGCTTCGGCGACCGCCGCAAGGCGATGCTGCAGGACATGGCGATCCTGACCGGCGGCCAGCTGATCTCCGAGGAGCTCGGCCTCACGCTGGCCAACGCCGGCACCGAGGTGCTCGGCACGGCCCGCCGCATCGTGGTCACCAAGGACACCGCGACCGTCGTCGACGGCGCCGGCGACCCCCAGGCCATCCAGGACCGCGTCCGCGAGATCCAGCACGCGATCGAGCAGACCGACTCCGACTGGGACCGCGAGAAGCTCCAGGAGCGCCTCGCCAAGCTGTCGGGCGGCATCTGCATCCTGCGCGTCGGCGCGGCCACCGAGGTGGAGCTCAAGGAGAAGAAGCACCGCCTCGAGGACGCCATCTCCGCGACCCGCGCCGCGATCGAGGAGGGCATCGTCTCCGGCGGTGGCTCCGCGCTCGTGCACCTGGCCAAGGAGCTGGACGACCTCGGCCTGACCGGCGACGAGGCGACCGGCGTCTCCATCGTCCGCCGCTCGCTGGTCGAGCCGGCCCGCTGGATCGCCGAGAACGCCGGCCTGGAGGGCTACGTCGTCACGGCCAAGGTCGGCGAGCTGCCGGCCGGCCACGGCCTCAACGCCGCCACCGGCTCCTACGGCGACCTCATCGCCGAGGGCGTCATCGACCCGGTCAAGGTCACCCGCTCGGCCGTGCAGAACGCCGCGTCCATCGCCGGCATGCTGCTCACGACCGAGGTCCTCGTGGTCGACAAGCCCGAGGAGGAGGCTCCGGCCGCCGGGGGTCAGGGTCACGGCCACGGTCACGGCCACTGATCCGATCAATCGATCGAAGCACGGCTCCCGCCGCAGGGCGGGGGCCGTGTTTTTTGCGTCGAATCGATTTTGCCGCCCCTCGATTTGACGGGACGGTAAACCGACCGGTGCGGCAGTGCGTCGGCCAGGGCGCTCCGCGCCGCCTGCGAGCTGGTGCGACATCTAACGAATATCCAGCGAATTCGGGTCGCGAGTGAAATATGCAAACACTACTGTGTTCGCTCGATTACCCTGCGTTATCGTCGCGTCAATGTGACCAATCCGTATCCGTTCACTATGACGACATGCGCGATCGTGGCGGGCATCATGCCTAACGTGACCGAGGGATGCGTCGCCGACGCCAAAGCTGGGGTAAGGCTTGCGACGAGATCGGACGAGTCCGACCTCAGGGATCTGACGAGCCTCGCCGTGCAAGGAGATCGCACCGCGATCGAGTCACTGCTCGGGCAACTGCGCCCGATGGTGGTGCGCTATTGCCGTGCCCGTCTGGGCCGGGTGTCCGGCCATTACCACATAGCCGACGACGTGGCCCAGGAAGTCTGCATCGCTGTGCTGGCCGCGCTGCCGCGCTACCGCGACATGGGGCGCCCGTTCGCCTCGTTCGTCTTCGGCATCGCCTCGCACAAGGTCGCCGACGCGCTGCGCAGTTCGGTGCGCTCCGCCGTGCCCACCCAGGACCTGCCGGACGGTCCCGACCAGGGGCCGGGGCCCGAGGAGACCGTGGTGCGCTACATCGAGGCCGAACACGCCCGCGCGCTGCTGTCGCGTCTTCCGGAGAACCAGCGCGAGCTGATCATTCTGCGGGTGGTGTCGGGACTGTCGGCCGAGGAGACCGGTAACGTACTGGGTATGTCACCAGGTGCGGTTCGCGTCGCCCAGCATCGGGCGCTGGCAAGGCTGCGGGCGATGGCCGACATGGAGTCGATAGCTTGACCGCCCTCCACCCGGCCCGTTCACTGCGAAAACGGGGGTCCGACGCCGACGCCGACGTGGTCAGGACGGACGCGATCATCGACGCGCTCGCCGGGCGGCGGCCTCTCGACCAGGACGCCGACCCTGTGGTGGGCCTGCTCCAGGCGCTCACCAGGGACGTCGATCAGCGGCTCTCCTCGGTGTCGATCACCCCGTCGACGTAGCCTCTGGCGTACTCCCAGCTCACGTAGTCGGCAGGGTCGGGGGCGAAGGCCGGCTCGTGCACCTGGGGGCGGCCGTGGTCGATCATCTGCCGCAGGTTGCCGCGCAGCAGGTCCCAGTCGAAGTAGTGCCGTTCACCGCACTCGGGGCAGTCGAGGACCAGCCCGAGAACCCCCTGGGGCTCAAGGAGCGAGCGGAAGACCTCTACATCGGCGAGGTCGGTCAGCGCCTCCTCGCGTTCGGTCGTGGTGAGCGGCTCGGAGTCGTCGAGATCACCGAGCACGGAGGCAGGGTCGTTGGGGTCTTCCGCGAAGGGGTCGCGGGGGACGTCTTCCAGCACGCATTCCACCTTATGACCCCCACCTACCCTGATGAGGGCAAGTGGCGGGGATGCCCAGGACGCCCGCCACCTCGCCTTCGCCTCCCGTGGCACAGCGGTCACGGCGGTCACACGCCGCCTGGCGGCGTGAGGAGCGCCGGCCCGGCGAGCAGGAGACCCCGCTTCTCCAGGGAAGGGACGGTCTGCGCCGATGGGGCAGGGGTTCGCGGGCCGAGGGAAGCGTGACGCCTCGCCGTGCGTTGTCCACACCGGGCGCCAGGACTGAGATCTCCGCTCTCTGGTGCCGAAAAGATGACAGGACCTGAAATTTCTCTGTCCGCTGTGCCACATCGACCGGCCGCCCACCGAACCGGCAGATCATCGGATCTCTCGACCCGTTCATCCACAGGAACGGACGGCCGCCGGATCGTCGGGCCGGTTGTCCACAGGGTCGCCGAGCCGGTGATGAGCGGACCACTAAACTGACCGCAGGGGGCCGGCGCCTTTCCCCATCTTGAGAGCGCCATGGCAGGAGGGTTGCAGATGGCCAAGTTCACCGAGCCGGGGCTCACGTTCGACGACGTGCTCCTGGTGCCCGCGTACTCCGATCTGCAGCCGGGTGACGCCGACACCACCACCCGCCTGTCGCGGTCGATCACGCTGCGCATCCCCCTGGTCTCCGCCGCGATGGACACCGTCACCGAGGCGCGCATGGCCGTGGCGATGGCACGTCAGGGCGGCATCGGCATACTGCACCGCAACCTCTCCATCGAAGAGCAGGCCCAGCAGGCCGATCTGGTCAAGCGCTCCGAGGCCGGCATGGTCACCAACCCGGTGACCTGCTCGCCCGACGACACCCTCGCCGACGTCGAGCAGCTCTGCGCCCGTTACCGCATCTCCGGCGTCCCGGTCACCGACCGCGGCGGCGTCCTGGTCGGCATCGTCACCAACCGCGACATGCGCTTCGAGACCGACCAGAGCCGGGTCGTGCGCGAGGTCATGACCCCCATGCCGCTGGTCACCGCGCCGGTCGGGGTCTCCCGCGACCAGGCGTTCCACCTGCTGCGCCAGAACAAGGTGGAGAAGCTCCCCCTCGTCGACGCCGAGGGCAGGCTGCGCGGCCTCATCACGGTCAAAGACTTCACCAAGAGCGAGCAATATCCTCTCGCCACCAAGGATTCCGACGGCCGCCTGGTCGTCGGCGCGGCGGTGGGCGTCGCCGGTGACGCCGAGCAGCGCGCCATGGCGCTGATCGAGGCGGGCGTCGACGTGATCGTGGTCGACACCGCCCACGGCCACTCCCACGGGGTGTGCGACATGATCGCCAAGATCAAGGCCAACGGCAGGGTCGACGTCATCGGCGGCAACGTCGCCACGCGCGCCGGCGCCCAGGCGCTCATCGACGCCGGCGCCGACGCCGTCAAGGTCGGGGTGGGCCCGGGCTCCATCTGCACCACCCGCGTCGTGGCCGGGGTGGGCGCCCCGCAGGTCACGGCCATCTACGAGGCGTCGCTCGCCTGCGGTCCCGCCGGGGTGCCGATGATCGGCGACGGCGGCCTGCAGTATTCCGGCGACATCGTCAAGGCGCTGACCGCCGGCGCCAACACCGTCATGCTCGGCTCCCTGCTCGCCGGCTGCGAAGAGTCGCCCGGCGAGCTGATCTTCATCAACGGCAAGCAGTTCAAGTCCTACCGTGGCATGGGGTCGCTGGGCGCCGTCCGCAACCGCGAGCGCGGCGGCTCCTTCAGCAAAGACCGCTACTCCCAGGAGAACGTCGCCAGCGAGGACAAGTTCATCCCCGAGGGCATCGAGGGCCAGGTGCCCTACCGCGGCCCGGTGGCGGCGGTCGCCCACCAGCTCGTCGGCGGCCTGCGCCAGGGCATGTGGTACACGGGCTCGCGCACCATCGACGACCTCCACGAGAACGGCCAGCTGATGCCCATCACCTCGGCCGGCCTCAACGAGAGCCACCCCCACGACATCCAGATGACCGTAGAGGCCCCCAACTACCACGGCCGCTGACTCCCCGCGCACCAGATGGGATGACGCGCCCCGTGGACGAACGGGGCGCGCGAGGGTAATGACGTACGAGGACGCGCGAGTACAGCGGCGGCTTCACCGAGGGACGGGAACGACAAGAGCATGACTCAGGTAGAGATCGGGCGTGGCAAGAGCGGACGCCGCGGGTACGCGCTGGACGAGATCGGCATCGTGCCGTCGCGGCGCACCCGCGACCCCGAAGAGGTCTCCATCGCCTGGCAGATCGACGCCTACCGCTTCGACCTGCCGGTCGTGGTGAGCCCCATGGACAGCGTCGTCTCGCCCAGGACGGCCATCCAGATCGGGCGGCTCGGCGGGCTCGCCGTCCTCGACCTCGAAGGTCTGTGGACCCGCTACGAGGACCCGGCGTCGCTGCTGTCCGAGGTCGCCGAGATGCACGGCGAGGCCGCGACCAAGCGCCTTCAGGAGATCTATTCCGCCCCGATCAGCGACGAGCTCATCGGTCGCCGCATCGAGGAGATCAGGTCCGCGGGCGTCACCACCGCGGCGCGGCTGTCGCCCCAGCGCACCGCCCAGCACTACAAGGCCGTCATCGACGCCGGCGCCGACATCTTCGTCATCCGGGGCACCACGGTCTCCGCCGAGCACGTCTCCGGCCGCGCCGAGCCGCTCAACCTCAAGCAGTTCATCTACGAGCTCGACGTCCCGGTCATCGTGGGCGGCTGTGCCACCTACACCGCGGCCCTGCACCTGATGCGCACCGGCGCCGCCGGCGTGCTGGTCGGGTTCGGCGGCGGCTCGGGCCACACCACCCGCACCGTGCTCGGCGTGGCCGTGCCGATGGCGACCGCGATCGGCGACGTCGCCGCGGCCCGCCGCGACTACCTCGACGAGTCGGGCGGCCGGTACGTCCACGTCATCGCCGACGGCGGGATGACCAGCTCCGGTGACATCGCCAAGGCCATCGCCTGCGGCTCCGACGCCGTCATGGTCGGCTCGCCCCTCGCCCGGGCCGCCGAGGCCCCCGGTCGCGGCCACCACTGGGGCTCCGAGGCCCACCACGGCGAGCTCCCGCGCGGCGCCCGCGTCGAGGTCGGCACCATCGGCACCCTCGAACAGATCCTGCACGGCCCGTCCACCGTCGCCGACGGCTCCATGAACCTCATGGGCGCCCTCCGCCGCACCATGGCCACCGCCGGCTACTCCGACCTCAAAGAGTTCCAGCGCGTAGAGGTAGTGGTAGCCCCCCACGTCCCCTGACCCACCCCGCCACCCCGCCCCCTCCGGCGGGGTGGCGAATTCCCTCCCTCCACCAGATCCCCATGAGAACGAGGCGTCGGACATCACCGAGCCGAGCCGATGCCGAGTCCGGCCGTGTCCTCGGGGGAGTGGGGGAGGTGCGCGGGGGGAGGGCTCGGGTCATGGGGTGGTGATCCAGGTGCCGTGTCTCATGACGCGGTGGACGGTGAGGTCCTCGTCCATGACGACCAGGTCGGCGTCCTTGCCGACGGCGATGGAGCCGACGCGGTCGTCCAGCCCCAGCACGCGGGCGGGGGTGAGCGAGGCCATCACGGCGGCGTCGGCGACCGACAGGCCGACCTCCCGCACCGTGCGGCGGAAGGCGACGTCCATGGTCAGCGTGCTGCCGGCGATGGCGCCGCCTTCGACCAGCCGCGCGGCGCCGCCGGACACCTCGACCTCCATCGGGCCGAGCCGGTAGGTGCCGTCGCCCATGCCGGCGGCGGCCATCGCGTCGGTGATCAGTACCGCACGGCCGGTGCCCGCGGCGCGGGCGGCCAGGCGGAGCATGGCCGGGTGGACGTGCAGCCCGTCGTTGATCAGCTCGACGGTGACGCGCTCGTCCTCCAGCAGCGCGGCGACGGGCCCGGGCTCGCGGTGGTGCAGCGACGGCAGGGCGTTGTAGAGGTGGGTGGCGACCGTGCAGCCGGCCTCGATGCCGGCGATCGCCTGGTCGTAGGTGGCGTCACTGTGCCCCAGGGCGGCGATCACACCGTCCGACACGGCCGCGCGGATGGTGTCGAGCCCGCCGGGCAGCTCGGGGGCGATGGTGAGCATGCGGACGTGCCCCCGTCCGGCCTTGAGCAGGCCGGCGAGCTCGCGGGGGGACGGGTCGCGCAGCAGAGCCGGGTCGTGCGCGCCGCAGCGGGATCGCGCGATGTAGGGCCCCTCGAAGTGGATACCGGCCAGCACGCCGTCCTCGCACAGTTCCGCCAGGGCGGTGGTGGCGCGGGCGATGTCGGCGAGCGAGGCGGTCACCAGGCTCGCCATGATCGTCGTGGTGCCGTGCGCGGCGTGGAAGGCGGCGATGCGCCGCGCTTCCTCCTGGTCGCCGGACGGGAACGACCCGCCGGCGCCGCCATGAGTGTGGACGTCGACGAACCCGGGGACGACGTACCGCCCGTCCAGGCCGTGCCCGTCGCCGTGAGGGGCGCGTCCGCGGCCGATATGGGTGATGCGCCCGTCCTCGATGGTGATCCAGCCGTCGTGCACACCTGCGGGGGTCACGACGCGGGCGTCGGCCAGTGTGATGCTCATGAGGACAGGATCACAGATCGGGTCAGGTGAAGTGGCTGGTCGGGGTCCAGGCCGAGGGCATTGGCGCGGGCCACCGCGACCCGCTGGACACGGACCAGCTCGGCCATCGGATCGGCGTTCCCACCGACGAAGGCGCCCCCCGCCGCGCGCACGTCCTCGGCGATCCCTTCGGGGGCGGTGCCGAGCATCCAGGTCACGCGGCCGGGGCCGGCGATGCTGATCGGCCCATGGCGGTACTCCATCGCCGGGTACGCCTCGGTCCAGGAACGGGACGCCTCGCGCATCTTGAGCGCGGCCTCCTGCGCCAGCCCGCACGTCCATCCCCGGCCGAGAAAGGTGAACTGCTCGGCCGCGACGAAGGCCTCGGGAACCGGCTCGGCGATGGCACGTTCGGCGTCGGCGATCGCCTGGCCGAGGTCCTCGCCGAGGTGGGCGCGCAGCAGGGCGAGCTGCGTGGTGGCGAAGCGCGTCTGGACGACCGACCGCTCGTCGGCGAAGTCGAGGACCACGACCTCGTCGGCGAGGGACATCACGGGGGTCCGCGGGTCGGCGGTGACGACGGTCACCGGGGTGCCGTCGAGGCGGCGCAGCAGGTCGAGCACCTCGGTGGTGGTGCCGGACCGGGTCAGGGCGAGCACCCGGTCGTAGGCCCGGCCGTAGGCGGCCCCGGCGCTGGGCGGGGCCGCGGAGGTCGGTACGGCGAGCGGGGCTTCGGCGGCCGGGGAACCCGCGGAGGTCGGTGTGGCGGGTGGGGCTTCGGCGCCCTGGGAACCGGCGGAGGTCGGTGTGGCCAGTGGGGCCTCGGCGGCGTGGGAACCGGCGGAGGTCGGTGTGGCGAGCGGGGCTTCGCGGGTGTGGGGGCTCGCGGAGGCCGGCACGGCGATGGGCGCTTCGGAGGCGGCGAAGGCGTCGGTCTCGCCGTGGCCGGCGCGTTCGCGCAGGACGGCGTACGCCTGGGCGATGAACCAGGAGGTGCCGCAGCCGACGACGGCCACGCGCTCGCCGAGCCGCGGGAGGGCCGCGGTGGCGGCCATCTCGGCTCCGCGGCGCCAGCAGGCCGGTTGCGAGGCGATCTCCATCTCGGTGTGCGTTGTCACGGGCCCTCCTCCACACGGTTGCTCTCTTCTGCGGGTTTTACCACAGTAATGAGCATGATTGTGCAGACGAGGTCGGGTGGACAGGTGAATGTGGCGGTGTGGTGTGCGACGCTTTCGGACCATGAGCCGGTATGAACGCTGGAACTCCCTGCTGGAGCTCCTCGCCCAGCAGGGGCGCCTCACGGTGGAGGAGGCCGCGGGCACCCTCGGGGTGTCGACCGCGACGATCCGGCGCGACTTCGACGAGCTCTCACAGCAGCAGATGCTCATGCGCACGCGCGGCGGCGCCGTCGCCCAGAGCGTCAGTTACGACCTGCCGCTCCGCTACAAGACGGCCCGGCACGCCGGCGAGAAGCAGCGCATCGCCGAGGCGGCGGCCGCCCTGGTCCAGCCCGGGGCCGTGGTCGGCATGAACGGCGGCACGACGACGTCGGAGGTCGCGCGGACGCTCGCCGTGCGGATACCGGCCGGCGCCCAGATCACCGTCGTGACCAACGCGCTCAACATCGCCGCCGAGCTGACCGTGCGGCGGAACGTCAAGCTCGTCGTCACCGGCGGGGTCGCCCGGCCGCAGTCGTACGAGCTGATCGGCCCGCTGGCCACCGGGGTGCTCCAGCAGGTCACCCTGGACATCGCCTTTCTCGGGGTCGACGGCATCGACGCCGGGGCGGGCGCGTCAGCCCACCACGAGGGCGAGGCGAGCGTGAACAACCTGCTGATCGGCAGGGCTTCTCGCGTCGTCGCCGTGGCGGACGCCTCCAAGGTGGGCCGGCGCGCGTTCGCGAAGATCTGCGACATCGGCCAGATCGACACGCTGATCACCGACGCGAGCCTGACCGACGCCGACGCCGCCGCCTTCACCGACGCCGGCCTGCGGGTGGTGCGGGTCTGAGCGACGGAAAGATCTACCGGTGGGAGGTGGGGCGCACGGGGATCGGTGGGGTGGTTGATGGAGCACGGCACGCGTGAGCCGGTCCATCGGCGATCCGCGCCGACCCCGGTGGAGCACGCCTATCGCATGCTGGTATCTACTCACGGGTAGAAATTGGACACGACGCGACAAGCCGCACCCCAGGGGGTCGCAGATGACAGCGCACACAGCCGGCGGGGCCGATGCGGGCACAGAAGCGAAGGCCGCGCATGGCGGCGACCCGGCGGCGCGAACGGGCGGGGACGCGCGGCAGCGGGCCCGACGGCGCGTAGGTCCGCGCGGGCACGAGGTGCCCGAAAGTGGCGTAGGCGTGGAGCGTGTCGACTCATCGGTTCAGTGGGAGGGTGCTGAGGTGGAGATCCGCGACGGCGGCATGCATTCGGCGCGCATGGGCCCGGCCGAGCGGTCGGCGGCGCTGACCCGGATGGCCGATCCCGACTACGAGCTGGACGTCTTCGTGGTGGGCGGCGGCGTGGTCGGCTCGGGCGTGGCGCTGGACGCCGTGACGCGCGGGCTCACCGTCGGCCTGGCCGAGGCGCGCGACTTCTCCTCCGGCACCTCCTCCCGTTCCTCCAAGCTGATCCACGGTGGCGTGCGATACCTGGAGCAGCTCAACTTCGACCTGGTGCGCGAGGCGTTGCAGGAGCGGGCGCTGCTCCTGCAGCGCATCGCCCCCCATCTGGTCCGTCCGGTGCCCTTCCTGTTCCCCCTGACCCACCATGTGTGGGAGCGGCCCTACGTCGCCGCCGGGCTGACCCTGTACGACACGCTCGGCTTCTCCACCGGGCTCACCCGGGGCATGCCGGGGCACCGGCACCTGTCGCGGCGCCGGGCGCTGCGACTCGCTCCGGCGCTGCGCAAGTCGGCGCTCACCGGCGCGGTGCAATATTGGGACGCCCAGGTGGACGACGCCCGGTACGTCACGACGATGCTGCGCACGGCCGCCTCGTACGGGGCGCACGTGGCCTCGCGCACCAAGGTGGTCGGCTTCCTGCGCGAGGGAGAGCGGGTCACCGGCGTCCGGGTGCGCGACCTCGAGGGCGGGGCGGAGCTGAGCATCCGCGCCCGGCAGGTGGTCAACGCGACCGGTGTGTGGACCGACGAGATCCAGGAGATGGTCGGCGGACGCGGCCAGATCCACGTCCGCGCGTCCAAGGGCGTGCACCTGGTGGTGCCGCGCGACCGCATCCACTCCCTGACCGGGATCATCCTGCGCACCGAGAAGTCCGTGCTGTTCGTGATCCCGTGGGGCCGCCACTGGATCGTGGGCACCACCGACACCCAGTGGTCGCTGGACAGGGTCCACCCGGCCGCCTCCCGGCAGGACATCGACTACGTGCTCGACCACGTCAACGAGGTGCTGTCGGTGCCGCTGACCCGCGACGACGTCGAAGGCGTGTACGCGGGGCTGCGACCCCTGCTGGCCGGAGAGTCGGAGGAGACCTCCAAGCTGTCCCGCGAGCACGTCGTGACCCACCCCGTGCCCGGACTGGTGATGATCGCCGGCGGCAAGTACACGACGTACCGGGTGATGGCCAGGGACGCGGTCGACGCGGTGGTCCACGGACTGGACCAGCGGGTGCCGGCGTCGTGCACCGACAAGATCCCACTCGTCGGGGCCGAGGGCTACCAGGCGCTGTGGAACGCCCGCCACCGGCTGGCGCGGTCGTCGCGGCTGCACGTGGCCCGCATCGAGCACCTGCTCCAGCGGTACGGCACGATGATCGACGAGGTGCTGGCCCTGATCGAGCGGGATCCGTCGCTGGCCCGGCCGCTGTCGGGCGCCGACGACTACCTGCGCGCCGAGATCGTGTACGCGGCGACGCACGAGGGCGCCCGCCATCTGAACGACGTGCTGGCGCGGCGTACGCGGATCTCGATCGAGACCTTCCACCGGGGCACGGCCGTCGCCCAGGAGGCGGCCGAGCTGCTCGCCGGGCCGCTGGGCTGGGACGCCGAGCAGGTCAAGCGCGAGGTGGAGTACTACGCCAAGCGCGTCGAGGCCGAGCGCGCCTCGCAGGAGCAGGACACCGACCAGGAGGCCGACGCCATCCGCCTCGGCGCCCCCGACATCGTCCCGGTCCCCGAACCCGACACCAAACCGGTCTGACCCGTCCGCGATCCGCGCTCCGGAGATCGAACCTGCCTGATCGTCTGGTCCGCGCTCCGGAGATCGAGCCGGTCTGATCGGTGCGGTCCGGAGGTCGGGCCGGTCTGACCGGTGCGGTCCGCGGTCCGGAGGCCGAGCCGGTCTCACCGAGCCGGTCTGACCGGTGCGGTCTTCGGTTCCGGCGTCGAGCCGGTCGGTCGGGGCTGCCGTTGGCCGCACGTTCCGGTCCCTCGCGAGCCCGGAGCCGTGCGGCCCGGCACTCCGGGGCGTATTGCGCGATACGACCCGGAAGCTCCCCGACCTTCACCGGCGACCGGCCGCCCCGCCGGAGGCCTGGCCGTCCGCGCCGGCGGCCCGGCCGTCCCTGCGGGGCGGCGCGGTCAGCCGGTGAAGGGAATCCAGGACCGGTCGGCCAAGGTGGTGGCGTCGCTGGCCTTCAGGCCGCTGTCCGACAGGGTCCACAGGGTGTCGCCGACGATCAGGCAGCGCTGGATCGTCGGGGTGGCCGGCGCGAAGCCCTTGGGGCTCTTCTCCTTCGGGTGGGTGATCGTGCCGCGGCTGGTGATCGAGTCGTCGGTGACCTTCAGGACCAGGGCGGCGGTGCGGTAGTCGTCGGTGTGGCCGCCCCAGCTGCCGAGCGGCAGCATGGCGAGCCCGGTCGCCGGCCAGTACAGGAATGCGTGCGGGTCCCACTCGGCCTCCGAGCCGGACTTCTCCTGGTGGAAGCGCGCCAGCCTGGCCGGCTTGGACGGGTCGCTGACGTCGAACAGGGAGATCTGGGTGCCCAGCGTCCTGCCCTCCCCGCTCGCCTCCTGCCCGACGCCGATCAGCCGCCCGTCGCCGGCGGGGTGCAGGTAGGCGGAGAAACCGGTGATCTTCAGCTCGCCGGTGACCTTCGGCGCCGCGGGGTCGCGCAGGTCCAGGGTGTACAGCGGGTCCACCTGGCGGAAGGTCACCAGGTAGCCGACCGGGCCGATGAAGCGCACCGAGTAGATGCGCTCGCCCGCGCCGAGGCCGGTGACCTCGCCGACCTTGGACAGGGTGCCGGCGTCGAGCACGTAGACCGCGCTGGAGCTCCTGCCGGTGGCCACGCCTGCCCCGTCGAAGGTGGTGGTGGCGACGCGCAGGTTCCCCTCGTACTCCGACACCGCGTACTGGTTGAGCAGGCGACCGGGCACCGCGCCGGAGGCGACGTACTCGGGCACTCCCGCGCCGCTGATGTCGAAGCGGTGCACCTCTGTCTGCTCGGGCGGCTCCGGGGCGGCCGTCGCGTTCGGCGCGCCGCTCGGCGTCCAGGAGGGCGAGGCCGGCGAGGTCGCCGTGGTGGGCGAGGTCGGCGCGCTGGGCGCGGGCGTCGAGGTCAGGGTGGGCGCGGGGCTCGCGTCCGGCGGGGTGGCGGTCACCGTCGCCGTGGGCTTGGGCAGCAGCGAGGGCATCGACGGGTCGTCGCTCGGCTCGACCTTCTCGGCGGGCGGAGTGCTCGGCGGGTCCTTGGGAGCGACCGTCGAGCCGTCCCCGCCGGGCGTCACCGGCGCACCGGTCTGGCCGGGCACCACGGCCGAGGCGTTCCCGCCGGGTGTCACGGTCGCACCGGTCTGGCCGGGGACCACGGCGGAGCCGCTCGCGCCGGGCGTCGCGGGCAGGCCGCTCCCGGCCGGCGTGGCGGGGGTGAGCGTCGGAGGCGGCGGGGGCGTGTCGTCGATCATGGCGTTCCGGAACCCCCAGCGGGGGTTGCTGGTGACGTACATGCTGGTCGGAGTGGCGTACACGGTGTCGCCGTCGGCGGCCACGCTGATCGGCTCGTCGCCGTCGAACCCGGCCTCCAACTCCACCGTGTGGACGGTCAGCATCGAGGTGCCGGAGTACTGCCGGGGGTGCCTGACCCGTTCACAGGCCACCTTGTGCTTGGTGGTCGCGCGCCTGGGCCCGGTGATCTCCCAGGTGGGCAGCCAGGCGTCGACCGGCGCCGCCCGGACGATCTCCTGGTTGCGCCGGATCAGCTCGGCCTCGGGCTCGTCCGGACCGGGCTGGTGGGTGAAGGCGATCTCCGGCTGGGACCGGACGACGATGCGCACGGTCGAGCCGATCATGCGGGCGTCCACATGGGACCCGGCGGTGGCCATCGACGCGAGGATCTTCATCTCCTTCAGGTCGACCAGCGTGTACTGAGGGCCAGGGGGTGCCGCGGGGCGCATGGCCCTGTCCCCGAACGGCACCGTCCCACCCTCGGTGAACAGCACGAGCGCGCGGTCGCCGTGGACCAGGAGGTTCGCGGGGGCGTAGCCCTTGTCGGCCGGGACGAGCCGCAGGCCGGCGGTGACCTTCCTGGACGCGGCGTCCACGACGCGCAGCACGCCCCGCGCGTAGGTGATGACGCGCTCGCCGTCGGTCTTCACCAGGTCGGGCTCGTCGACGCCCGCCTCGTGCACGTTGGTGGTGGAGTAACCGGGGACGGCGGACTTCGCGTCGGCGGTCATCCGCCCGTCGGCCGACCTGCCGGTGGCGGTGAAGATCTGGCCGGGGCCGATGCCCCAGGGGCCGACGTTCTTGACCGTCGCCTCGCGCAGCCCGGCCAGCATGTCGTCGCAGCCGGTGTAGGCGACCAGGCGGATGGCGCCCAGCGTCGCCGGCGGCACGTCCGGGGAGGCCGTACGGCTCCCGGCGTCCGTGCACGCCACCACCAGCAGCGCGGTGGCGAGCGCCGCGGCGGCCGTACCGATCGAAGTCCTCATGCCCCTACGACGCACCGGGACGTGGCGCGGTTCAGGATCAGGGACGGGCGGGCGCCGGGCGGCCGGTGGGAGCGGGCCGTCGGCGGGCGCGTTCCGGCGGGTAGAGGCGCCGATAGACTGTGGGGACCGCGGCGTCTTTCCTTTGGGGGTCCTTCCGGTGTCTGAGTTCGACACGGTCCTGGTCGTCGACTTCGGCGCGCAGTACGCGCAGCTGATCGCGCGGCGGGTCCGTGAGTGCCACGTGTACTCCGAGATCGTGCCCTCGACGATGCCGGTGAGCGAGATGCTCGCGAAGAACCCGAAGGCGATCATCCTGTCCGGCGGCCCGGCGTCGGTGTACGCCGAGGGCGCGCCCGCGGCGCCGGAGGGCCTGTTCGACACCGGGGTGCCGACGTTCGGCATCTGCTACGGCTTCCAGGAGATGGCCCGGGTCCTCGGCGGCGAGGTGGCGCACACCGGCATCGCCGAGTACGGCGGCACGCCTCTGACCGTGGGCAGCGAGGGCGTGCTGTTCGCCGGGCTGCCCGCCGTCCAGTCGGTCTGGATGTCGCACGGCGACAGCGTCTCCTCCGCCCCCGAGGGCTTCACGGTCACCGCGTGGACGCCCGACACCCCGGTCGCGGCCATGGAGTGCCCGGAGCGGGGCCTGTACGGGGTCCAGTTCCACCCCGAGGTGCTGCACTCCGATCACGGTCAGGCGGTGATGAAGCACTTCCTGGACGCCGCGGGCTGCCGCCCCTCCTGGACCATGCTCAACATCGTCGAGGACGCCGTCGAGGCCGTCCGGCGGCAGGTCGGCCCCGAGGGCCGGGCCATCTGCGGCCTGTCGGGCGGGGTCGATTCCGCGGTGGCCGCCGCGATCGTCCAGCGGGCGATCGGCGACCGCCTGACCTGCGTGTTCGTCGACCACGGCCTGCTGCGCAAGGGCGAGGCCGAGCAGGTCGAGCGCGACTTCGTGGCCGCCACCGGGGTGCGGCTGCGGGTGGTGGAGGCCGCCGAGCGGTTCCTGAAGGCGCTGTCCGGGGTGTCCGACCCCGAGGAGAAGCGCAAGATCATCGGTCGCGAGTTCATCCGGGTCTTCGAGGACGAGCAGCGCGCCATCCTCGCCGACGGGCCGGTCGACTTCCTGGTCCAGGGCACGCTGTACCCGGACGTGGTCGAGTCGGGCGGCGGCACCGGCACGGCGAACATCAAGTCGCACCACAACGTGGGCGGTCTGCCCGACGACCTGCGGTTCAGCCTGGTCGAGCCGCTGCGCACCCTGTTCAAGGACGAGGTGCGCCGGGCGGGCGAAGAGCTCGGGCTGCCACCGGCGATGGTGTGGCGCCAGCCTTTCCCGGGCCCCGGGCTGGGCATCCGCATCGTCGGCGAGGTGACCGAGGACCGCCTGGCGATCCTCCGCGAGGCCGATTCCATCGCCCGCGAGGAGCTGTCGCGAGCGGGTCTCGACCGCGAGATCTGGCAGTGCCCGGTGGTGCTGCTAGCCGATGTGCGCTCGGTCGGCGTCCAGGGCGACGGGCGCACGTACGGGCACCCGGTCGTGCTGCGGCCGGTGACCAGCGAGGACGCCATGACGGCCGACTGGTCGCGCGTGCCGTACGACGTGCTGGCGCGCATCTCCACCCGCATCACCAATGAGGTGCGCGAGGTCAACCGCGTGGTCCTCGACGTGACCAGCAAGCCCCCGGGCACCATCGAGTGGGAGTGACCGGCCACTCGGTCGACATATCGGACAAAGCGGAATGAGTGCCGGAGTTCAGGGTTTGGACGGTCGCTGACCGAGTAAATTCTGGCAAATGCTTACGGCTCAGCCGCGCACCGCGCCGTCCCCCGCCGGTCCGGGTTCCGGGCCGCGCCTGGCATGGCTGGACGCGATCAGAGGCGTGGGCGCGACGGCCGTGCTCCTGGAGCACATGTTCTACCGCTTCCTGCCGGGGCTGCGGCCGGGCTGGTTCAACCTCGGCATGTACGGCGTGCTGGTGTTCTTCCTGGTCAGCGGCTACATCATCCCGGCCTCGCTGGAGCACAGGGGCGATGTCCGGGCGTTCTGGGTCGGCAGGTTCTTCCGGCTCTACCCGCTGTACCTGCTGGTCACCGGGCTGGTGCTGGCGTCGCTGCCCCTGGTGCCGCTGCGGCCGGCCGTGGTGCCCGACGCGGCCACGGCGGCCGCGCACGCCACCATGCTGCTGGACGTGGTCGGCTCGGGCGGCGTCGCCGACACGATGTGGACGCTCTCCTACGAGATGGTCTTCTACCTGCTGGTGACGGTGCTGTTCGTCGCGGGGGTCCACCGCCGCAGCGGCCTGTGCGCCGTGGGGTTCGCCCTCGCCGCGCTGGTCGTCGGGCTGCTGCTGGCCGCTCCCGTCCTCGACCGCGGCCCGGCGGCGTTCGCCGCGCTCGGCGCCTTCGTGGCGGGCCTGGCCTGCGTGCTCGCCCCGTCCGGGTGGGCGCGCCGGGCCGGCGCGGTGATCCTCGGCGGTCTGGCCGTGACGCTGGTGCTGCTCGGCAGCCGAACCCCGTGGCTCGGGCCGGCGATCCTCGCGGTGATGTTCACCGGCACGGTGATCCACCGCTGGGAGCGCGGGCAGACCGGCGGCCTGCGCGCGGTCGCCGTCGTGACGGCCGTGCTGGCGGCGGTCCCCTTCTTCGCCTTCCCCTCCGGCGGGTGGGCCTACCCGAGGGTGTGGATCACCACGCTCGCGCTGGTCGCGCTGACCTTCGCGGGCGGCATGGCCCTGCGCCGCCGCACGGTGCCGCGCGCGCTGGTCTGGCTCGGGGTGATCAGCTACTCGGTGTACCTGCTGCACCATCCGCTGCTGAAGCTGTTCCTCGCCGTGTTCGGCGATCCCCGCGAGCGTCCCGCCGGCGTGCAGGCGCTGCTGGCCCTCGCCTTCCTCGTCGTGGTGCTGGCGCTGAGCCGGCTGACCTACCGCTTCGTCGAGCGCCCCATGCAGCGCGCCGGCCGGCGGCTGGCGCGGGCGTGGACGGGCCCGCGCCCGGGCGAAGCGCCCGGTTCCGGGGCATGACGGACTACAGGGGCGAAGGAAGGAACGCGGCATGGAACCGACGTGGGTTCGCGTCCCGGCCCGGCGGCTGGCGTGGCTGCGCGGCGAGCTGGCCCGCTGGCAGGCGGAGGGCGTCATCGACGCGACCGCCGCCGAGCGCATCGCCGGCCGGTACGTCCCCGGGCGGAGGCTGAGCCTGGAGCGCGTCGTCCTGCTGCTCGGCGGCGGCTTCCTCGGCGTCGGGCTCATCTGGGTCGTGGCGGCCAACCTCGATCAGCTGTCACCGTTGGCCCGTTTCGCCGGCATCACCGTGGTCTGGCTGGCCGCCGCGGTCCTCGGCGAGGCGCTCGCCGGGCCGGCGGTGAGATCGGCGGCCCGGCTGGTGGCGGTTCTGGCGGCAGGAGGAGTGGTCTTCCAGGCCGCTCAAAGCTTGCAGGTCCCGGCGTACGGCTCCGGCCTGCTGGGCGTCTGGGCGGCGGGCGCGCTGGCGTACGCGTACGCGACCCACGCCGCCGGGCCGCTGCTCGCGGCCCTCGTCCTCGGGGCGTCCTGGTACGGCTGGTGGGCCGGCGAACAGACCGACTCCGCCGGAGGCGTCGCGGTCTGCCTGGTGGCCGCAGGAACAACCGCCATCTCCCTGGCCGTCCTCCACGAACGCCTCCGAACGCGCGCCGGGGCCATCGCCGGACCAGACGGCGCCGGCGGAACTCAGGAGGGCTCTGCCGGCGACGGCGAAACGCAGGACGGCCCCGTCCGTGCCGGCGGGGCCGTGACGGGCGGCCCCGTCCCCGCCGGGATCGTGAGGGACGTCGGCGCGCCGAGTCCCTGGTCCGGGCGGTTCGCGGCGGTCTGGCGGGCGGCCGGGTTCCTGCTGGCGCTGGGCGGACTGTTCGTCGCGGCCTTCCCCGGCGTCTCACAAGGCGAGATGTACGGCGCGCCGGCGCTGTGGGCGGGGCTCACCGCAGCGGCCGTGGCGGCGGGTGCGGCGCTCGTCCTCGGCGGCGCGGGGGATCGGCGCGAGGCGGCCGCGGCGCAGGTCTTCGGTGGCGCCGGGGATCGGCGCGAGCCGGCCGCGGCGCAGGTCCTCGGTGGCGCGGGGGATGGACGCGAGGCGGCCGCGGCGCAGGTCCTCGGTGGCGCGCAGGACCGGCGCGAGATGCTCGCGAGGCGCGTCCTCGGCGGCGCGGGCCACCGGTACGAAGTGCTCGCGGCGCTGGTCATGGTCGTCGCCGCGGTGAGCCTGGTCGCGTGGGCCCCTGGCGACGCCGAGCCGGCGATGGGCGGGTTCACCGCCGCGCAGACGGCGCGGGCCGTGGCGGGCACGCTGCTGTACATTCTCGCGGCGAGCTGGTTCGCGGTCGCGGCGGCCCGGCGGGATGAGACCCACCTCGTGCTGATCGCCACTGTGGCCCTGGTGGTGTTCGTCACGGCGCAGAGCTTCGCGGTGTTCCAGCCGCTGCTGTCCGGCGCGGCGCTGTTCCTGGCGCTCGGCGTGATCTTCATCGTCACCGGGGCGCTGGTCGAGTACGGGCGCCGGCGGCTGATGGAGGCGACCCGATGAGCGGCTCTTCCTCGCGCGTCTCCCGGCGCACCGCGATCATGGTGGCCGCCGCGCTACTGCTCCAGATGGCGCTGCTGGTCGTCGTGCTGCGACCGCAGCTGTCGGCCCGGCTGTCGGGCGCCGAGTACCGTCTCGCCGCGGGGCCGGTGGACCCGGTCGACCCGTTCAGGGGCGCCTACGTGATGCTGACCTACCCTGGCCTGCCGTCCGCCGAGGGGCAGGCGGCGGGCCGGGTGTACGTGCCGCTGGTTCGCGACGGCGCGCTGTGGAAGGGGGCCGGCGTCGAGCGGCGGCGCCCGGCCGCCGGCCCGTACCTGGCGTGCCGCACCGGCGGCTACGGGGACCTGCGGTGCGGCATCGACAGCCTGTTCCTGCCCGAGGACAAGGCCCGACGCGTCGGCTCCGAACTCGCGGCCGACCGCGCCGCGGCCGTGGTGAAGATCGACGACGACGGCAACGCCGCCCTCATCGACGTGGTCCCCCGCTGACGCCGACGCACCCTCCACGACCGCCCGCCGGCTCCCCCACCGTAAACGGCGCCGCAACCGCCGTCCCCCACCCCGCCGACCCGGCGCCGATCACACCCAGCGAACACCGGGTGTGGAGCATGGCGCTGGTTGTTGGGTGTCGGCTGGTCTTGCTGGGTGGGGGGCGGCGTCTGACGCCCTGCCGGGCTGGCGCTGATGACAGGCAGCGAACGCCGGGTGTGGAGCATGGCGCTGGTTGTTGGGTGTCGGCTGGTCTTGCTGGGTGGGGGGCGGCGTCTGACGCCCTGCCGGGCTGGCGCCGATGACAGGCAGCGAACACCGGATCGGGGATCCGGTCAGCCGGTTATGGGGTGCGGGGTTGACGAGGACGCCTCGGCTGCTCTGGGTTTCTCTTCGTCCTGACTTGTCGGTCTTCTGTGGGCGCCGAAGCGGTGGGATGGGGTACGGCGATATCGGCGCCCGGATACGGCGGAGAACCCGTACACCGTCCAAGGTGAAGGTGCATGGTCATCGCGCTCGGTGCCTGGTACTGCGAGGCGTCATTTCGGGCCGACCGGGGCGTGACGGTGTTGGTGGTCTCTGGATGGGTGGTCAGTCGAGGCAGAATTCGTTGCCTTCGGGGTCGGCCATCACGATGTGGCCGGCGCCGAGTGGGGGAGTGGGGTCGTGGCGCTGGAGGCGGGTGGCGCCGTGGGAGACCAGCCGCTCGGCCTCCGCCTCCAGGGCCGCCATCCGCGCATCGCCCTCAAGCCCCGGGGCCGCCCGCACATCGAGGTGCACACGGTTCTTGGCCTGCTTGCCCTCGGGAACCCGCTGGAAGAACAGCCGCGGCCCGGCGTCGTCGGGATCGACCACCGCCGAGGCGTCGTTGCGGTTCTCGGGCGGCACGCCCATCGCTTCCAGGGCCTGCTCCCATGACTCGAAGCCCTTGGGCGGGTCCTGCGTCCGGTAGCCCAGGGCCTCGGCCCAGAACGCCGCCAGCGCGGCCGGGTCGGCGCAGTCGAAGGTGATCTGTACGTCGCGGGCCATCTCAGCTCGCCTCCCGGCCGGTCAACTGGTGGGTGTGCAGGTGGAGGTCGCGGAGCAGGCACACCTCGGACAGATGGTGGATCAGCTCGCGGTTGATGTGCAGCACCAGCGTAGCCAGGGACCGGTCGGCGTAGGGCCCCTCCGCCTCGCCGCACGGGCGGGCGAGGCCGGTCTCGCCGAGGGACTCGACCCCGGCCAGCCAGGTGGCGTACTCCGCGTCGAGCTGGGCCAGCGCCGCGGCCGCGGTCGGGGCGTACTCGAAGGACTGGTAGTCGGTGCTCGCCCGGCCGAAGTGCGCGGCGTTGCGCACGGCCAGCACGCCGACGATCACGTGCCCGAGTCGCCAGGCGATCGTCGTGAACGGCGGCGGCTCGGGCATCGGCATCGCGAAGTCGATGGTCATCGCGCCCGACCCCGCCTGGATCGGTGCGGTGCCGGTGCCGCGCGGGCGGACGTTCCAGCAGCCGGGCGCCGGCTCCCAGAAGTACTCGTCATCGGTGAGCCCCTCGAGGCGATCGCGCAGCTGCTCGGTCCAGTGCCAGGCGAACTGCTCGCGGAGCAGGGAGTTCCATGTCTGGTCGGTCATGGGTCCAACCTGGCGCATATAGCGGACAGGATCGTTCCGCGATCTGTGGAACGATGAACGCGTGACCGTGGAGGCGACGACCGAGCGGGTGCTGCGGCTGCTGGGGCTGCTGCAGCGCCGGCCGTCCTGGACCGCGTCCGAGCTCGCCGCCGAACTGGAGGTCACCGACCGCTCGGTGCGCCGCGACGTGGAACGGCTGCGCGCGCTCGGCTACCCCGTGCACGCGACGGCGGGCGTCGGCGGCGGCTACCGGCTCGGCGCGGGCACCCGGCTGCCGCCGCTGCTCCTGGACGACGAGGAGGCGATCGCGACGGCGGTGTGCCTGCGGCTGGAGTCGGGGGGCACGGTCGCCGGGGCGGGCGAGGCGGCGCTGCGGGCGCTGGCGAAGCTCGACCAGGTGATGCCGCCCCGGCTGCGCGCCGAGGTGCGGGCGGTGTACGGCGCCACCGCGACCATGGCCGTCCCCGAGGTCGCGATCGACGCCGAGCTGCTGGTGACGCTCGCGCGGGCCTGCCGCGACGCCGTGCGGGTGCGGTTCTGGTACACCGGCCGCGACGGCGGTGAGCGCGAGCGCACGGTCGAGCCGGTGCGCATGGTGTCCACCGGCCGCCGCTGGTACCTGATGGCCTGGGACGTCGACCGCGACGACTGGCGCACCTTCCGGCTGGACCGCATGCGCGAGGTGGCGGCCACGACCTGGCGCTTCCGGCCGCGGGACCATCCGGACCCGGTCGCCTACGTGCAGCGGTCGGTGACCGGGGCGCCGTACCGGTATGTGGCCCAGGTGCGGGTGCACGCCATGCCCGACCAGGTGCGGCGGTTGGTGCCGCCCCAGGTGGGGCGGGTCGAGGACGACCGTGACGGGTGGTGCCTGCTCGTCACCGGCGGGGACGACCTCGACCGGCTCGCCCTGCACGTGGCGTGGCTGGGCTTCGAGGTGGAGGTGCTGGAGCCCGTCGAGTTGCGGGAGGCCGCCGCGGCGCTCGCCCGCCGCCTCACGGCAATGGCCGAGGCGGGCGGCTAGGAGCCAGCCCCTAGTCGTCGAACTCGCCGTCGCGGACGCCGAGGACGAAGGCGTTCCACTCGCCCGGTGTGAAGCGCAGCACCGTGCCGTTGGGGTCGGCGGGGTTGCGGAGCGCGACCGCGCCGCCCGGCAGATAGGCGATCTCGATGCGGTCGTCGGACGTGCTGCCGGGGGCGCTGAGCCAGGTGACGTCCGAGATGTCCATCGCGTACAGCTCGGCCTTTTCGTGCCCGTCGTTCATCGCCGGCCTGCCTGGGTCGTTGCGGGAGGGGTCACGCGGGCAACGTTAGCAGCCGCCCGCCCCGACGGCCGGTCGGTTGCGACGGCCGCTCGATCGCGACGACCAGTCGGTTGCGGCGACCGGTCGGTTGTGGTGACGGGGCGGTCGCGGCGGTTCGCCGGTCGGTGCGGCGGGTCGGCCGGTCAGTTCCAGCCGCCCACGGGGTAGACCTCGCCGGCGGCCAGCGACCTGCCGCGCAGCAGGGCGGTCACCGGGACGACGTGGTAACCCTTCTTCTCCAGTGAGGTGAGGATCTTCGGCATGGCCTTCACCGTCTCGGGCCACACGTCGTGCATGAGGACGACGCGGTCGCGCTTGGCCAGGCCGAGCACCTTCTTGGTGATGGCGGCGGTGTCGCGGAGCTCCCAGTCGCGGCTGGTGCCGTTCCACAGGATCTGCGCCATGCCGAGCTCGGCCGCGATGCCGCCCACCCGCTCGTCGGTGTCGCCGTAGGGCGGGCGCATGAGGTCGGGCGCCCTGCCGGTGAGCTTCTTGATCGCGTCCCGTGGGCGGGTCAGCTCGTCCCTGATGTCGCCGTCGGGCAGGGTGGTCAGGTGCGGGTGGTCGTAGGTGTGGTCGCCGATCTCGTGGCCCTCGCGGGCCATCCTGCGCACGATCGAGGGGTACTTGCCGATCTGGGCGCCGACCAGGAAGAAGGTGACCTTGGTGTGGTGCCGCCTGAGCAGGTCCAGCAGCGTGGAGGTGTAGCGGCCGGGGCCGTCGTCGAAGGTCAGCGCGATGCACTTCACCTTGGCGCAGTTCACCTTGCCGGCGCCCGTGGAGGAGACGGCGCCCGTGGAGGAGACGGCGCCCGTGGAGGAGACGGCGCCCGTGGAGGAGGCGGCGCCCGTGGAGGAGGCGGCGCCCGTGGAGGAGGCGGCGCCCGTGGAGGAGGCGGCGGCCGTGGAGGAGGCGGCGGCTCTCGCCTGGCCGGTCCGCGCCGGGCCGGAGGCGGCTTGGCCGGTGGACGCCACGGCGGCGGGCGTGGCCGCCAGTGCCATCGTGGTCGCGATCACGGTGGGAACCCATCGCCGCATCGAAAATCCTCCTTGGCTCGGCGCCGCGTCACCTTATCCCAGCCGTACTAATAACCGGATAAGTGGCTCAATATCGGTATGGGTCCGGCACCAGGGGCGGAGCGCCGGGAGAGACGCGATCCGGCTTCGCGCGGCGGACGTCGGAGGGGAAGGTCAAGCCCTCGGAGGCGGTCGCCGGTGGCGGTCAAGAAACCATCTAGAGATCTCATGTTAGTTACAGACGGTGATTTTCGGTGGCTTCGCGTGGCCATGCTGGCAGTCATGAGGCCATATTCGCTCGATGACGTCCTCGCGACGCGCAAACGCAGAGACTCATGGTGGACGGTGTTCATGGTCGACCCGGTGGCCTGCCGGGTGGCACTGTTCGTAGCGAATCACACCGAGATCACCCCGAACGCCCTCACGCGCTTCTCGCTGGTCCTCGGCATGGTCTCCGCGGGCTGCTTCGCCATGGGCCACCTGGTGCTCGGCGCGGTGCTGTTCTATGTGAGCTTCATGATCGACTGCGTTGACGGCAAGATCGCCCGGCTCAAGGGCACCGGGACCCCGTTCGGGCTGTGGCTGGACTACGTCGGCGACCGCATCCGGGTGGTCTGCTGCGCGGCCGGCCTTGCCTACGGGCAGTACGCCGCGACCGGCCGGCTCGCGTTCGTGCTGCTCGGGGCGGGCATCGCCATCTTGGACCTGTTCCGCTACGTCAACGCCCCCCAGATGAAGCGGGTGCGCCAGACGGTGAAGGCGCGCAGGCGCGCAGCCCGCCGTGAGGAGCTGGACGCGGTCCGCGACGCGATGGCCGTGGAGTCGCTGGCGCAGGATCCCGAGTACGACATGCCCTACGCCGCCGCGGCGGCCGCGAACGAGCCGCGGGATCCGTCCGGCTACGACCCCTGTGATCCTTACGACCCGTATGACCAGATGGCCGACCCGGGGTACCGGTTCGAGGACGCGCCGCCCGGTCCGCGCGCGCCCGGACGGTCACCGGGCGAGCACATCGACAGGGCGGACAACGCAGACAACGCGGTGAACGCGGACAACGCGGTGGACGCGGTGAACGCGGACAACGCCGACCAGCCCACCGAGACCTACAACGGGCCGCTGATCCCCCGCCAGGCGTCCCCGTCCAGCGAGTACGGGCATACCTACCCCTACGACCGCGCGGCCCCCTTCGACCAGGCGTCCTCGCACGACTGGACGGGCCCGCACGGCCACGCGGCCTCCTTCGGGCAGGCGGCCCCCGACGGCGCGACCGCCTCCTGGCACGCGGTGGACGCCCGGCAGGTCCCCTCGCCGCCGGAGGGGGAGGAGCCGCCGGCCGGCCTGCGCCAGCGCGTCGGCCTGTGCCTGGCCCGGCACCGCGTGCGCACGCACCTGATGAGCGGCATCGAGTTCCACGCGGCCGTGTTCATCGTCGGCCCGGTGCTCGGGCCCGCGGCGCTGCTGCCCGTCACCACCGGCGCGGGGGCGCTCCTCGTCCTCAACGAGATCTTCCTGGTCTACCGCATGTGGCAGTCCACCCGGGCCCTCGCGGCGGGGGCCGCGCACCCGCCCGCCGGTCCGGACGACGAACCGCACGTGCGCACCGACCCGTTCTTCACGGGGGTGTAGCCGATGCGGACGGACCGGCCGGTCTTCGTGATCGGCTGCCCGCGCTCCGGCACCACGATGCTGCAGCTCATGCTGCACTCGCACCCGCGCATCGCGGTGCCGCCGGAGAACCGCTTCCTGCTCCAGGCGTACTTCCGCCGGCGCCTGCACGGGGACATGCGCGAGGCGGGGAACCGCCGCGGGCTCGCCGAGTGGATCGCCACCGACCGGAGCACCAGGTTCGGCGAGCTGGGCCTGGACCGCGCGGCCTACGTCCGCAGGGCGGTCGAGGGACCCGGGTCGCTGGGTTCGGTGATCGGCGAGGCGTTCCGCGCGTACGCCGAGCGGTACGGCAAGCCGCGCTGGGGCGACAAGCGGCCCTGCTACATCCGGCATGTGGGCGCGCTGCTGCGCCTGTTCCCCGATGCCCAGTTCGTCCACCTGGTCAGGGACGGACGCGACTGCGTCGCCTCGCTCAAGGAGATGACCTGGTACAAACTGGACATCCTTCACGCGATCGCCACCTGGGCGGAGGCCGTCGACCTCGGGCGCCGCTACGCCGAAACGCTGCCGGTCGGCACCTTCCACGAGCTGCGGTACGAGGACCTGACCGCCGACCCGCACGGTGAACTGGCCAAGGTGTGCCGCTTCCTCGGCGAGGAGTTCGACCCCGCGATGTGCGAGCCCCGGCGCATGGCGACGGCGGCGGTGCCCTCCCACAAGGTGTGGCACAGCAACACCCACCAGGAGATCACCCAGGCCAGGGTGGGAAGCTGGACCACCCGGCTGGAGCCGTGGGAGATCGCGCTGTGCGACAGCGTCCTGGGCGGACGCCTGCGCGCCAGGGGCTACGAGCCGGCGGGCGGCCCGCGGCCCTCCGTCCCGCGGCTTCTCGCCTACCGCAGGACGGCGGCCCGGCGGTGGCTGTCGCTGCGCAAGCAGCGCCTCCGCGACCAGGTGAACAGCCGCCGCGAGCCCGGCCCGGTGGCCGCCATGCTCACCTCCGGCCAGCTCTCCCTCCTCGCCGTCCCCGCCCCACGCGCCCCCTTCCAGGAGTCCGCCCCCGTTCCGCGGGTCCCCTTCCAGGACTCCACGCCCGTTCCGCGGGTCCCCTTCCAGGACGGCCGGTCAGCGGCGGATGTGCGCGAACAGGGTCTCCCAGCGGTCCAGGACGTTCTCCGGCCGTAACGCCGCGGCCCGTGCCCTGGCTGCGGCGCCCAGGCGCCCGCGCCGGGCGGGGTCGGCCATCAGCGCGCTCAGCGCGGCGGTGAAGGTCTCGACGTCCGCGGGCGGCACCAGCGTCCCGGTCGTGCCGTCGAGCACGAGCGAGCGCACCCCTCCCGAGACGTCGAAGGCCACCGACGGCATGCCGTACGAGGCGGCCTCGGCCACGGCCGGGGGAAGCCCTTCATGCTCACTGGACAGCCCTAAGATCGCCGCGTCGAGGAACTCCTGCCCCATCCGCGCGGCCGGCACCCGGCCGCGGAACACCACGCGGTCGCCGATCCCGAGCGAGGAGGCGTGCGCCCGCAGCCGGGTCAGCTCCGGCCCGTCCCCGATCAGGTGCAACTCCCAGTGTCCGCGGGTGCGGCCGGCGCGCGCGAAGGCGGTGATGAGCCGGTCCAACCGCTTGACCGGGGCCAGCCGGCCCACCCCGAGCACGCGCGGCACGTCCAGAGGGGACGTTCTGTCCGGCCAGGCGCGCAGCGGGTTGGGCAGGTGGGCGGCGTTGGGCAGCAGCGCCTCCTCGGCGAACCGGCGGGCGTCCTCGGGGCTGAGGAAGACGGCCTGGTCCAGGGCGCCGTAGTCGCGCCGTACCGAGGCCAGGTGCGTGGTGCCGCGGGCGCGCTCGTACGAGCCGTGGTACTGCCCGATGGCGCGCAGCCGCGGCGGCAGCAGGTCGGCCAGCCAGGACACCGCTCCGGGCGAGGTGAGCACCGCGTACCCGGGGCCGATGGAGGCCAGCAGCCGGGCCACCCGGCCACGCGCCACCCACCGGACGCCCTCGCCGAGCGGCCGCCGTTGCACGACGTGGCGCTCGTACAGCGGCCGCTCGACGTACCGGAACGGCTCGGGGGCCTGGTGCAGGCCGATGACGTGCACCTCGTGCCCGCGCAGGGCCAGGCCCTGGGCGACCGTGTGGGTCACCTGCTGCACGCCGCCGAGCGTGTCGGCGTCCATGCAGGCGAACACGACCGCGTTCATGTGCCCTTTTCGCCGGGCAGGCCGGAGAAGAACGCCTCCACCACGCGCGCCGCCGCCTTGCCGGTCTCCTCCGCGCAGAACAGGGCGGCGAAGTCGGCGTACCGCTCGGCGTGCTCGGCGCTGACGGCCGGCAGGTCGCGCAGCGCGGCGACCAGTTCGGCCGTGGTCGTCAGGACGGGCCCGGGGGCGATCTCGCGCAGGTCGTAGTTGAGTCCGCGGTCCATCCGCACGTAGTCGTCGTGGTCGTCGGCGTACAGCAGGATGGGCCGCCCGGTGCAGGCGTAGTCGCAGATGATCGAGGAGTAGTCGCTGACCAGCGCGTCGGAGGCGAGGATGAGGTCGTTGACCTCGGGGTACGGTCCGGCCGCCCGGACGAGGTGGCGCACCCGCTCGGGCACGGTGAAGCGTTCTGCCGGATGGGTGCGCAGCACCACCACCCACTGGTCGGCGAGCGCGCGGGCCAGGGCGTCCAGGTCGACGCGCACCGACGTGCCGCCGCGCCTGTCCAGGTCGCGGTAGGTCGGCGCGTAGAGCAGGATGCGGCGGTCCTCGGGGATCTCCAGGGCCTCGCGCACCCTCGGCCCCGCGCCGGGGTCCCCGTTCACCAGCACGTCGCACCGCGGCGAGCCGAACCCGAGGACGGCGCCGGTGTACTCGTTCGACGGCACGAAGACGCGCTCGAACTCCGGCCCGGGGGAGACCAGCGCGTCCCAGCGGGCCACGGCGGAGTGCCACCGCTCGCGCGGGCCGGGGAAGTCCCCGCGCAGGTCCGGCGACTCGAACCCGACCGTCTTCAGCGCCTGGCCGTGCCAGGTCTGCAGGTAGCGGGTGCCCTTGGGCTTGGGGAAGTCCAGCGGGAACCCGTGGCTGTCCACCCAGTAGCCCGCCCGCGCCATGGTCCAGACGTACCGCCAGCTCATCCGCCGCACGAGCGGCACATCGGCGGGGAACCCGGCCGCCTTCGCCCGGGCCGACCAGCGCACCCGCAGCGGCAGGTCACGCCGCCGGATCTCCTCGTAGATGTAGCGGGGGTTGCCGGTGTAGGAGGCGCCGAGGTCGGACTCGAACAGCGCCAGGTCGCGGCGGCGCGGCACCACCTTGATCAGTCCCCGGTACACCCACAGCTTCAGCTCGGTGCGCCCGGCCAGGTCGCGCAGCGAGCGCAGCCGCGCCGCCCGGCGCAGCGCCCGCGACGGCCGCCAGGAGACGCGCAGGACGGCGCCGTCGCCGCTCGGGGCGACGGTGACCTCGTGCCGCCCCGCGGTCAAGGTCAGGGGAGGGGTGGCCGGGTCGACCAGCAGGCGGTCACTGGTGCGGTGGCCGTCCGGGCGGACGTGGGAGACGCGCACGTCCCGGCCGCCGTCGAACCCCAGGCGGCCGAGCCTTGCCCGCGCCAGGTCCACCTCCACCTGCGTGAGGTAGCTGCCGTCCGGCTGCCGCCGCGGCGCCAGCGGCACGCGCAGCCCCTTGACGGTCAGCTCGGCGGTGGTCTTCCAGCGGCGCAGCACGGCGAAGGGGTCGTAGGTGCGGACCGTCATCGACACGACCGTCCCCTGACAGGAGATCTCGCCTACCTCGTGCCTGATCCGGGACGCGGCGAAGGGCAGCTCGGCCAGCCGCAACGGCGTGATGTCCAGCGCGGGGTGAGCGCGCGTGCCCCAGTACGTCCGGCCGTCCACCCGCAGGGCGTGGCGGGGGGCGGCCTTGGGACCGGTCAGCGACCGCGCCGCCACCAGCAGGTCCTCGGCCTGGTCGGCGGCGATCAGGTGGCAGCACACCCTGATCATCGGATCGGCCCGCTGGAGCACGCCCGGCTCCAGTTCCGCGAGGTAGGGGCGTACGACCGAGGCGAACTCCTTGATCCACACCTTGGTGTGGCGGGGCAGCTTGTTGAGATGGACGCGCAGGTCCTGCGCGAGGAAGCGCTGCTGCCGGTGTCCGACGAGGTCGGAGCACCCGTTGTCGCGCAGCACCGCGTCGCTGATCTGCGCGGCCCGCACCCGGTCGCGCACGCCGTCCAGGTGCCCGGCGGACGGCGGCGGGGAGGCCGGGGCGGCGGCCGGGTGCGACAGGTACACCGTCCACGGCACGATCGCGAAGCGGCGGGCGGTGCAGAAGAGCGCGGCGGTGAAGACATGGTCCTCGTGGTGCAGGTTCTCGGCGAAGCGCAGGCCCTGCTCGCGCAGGAACGCGGTGCGGTACAGCTTGTTGGTGGCGAACCCGTCCAGGAACAGGCGCGGCTCGGCGCGGATGCCGTCGACCACCCGGCGCGGGCGGAACAGCTCGGGGCGGTAGCGCTGCGTGCGCCCGGTGGCCCCGGCCGGCCGTGCGATCTGTCCGGCGGCGAAGTCGGCGCCGGTGCGCTCGACCTCCAGCAGCAGGCTCTTGCAGGCGTGCCGGGTCAGCTCGTCGCCGCCGTCGAGGAACATGACGTGCGGCGCGCGCGCCGCGTCCAGCCCGGCGTTGCGCGGCGCGCCGCGGTGGCCGCTCGGGGTGTCGCGGCGGACGTACCTGACCCGCGGGTCGTCCAGCCGGGACACCAGGGCGGCGGTGTCGTCGGCGCCGGCGTGGTCCACGATGATCAGTTCGAGGTTGCGCAACGACTGGCCGAGCACGGACGCGATGGCGCGCGGCAGGCGGGCGGAGTCGTTGACGGTGATGAGCACAACGCTGACGTCCGGCTGCATGCGTGGTCTCTCCCGAGTCGGCATTGCCCTGACCGGGGTATTCCCGGGCGGATGCCCGTGCCGCCGGCCACGGCGGAGTGCTGACCGGCGCTTGCCGCGACCTTTGACGCGACGGGGCGCGGCGCGGGGCGGCCGTGGCGATGCTGGGATATCGCCTTCCTTACGCCTGCGGGGGTTTCAGTGGTATATGTCGCCCTTTCTATGACAGTTGCCGTTAACGGGGCGGTCATGATCCTCGGCAAGGCTGCGGATGTCGCATCTTGATCCCATGGGGAGCCCCGCATGCCGCACCTCGACCGACGCTCCTTCCTCGTGACCGGCCTCGCCGCGGGCGCGATCGCCACCATCCCGGCGTCCGCCGCGCTGGCCGACCCCGACCCCGCCGCCGAGACCGCGCAGAGCCTCGCGAGCCGGGGCCTGCGCTCCGACCCGTTCACCCTCGGCGTGGCCTCCGGCGACCCCGACCACAGCGGCTTCGTCCTGTGGACCCGCCTGGCCACCCAGCCGCTGGCCGAGGACGGCATGGGCGGCATGCCCGCACGGCCCTTCCCCGTGCTGTGGCAGGTGTACTCCGACGAGCGGTGCCGTCGCGTGGTGCGCTCGGGCGTCGCCGTGGCCGCCCCCGAATGGGGACACAGCGTCCACGTCGAGGTGGACGCCCTGCCCTCCGGACGCGAGTACTGGTACCGCTTCCGCGTCGGCCCGTACCTGTCACCCGTCGGACGCGCGCTCACCGCGCCGCACCTGCTGTCCTACGGCTCGCCGCTGTCGATGGCGTTCGTCTCCTGCGCCCAGTACGAGCACGGCTACTTCACCTCCTACCGGCGGCTGGCCGAGGAGCACCCGGACCTGATCCTGCACCTCGGCGACTACCAGTACGAGTACACCAAGAACACCTACACCATCCCCGGCGGCAACGTCCGCGACCACGAGGGCCCCGAGACCGAGACGCTCGCCGACTACCGGCAGCGGCACGCCCAGTACAAGACCGACCTGGACCTGCAGGCCGCCCACGCCGCCGCCCCCTGGCTGGTGGTGTTCGACGACCACGAGGTCGACAACAACTGGGCCGACGAGGTGCCCGAGAAGCCCGAGGTGCCGCAGCCGAACTTCCTGGCCCGCCGCGAGGCCGCGTTCCGCGCGTACTACGAGAACATGCCGCTGCGCCGCACCTCCGTCCCGCGCGGCATCGACATGCAGCTCTACCGGCGCGTCCGCTGGGGGCGCATGGCCACCTTCCACATGCTCGACACCCGGCAGTACCGCGACGACCAGGGCTGCGGCGACGGCTACCGCGACTGCCCCGCCGCCGTCGACCCGGCCCGCTCCATCACCGGCGCCGCCCAGGAGAGGTGGCTGCTGGACGGCTTCCGTCACTCCCGCGCCCAGTGGGACATCATCGGCCAGCAGGTCTTCTTCGCCCAGCGAGACAACAACGCCGGACCCGCCAAGGTCACCAGCATGGACGCCTGGGACGGGTACGTCGCCTCCCGGCAGCGCATCACCCAGGGATGGGTGGACGCCAAGGTGCGCAACCCCGTCGTGCTCACCGGCGACGTGCACGCGCACTGGGCCTCGGACCTCAAACTCGACTACGACGACCCCACCGGCCCGTCGGTCGGCTCGGAGCTGGTCGCCACGTCGATCACGACCGGCGGCGACGGAGCGGACTCCGACCCCGCCACCCACCCCTACCTGGCCATCAACCCGCACCTGAAGTTCTACAACAACCAGCGCGGGTACGTCCTGACGAAGATCGAGCGCGACCTCATGAGCGCCGACTTCAAGGTGGTGCCCCACGTGCAGGTCGCCGGGGACCCGGCCTACACCCGCGCGACGTTCGTCATCGAGGACCAGGTCCCCGGCGTCCAGCAGACCTACCTGCGACCGCTGGACACCACCCTCATGCGCACCCGCCCGATGACCGTCGAGGACACCGTCACCTGGGAGACCGAGCGCCCCTGACCTCCCCGTCCGGCGATCACCGGGACCCGCCCGGCGGCGGCGTCCCGGCGATTCCGCTTTCCGGCCTGCTTACGGGTCCCCGCCTTCCGGTTCCGCTTTCGGGTCCTGCTTTCGCGGTCCTGCTGCGGGGGTCCGGTTCTGGGCTCCCGCTTTCGGGGCGAGGCCGTATCTTGGCGGATTCATCGCGGGCGGTCATCCGAATCGGGTCCCCAACGAGTCGGTCTCTGTGAGACCTTCCGGACGGAGACCATGGATGGACGACGGGTTCGACGACTACGTGGCGGCGCGATACGAGCGGCTGCGGCATGCGGCCTATCTGCTCACGGGGAACCGGGCCACCGCCGAAGACCTCGTCCAGACGGCGCTCGCCAAGGCGTGGGTGGCTTGGCGCCGCATCGAGGGCGACCCTGACCGGTACGTGCACCGCATCATCGTGAACACCCACGCCTCCTGGTGGCGCAGGAAGTGGCGCGGCGAGGTGCCCGCCGAGCACCTGCCCGACCGGCCCGAGCAGGCCGACCTCGCGACCGAGGTCGGCCGCAGGCACGTCCTCAGACAGGCGATCGGCGACCTGCCCCGCCAGCAGCGGGCGGTCATCGTCCTGCACTACTTCGAGGACCTGACCCTCGTGCAGTGCGCCGACGTGCTGGGCTGCTCCGTCGGATCGGTGAAGGCTCAGCTCAGCCGGGCACTGAGACGCCTTCGCGTCGACTCGGAGACGCACCTGACGGGAGCTGAGCGATGACCTTCACCGAAGCCGACCTCCGCGCGGCACTGGCCGACGACCTGCGCGCCGGCCTTCCTGACGTGCCCGGCATCGTGCGGCGCGGTCACCGCATCAGGCGGGGCAGGGCCGCCTCCGCGGTGACCCTCGCGGGCGCCGCGGCGGCCGCGGCGGCGGTGCTGATCGCGAGGCCCGGGCTCGACCCCGCGGCGGTGGACAGGACGCCGGTGACGGCGGCGACCGTCGCCCCGCCCGCCGGCCTCCCGGCGATGAACGATCTGGACAATCCGTTGATCAGGACCGTCGTGTCCACCACGCTCATCACCGGCCGCGAGATCACCTTCCGGCCGCTGAGCGTCGACACCTCCTACAAGATCGTCTGTGACGATCCGAGGGCATGGGTGGCGGTCCGCACGTCCGACGGCATGGGGTTGTCCGGCAGATGCGGGACCGACGGGATCGGCAACTACTTCACCAGGGCATCGGTTCCCTCCGACTGGCTGCGGCGGCCCCAACGGCTGCGCGTCTGGGTGTTCCCCGCCGACACGCCGATCATCGACCACCGGCCGCGGGCGAATGAGACCGAGAGGTACGCCGGCTGCAAGGTCGTGGACGACTCAGTGGGCCGGTGTGACGGCGGGTACCTGGCCGAGATGCTGCTCCAGCCCGGTCGCGTCGAGAAGCTCGCCACCCGGCTCGGTCCCCGGCCAGGCCGCTGGGCCATCGGCGTCTACGACGGCCCCGAAGCCACGCTTTCCGCCACCCCAACCCCCACCCCGTCCGTGCCCGGCGAATAGCCATTCCCGCAGCCCAACCTCACCTCTCCCCACCATCCCCGCCATCCCCGCCATCCCTGCGGTCCCTGTGGTTCCTGCGGTCCCGCTGTCCGTGCGGTCCCTGTGGTTCCTGCGGTCCCGCCATCCCTGCGGTCCCGCCATCCCTGCGGTCCCTGTGGTTCCTGCGGTCCCCGCCGTGTTCGCTGCTGTACGACGGTTTTCGGGGCGCCGCGTCGGCGGGTCCGGGGTACGGCGATGCCGGCGCCTATGTGCGGCGAGCACCTGGCCGGAGGTCGGCGAGCACCTGGCCGGGGGAGGCGGGTGTGTGGTCAGCGGCGGGCGAGCATGCGGCGTACGAGCCAGGCGAGGAGGACGACCAGGGCCAGGGCGGCGACGGCCGGGGCGACGCGCTTGAGCACGGGGACTCCGGCGATCTCCAGCAGGTCGAGTGCCTCCTCCTCGGCGGTGCGGGACGTGCGGGCCGTCCCGGCGGGGTGCACCTCGCGGCCCGCCGCCGCCTCCTTGGCGTACGGCGGCTCGTAGGAGTCGGGCACGGCGGTGAGATGCCGCGCGGGCGGTTGCTCCCCTCCGCCCGGACCAGCGGCCGGCGTCGCGGCCTCCGCCGGCGCGGCGGCCTGGGCGGGCGGCTCCGCGGCGGCTTGGGCGGGCGGCTCCTCGACGGCCTGGCCGGTCCTCTCCTCGGCGGCCTGGCCGGATGGCTCCGCGGTGGCCGGCTGCTGGAGGTCCTGGTCGCCGGTGCCCCTCAACGGCACCACGTCGGCCGGTGCGCCGATCGCCGTCACCGTGGCCGGCTCCTGGTCGCCCACCGGGACGATCTCGGGAACCTCCTGCTCTTCGGCGTCCGGCAGAGACGTTCCCGGCTGGTTGAACGGGGTCGTGGCGGGCGCGCTGGACAGCGGCGGAGCGGTCACCTCGGCTGCGGCCTCGGCAGGGGTCTCCGGCGCGGCGGCGCCTGTCGAGTCAGCGGGGGTCTCGGGGGTCGCGGCGTCCGTCGTGTCAGCGAGAGTCTCGGGGGTCGCGGCGTCGAGGGGCTCGGCGGGGCTCTCGTGGAGGAGGGCCGCCAGGTTGGCCGCGAAGCGGTCGAGCAGCTTGGCGCCGACCTCGGCCATCACCCCGCGTCCGAACTGCGCGGGACGGCCGGTCACGTTGAAGGAGGTCTCGACCTTGACCCGGGTCTGGGCGCCCTCCCCGGCCAGCGCCGCGCTCACCGTGGCGGTCGCGGTGCCGGTGCCACGCGCCTCCTTGCCCGACGCCTTGAGGGTGAGAGTGTGGGCGTCCTTGTCGACCGCCTCGAAGCTCGCCCGGCCCCGATAGGTGACGGTGATCGGCCCGACCTTCACCTTCATCCGCCCGGTGAAGTCGTCGCCCTCCGCGCTGTCCAGTGCAGCGCCCGGCAGGCACGGAGCCACCCGCTCGACGTCGAGGAGCACCGCCCACGCCTGCTCAAGCGGCACCGGGACCGTGAACTCGTGCTCGAACCGCATCGTCATCGACCCGCTCCTCATCCAGGTGCCGCCCAGCCGGTGGACGCGGGACGGCCCTCGTCGCTCTTGCGCCATTATGACCGTCCTCACCTACCTTGCTACCCCAGTGATTGGCCAGGCATCATCCGTCCCACCCCGTACACGGTCCACCGCGCCGCCCTGCCTTCTCCGCGCCGTACAGGTATCCGTCCTGGTGGAGGAGCGGTCAGCGGGACGTTTCCTTGGCCCGTCGTTCGAGGAAGGCCCGAACGGCCGGGTCCGTACTGAGGGTGGACGCCTGGGTGTAGGCCGCGACCGCGTCCTTGTGCCGGCCGAGCCGGGCGAGCAGGTCGCCGCGTACCGCGTGATAGGGCTGGAAGCGCTCCCGTTCGACGGGCAATGCCGCCAGCAGCGACAGGCCCGTCTGGGGTGAGCGGGTCCGGCCGATGACAGCGGCGTGGGCGACCCGGCTCCCCAGGCTTGGCGCGATCGCCACCAGAGCGGTGTACAGCGTGCACAGGGCGTCCCAATCGGTCGCGCCACTGCGGGCCCGATCGCAGTGGACGGCCTGGATCGCCGCCTCCAGTTGGAACCGCCCGGGCGCCTGGCCGGGCCGCTCGGCCCGGCGGAGGTAGGCCTCGCCCTCGGCGATGAGACGGCGGTCCCACCCGTCCGGGTCCTGGTCCTGTAACGGCAGATAGCGGTCGCCGGGAGCCGTGGCACGCGCCGAGGCCAGGGTGAGCAGCGCCGCCAGCGCCCACGCCTCGGGCTGGTCGCCGAGCAGCTTCGCGGTCGTGACGGCCAGGTACCGGGCCTCTCCCGCGGGCGACGTCCCCTCGCCCCGCTCCGCGAAGGTCAGCGCGTAGCAGGCGTAAACCGCCTCCAGCACCGACGGCAGCCGTTCGGGCATCGCCTGCCGCCCGGGAACGGCGAAGGGAATCCGGGCGTCCTTGATCCGCCGCTTGGCCCGCACCAGTCGTTGCGACATCGCCCCGGCGGGCACGGCGAAGGCCCGCGCGATCTGGGCGGAGTCGAACCCGAGCACGGCCTGCAGCATCAGCGGGGTACGGACGCCGGCGGCGATGGCCGGGTGCGCGCAGACGAACAGCAGGGCCAGTCGCCGGTCGGGGATCCGGCCCGGGTCGAGATCGTCCAGCTGCCGGACGGCGTCGGCACCGATGTCCGTGGCCGTCTCCAGCGGCTGGTTGCGACGGTGCGCGGCGGACCTCCACAGATCTCGCTGCCGGTTGCGTGCGACCGTCAGCAGCCAGCCTTCGGGGTTGTCCGGCACACCGTCGCGCGGCCAGGTGATCAGAGCCTGCTCGAAGGCCTGCGCCAGGGTGTCCTCGGCGAGTTGGAGATCGCCGGTCGGAGCGGCCAGCAGGGCGACCAGCCGGCCATAAGACGCCCGTGCGGTGCGCTCGGCGACGTGCGCGGCCGTCTCACCGGTCACGACGACGCGACCCACGTCCCGGCCTCGATGTGCACCGCACCGGGCCGGACCTCGACGGTGCCCCACGACAGCGGCGGCGCCTGCCGCGCCCACTCCAGGGCGGCGTCCAGATCCGGCACGTCGATGACGATCACGCCCCCGAGTTGCTCCTTGGTGTCGGCGAACGGCCCGTCCTGGATCCGCGGCTCCCCGTCGACGAGCGTGAGCGTGGTCGAACCGGTCGACGGCCGCAGCACCTGGCCGCTCACCAGGATGCCGGCCTGCTCCAGTGTCGCGGCGTAAGCGGCCATGGCCCGCATCCCCGCGGCCATCGCCTCGGCCCCGATCGTCTCCTCGCTCGCCTCGCTGTAATGGAACAGCAGCATGTACCGCATATCCCGATCCTCCCTCGTCACTTGACCCGGTAGCGTGCGATGACCACTCCGGTCGTGGAGGTCGTCGCCTCCTGAAGTATCAGGTCGGTCCGTTCCCCCTCGCCGAACAGGCGCGTCCCCGAACCGAGCACGATCGGGTGGATCAGCAGGACGTACTCCTCGACCAGGCCGGCCGCATGCAGTGAGCGCACCAGTTCACCGCTGCCCAGCACCCTGATCACGCCGTCGGTACGGCCCTTGAGCCGTGCGACGGTGTCGGCCGCATCCCCCGCCAGCAGCGTGGAGTTGGGATAGGCGAGTTCGGTGCGCGCCTGGCGGGAGGCGACGTACTTGGGCGAGTTCACCAGCACCTCGGTGAACGGGTTGGGGTCGGTCACCGAGGTCCAGTATCCCAGCAGGTCGTCGTACGAACGGCGCCCGAAGAGCATCGCCGTGGCCCTGTCCATCCGCCCGACGAACTTCCCGATCACCTCGTCGGTGTACCCGATGCCCCAGCCGCCGTGCCGGAATCCACCCCTGGTGTCCTCCTCCGCCCGGCCCGGCCCCTGCATGACGCCGTCCGCACAGACGTTCGCGAAAACGCTGATCGTGCCCACCTCGAACTCCTCATCTCGTGATCGTCCAGGCCGCGGCCATGCGCGACATGGTGATGACGAGGTCGGGAGGGCAGGACAGACAGTGCGCGAACGCGCCTTCGGGCTCAGGCGGCCGACCAGGAAAGCAGGGTTCCGAGGACGGCGAGGGCGGCGTTGACGGAGATGGTCACCCCGTGGCGCAGGGCGAGGCCGAGGTACTGCAGCAGGGCCGTGGCCTCGGGGCGGAACCAGGCCGCGGCGGCGAGGGCGACCATGGCGGCGAGCTGGGCGAACGCGAACGCGGAGGCGGCGAAGTAGACCCCGTTCAGCCGGGCGACGATCGTGGTGAGCGAGGACGCCATGCGCTGTGCCCGGTCCGCGAAGGCCGTCCCGTCCGCGACGAACGCCGCGAACCTTCGCTCGGCGGCCGTGCTCGCCTCTCCGGTCCAGTCGGGGAACAGCGAGGAGCGGATCGCGGGCATCCACTCCGAGAAGATCGTCCGTGCCACCGCCGCCGTCCCGTGCCAGGAGCCGATGGCCGCGTCGATCGTCTCGTCGGACATGACCACCGCGTTGGCCGTCCAGAGCATCGACGCGGCCGCGGCGGCGAGGGAGAACGAACCCGTCTTGCGCAGGATGGCGTCGGTCCGCCGGCTCAGCTTGGCGAGGTCGGAGACGCGGTCCTCCGCGACGATCTGCCTCTCCAGCGTGCGGCCCAGCGGTTTGTCCATGCCCGACTCGCCGAAGTCGTTGAACCTGGTCTCCGCGAGGACCGCGTCGTCCGGATGCATGAACGCCTTGCTGAAGTCCAGATCTCTCTGGGCTCCCCACACCTTGAGCGCCTGTTCCAGCGCCGTGTCCAGCTCGGCGCTCACCGAGCGTGCGGCGGCGCGCGCCTCGCCCAGCCTGCCGTCCACGAGGGAGCGCGCGACGTGACCGGTCACCCAGGTGGCGGGGAAGACTCCGACTCCCATGGCCTCGGCCGTCCGGCCGGCCACGGGGACGGCGCCCGTGGCCCGCGCCTCGGCGGCCCTCTCGATCGCGGAGAGGTTGGCCACCTCGGCGGACACGTAGCCGACGGCGCTCTTGCCGAGCGTCCGCGCCAGCGTCGCCGCCTCTCCCGCCAGGCCCGTCATCGCGGTGCCCGCCTCGGAGCAGCCGTCGTTGTAGCGGGCGCACGCCGGGGCGCCGATCACGCCCAACGCCAGGGAAGGCAGGTGACAGTGCCGGTCGATCAGCACTCGTACCTGTTCGAGGTGGGCGGCGACCTCCTCCATGCTCACCGCAGTCGAGGCCAGCGCCTTGGAAGCGACCTGTAACGGTACTTCGACCATGCCGCCGTCCCCCGTAAGTGATCTACGTCTCCCCGGGCAACGTACCGGCCGCTCAATGACCGGCGAACCATCCCCAAATGAATTCCCGGTGGCCCACCCACGTCGCCCGCCCATCCCCACGCAGGGGAGACCTCTGCCGGTCCGGCCGGCCGGGCCTGATCCGGAACTCCGCAGGCCTGCTTTGCTGCCCTCGATAACGCGATAAATGCTATTCGGGACGTTGGTCGAGCGGGTTATGTCCAGTATTGATGCAAAGTTTTGGTCAGGCTTTGGTGGGGATGTAATGTCGCTGCCGTGCCTTCCCAAGAACACGAGGCGCTGATCCTGCTTTTCCGAAATCGTCCGGCATTGGCAGCCGAGCTGCTGGGCGATGGATTCGGTATGGAAATGCCGGAATACAGCGAGGTAAGAATCGAGTCGGGTGACCTCACCGAGTGCCCGCCGGTGGAGTACCAGGCGGACGCCGTCGTGGTGCTCTCGTCGGGTGCGTCGCCGGTGCTGGCGGTGGTGGTGGAGGTCCAGCGTGGCCGTGACCCGCACAAGCGGTGGAGCTGGCCGGTGTACCTGGCGTCGGTGCGGGCTCGGGCGCGCTGCCCGGCGATTCTCCTGGTGGTGTGCACCGAAGCCCCGATCGCGCAGTGGTGCGCGGCACCGATCGACATGGGCCATCCCGGCTGGCGGCTCACCCCCACGGTCGCCGGTCCGGCGACCGTTCCGGTGGTGACCGATCCGTCCGAGGCGGTTCGCGCACCGGAGCTGGCGGTGTTGTCGGCGGTCGCCCACGGGGGTGACATCGAAGCGCAGCCGATCATGGATGCGTTGTTCGCGGCCTTGGCCACCATCGACGCGGATCAGGCACGGCTGTACGCTGATTTCGTCCTGATGATGCTCCCCGAGGTGGCTCGCAAACATATGGAGGAATTAATGGCTACCGGGACTTACGAGTACCAAAGCGACTTCGCGCGGCAATACGTCGCCGAAGGTCGGGCTGAGGGTAGGGCTGAGGGCCGCGCGGAGGGGAAAGCCGAGGGCCGGGCCGAAGGGAAGATCGAGGGCCGGGCCGAAGGGAAGGCCGAGGCGGTCCTGATTCTGCTCGGTACGCGGGGGGTCGCGGTCTCCGAGGAGGCCCGGGGACGCATCCTCGGTTGTACGGAGGCGGCCCGGCTCGATGTCTGGATCCAGCGTGCGGCCACCGCCGATGCCATCGACGACCTGTTCGCCTGATGGTCGTCCTTCAGCGTCGGCCTTCCTGACCGCTCTTCCGCGTCTGGTCTCCTGGTGGTTCCCCGCTTCGTCAACGCTGCTCCCCGAAGAGATGGAGACGTCGGTGAGGGGGTGGCTGAGGCGGCCCAGGGCGTCGCCGAGTGGGGCGCCGCATCGTTGGGGTGGGATGCGGCGCCCGTGGTGCCGGGGTCAGACGGTGGCGGCGGCTGTCAGGAGGGCTCTGTGGGTGAGGACGCCGGCCAGGTGCCTGCGGTAGTCGGGGGTGGCGTGGAGGTCGGTGGGCGGTGAGGTGCCGTCGGCCGCCGCCGAGGCGGCCTGGCGGAGGGCGTCGCCGGCGTGGGCGCCGTCAGCACAGTGGGCGCCGGGCCGGCCGGAGCCGTTGGTTCGGTTGGAGCCGTTGCCGTTCGCTGTGGGACCGTAGGAGGAGCCGTTCAGTTCGAGGCCCGGGACGGCCGTCTCGACGGCGGTGGCGCGGACCGGGGTCGGGCCCATGTTGGTCAGGCCGATCCTGGCCTCCTCGACCCGGCGGGGCTCGCCGCCCGTGCCGCCGGAGACGCGCACGGCCGCCGCGACGCCGACGATGGCCCACGACTGGGCGGTGCGGTGGAACTTCTCGTAGTGGAAGCCCCAACCCTCGCCCAGCTTGGGCACCCGCACCGCGGCCAGGATGTCGCCGGGCTCAAGAGCCGTCTCCAGGTAGTCGAGGAAGAAGTCGCGGGCCGCCACCACCCGCTCGCCGGACGCGGAGTGGACCAGGAACTCCATGTCCAGGGCCAGGGCCACCGCGGGCAGGTCGCCGGCCGGGTCCCCGTGGGCGAGCGAGCCGCCGAACGTGCCGCGGTGACGCACCGCCGGGTCGGCGACGGTGGCGGCCGCGAGCGCCAGCAGCGGGCACTCGGCGTTGACGATGGGCGAGCGGACCACCTCGTCATGGGTGGTCGTGGCGCCGATCAGCACGTGGCCGTCCTCGTCGCGGACGCCGTGCAGTTCGGCGAGGCGTCCGACGTCGACCAGCACGCTCGGATAGGCCAGCCGGAGCCGGAGCAGCGGCAGCAGCGACTGCCCGCCGGACAGCACCTTGGCGTCCTCTCCGGCGTCGGCGAGCACCGAGACGGCCTCGTCGAGCGAGGAGGGACGGACGTAGTCGAACGGCGCCGGAATCATGAGGTGCCTCCCTGGAGGGCGCGCCAGACGCGTTCGGGGGTGCAGGGCATGGGGACGTCGTTCACGCCGTACGGGCGGAGCGCGTCGACGATCGCGTTCACCACGGCCGGGGTCGAGGCGATCGTTCCCGCCTCGCCGACGCCCTTGACGCCGAGCGGGTTGCTCGTGGCCGGCGTCTCGGTGCGTTCGGTGATGAAGTCGGGCAGGTCGGCCGCCGACGGCACCAGGTAGTCGGCCATGGTCGTGGTGAGCAGGTTCCCCTCGGCGTCGTAGACGGCCTCCTCGAACAGCGCCTGCGCGATGCCCTGGGCGAGGCCGCCGTGCACCTGTCCCTCGACGATCAGCGGGTTCACGACCTTGCCCACGTCGTCCACCGCGACGTACGACCGGATCTTCGTGGCGCCGGTCTCGGTGTCGACCTCGATGGCGCACAGGTGCGTCCCGTGCGGGAAGGAGAAGTTCTCCGGGTCGAACGTCGCGTCGGAGTCCAGGCTGGGCTCGACCCCGTCGGGCAGGTCGTGCGCGGCGAAGGCCGCCAGCGCGATCTCCTGGATGGTTTTGCCCGCGTCGGTGCCGCGCACCTTGAACCTCCCGCCGTCGAACTCGACGTCGTCGGCGGAGGCCTCCAGCAGGTGGGCGGCGATGTGCCGGGCCTTATCCTTGACCTTCTCGCACGCCTGGACGACGGCGACGCCGCCGACGGCCAGCGAGCGCGAGCCGTAGGTGTCCATGCCCTTGTGCGAGATCGCCGTGTCCCCGTGCAGGACCGAGACGTCCTCGAACGGCACGCCGAGCGCGTCGGCGACGATCTGGCTCCAGGCCGTCTCGTGTCCCTGCCCGTGTGGGCTGGCGCCCGTGACGACCTCCACCCTGCCGGTCGGCAGCATGCGGACGGAGGCGTGCTCCCACCCGCCGGCGCCGTAGCTCAGCGAGCCGAGGACCCGGCTCGGGGCCAGGCCGCACATCTCGGTGAAGGTGGAGACGCCGATGCCGAGCTGGACCGGGTCGCCGCGGTCGCGCCGGTCGACCTGTTCGGCCCGCAGCTTGTCGTAGCCGAACAGGGCGAGCGCCCTGTCGGTGGCCGCCTCGTAGTTCCCGGAGTCGTAGGTGAGCCCGGCGATCGTGGTGTACGGGAACTCCTCGTGGGTGATCCAGTTGCGCCGCCGCACCTCGATCGGGTCAAGGGACAGTTCGGCGGCCAGCTCGTCCATGAGCCGTTCGACGGCGAACGTCGCCTCCGGCCGGCCCGCGCCGCGGTAGGCGTCGGTCGGCATCTTGGTGGTGAACACGCCCGTGCAGGTGAAGTCGTAGGCGTCCATCTTGTAGATGCCGTTGTACATGAACGCGCCGAGGATCGGGATTCCCGGCGTGACCAGCATCAGGTACGCGCCCATGTCGGCCAGCAGGTCCACCCGCATGCCGCGCAGCCGCCCGTCGGCGTCGGCGGCGAGGGAGACCCGCTGGAGCTGGTCGCGGCCGTGGTGCACGGTCAGGTTGCCCTCCGAGCGCGACTCGGTCCACTTGACCGGCTTGCCGAGGCGCCTGGTGAGCAGCAGGAGCAGGACCTCCTCGGCGGTGACCTGCAGCTTGGAGCCGAAGCCGCCGCCCACGTCCGGCGCGACCACGCGGAGCTTGTGCTCGGGGATGCCGGTGACCTGGGCCAGCATGATGCGCAGGATGTGCGGGATCTGGGTGGCCGAGTGGAGGGTGAAGTGGTCGCCGTCGGTCTGGGCGACGACGGCCCGCGGTTCCATGGCCGTCGGGATGAGCCGCTGCTGGACGAAGGTCCGCTCGATCACCACGGGCGCGTCGCGGAAGGCCGCGTCGATGTCGCCCTCGGCGTACTTCCAGGTGTAGGCGCGGTTGCCGGCCTCGTGGACCTTGGGGCCGCCGTCCTTGAGCGCCTCGGTCATGTCCAGCACCGGGGGCAGCGGCTCGTAGTCGATCTCGATGGCCTCCAGCGCGTCGTTGGCCTTGTACCGGTCGGTGGCGACGACGCAGGCGACCGCCTCGCCCGCGTACCGCACCTCGTCCACGGCCATCGGCGGGTGGTCGGGGATGACGATGTCCTCGGTGACCGGCCAGGCGCACGGCAGGGTGCCCTGCTCGCCCGCGAAGTCGCGCCCGCTGAAGGCGGCGATCACCCCGGGCATGCTCCGCGCGGCCGAGGTGTCGACGCCGGTGATGCGCGCGTGCGCCATCGGGCTGCGCAGGAACGCCACGTGCAGCATGCCGGGGAGCTGGATGTTGTCGGTCCACTGGGTGCGGCCGGTGACCAGCCGCGCGTCCTCCTTGCGCCTGCGGGCGGCGCCCACCTCGTGCCGGTCGGGGGCGGGCTCGCCGAGCATGTCGCTTTCGGCGATCTTCTGGGCGACGAGGCCGGCGTCGAGCTCCTCGGTCATCTGCCGCTCACCGCTTCCTGGTCGCTCATGCTCTGCGCGCCCCGCCGTACGGCGCGGACGATGTTGCAGTAGCCGGTGCAGCGGCACAGGTTGCCCTCCAGGCCGTCGCGGATGGCCTCGTCGGAGGGGTCGGGGTCGTCCTTCAGCAGGTCGATGGCCGCCATGATCATGCCGGGTGTGCAGTAGCCGCACTGGAGGGCGTGCTCCTCGTGGAAGGCCCGCTGCATGGGGTGCCACCGCTCGCCCTCGGCCAGGCCCTCGACGGTCAGCACGTCGCATCCGTCGGACTGGACGGCGAGCACCGAGCAGCTCTTGGCGCTCCTGCCGTCGAGCATGACGGTGCAGGCGCCGCAGTTGCCGGTGTCGCAGCCGATCGGTGTCCCGGTCTTCCCCAGCCGGTCGCGAAGGAGGTGGACCAGGAGCAGGCGTGGCTCGACATCCTCCTCGTACTTGACGCCGTCGACGGTGAGGTTGATACGGGTCATTGGTCCTCCAAGCGCGCTGGCTGCTTGAACTATTGCCGTGCGCCGACCTGTGCGAACATCGCCGGACCTCGCGGGAGGTGCCGTCCCCGGCCGGCGGCCGGAGGCGCCCCCCTGCGGGGGAGGCGGTGGGTGGCGAGCGCACTAACGGTGAGAGGAGTGGATGGAGTGAGAACCGACAAATGCGAACGTACGCCCCTGATGTGGCCGGTCAACCCCTCGGGCGTCGAAACACCGCTCCCGGCGGTCGCGACGGTCAGGCGAGGGGGAACGGGCGGCCGTGCTCCTCCGCGGGACGGGGGCCGAAGATGCGGCGCTCCTCCTCGCCGATCGGCAGATCGTTGATGCTCGCCTCGCGGCGGCGCATCAGGCCCTCGGCGTCGAACTCCCAAAGCTCGTTGCCGTAGGAACGCCACCACTGGCCGGCGGCGTCGCGGCACTCGTACTGGAACCGCACGGCGATGCGGTCGCCGGTGAAGGCCCACAGTTCCTTGCGCAGGGCGTAGTCCAGTTCGCCGGACCACTTCCGGGTGAGGAATCCGACGATCTCCTCCCGGCCGGTCACGAACTCCGACCGGTTGCGCCAGACCGAGTCCTCGGTGTAGGCGAGGGCCACCTTCCGCGGGTCACGGGTGTTCCACGCGTCCTCCGCGGCCTGGACCTTGATGCGCGCGCTCTCCTCGTCGAAGGGCGGTACAGGAGGTTTCATCGCGACGGTCCTTCCTCGTGCCGGACGGGGAGCGGAGGGTTGAACGGAGAGGCCTCGACGAACCGCCACGGCGCGGGCACCTCCCCCGCCATCTCCACGACCTCCTCCACCTCGAAGGCGATCTCTCCGGCCTCGCCGCCGCCGGGCGTGGCCCGGCCGGTGATCCGGAGCCCTCCTCCACTCTCCCAGTCGGGGAACAGCAGGCCGCAGGCAGGGTTGAGCCGCAGGTTCCCGAGCGTCATGAACATGAAGTTGCCCGGGTACTCCCGCCATGCCAGCCGCCGCTCGTCCAGCACGCGGACGAACCCGGGCGCGCCGCCCCGGTGGGAGGCGTCGGAGCCCAGCCCGTCGACGTGGGTGGCGATGAAGAAGGTGTCGGCCGTGCCGATCCACCGGCGCTGCGCGGCCGTGAGCGCCCGGCCGGCACCGAGCAGGCGGGACGGCCCGGACGGAGCGGGCGGCCCGGTTACCCCGGACGGCCTCGACGGCTCGGACGGTTCGGTCACCCCGGACGGCTCGGATCGCTCGACCGGCTCGGAGGGCTCGGATACCCCGGACGGCTCGGACGGCCGCGCCGGGCCGAAGGCGGGCTCGCGGCGCTGGATGTACTTGGGGCAGTTGGAGTACACCTGCTCGGTACGGACGACCAGGCGGTCTCCCTCGCGCCGGGCTCGGCCGTTCACGCGCATGCGGCGGCGCGTGGCGGGGTCGATGGCGATGACGCCGATATCGCGCCCGTCCTGTCCGGCCTCGTCGAACAGCCCGGCCAGGGGCCCGGTGGGCAGCGCGCCGATGAGGAGGTGCCGCTCGTCCGGCGCGTCGGCGAATCCCTCGGGCCCGGTGAGCGCGCTCGCCCAGACCCGTCCCTGGTCGTCCGGGGTCGCGATCACGAGCATGCGCTGGTCGCGGAGGAAGGCGCCCGCTACGTCGGGGATCTCCGGACGCGCCCGGGCCGACCCCAGGGGCCTGGTCATGCCGGCCCGGCGCTGGAGCAGCAGCTCCCCCGGGTGCTCCATTAGAAGAATCCGCAGGTGGGAGCGTCGGCGACCGGGGCTTTGAGGTCCTCGGCGCCGGTGGGGGAGGAGATCTCCACGCGGATGCCGTCGGGGTCCTCGAAGAACACGCCGCCGGACGGCCTTCCCTCGCTGTGCGGGACGGGCCCGTCGTAGGCGAACCGCACGCCGATCTCCTTGAGGGTGGCCTCCGCCCGGCGCACCGCGTCCATGTCGGGCACCTGGAAGGCCAGGTGGTGCAGGCCCGGCGAGGTGGTCGGGAAGCGGCCCTCGCTCTGCTGCCAGAGCGTCAGCGCCGTCCGGCCGTCGCGGCCCAGGGAGGCGTACCGCCGGTCGTCCTCGGTCGACTCCTTGAGCAGTTCGAACCCGAGGAGGCGCAGGTAGAACCGCTTGCTGCGCTCGAGGTCCGTCACGTTGAGCCCTACATGCCCGATCTGGAAGGTCATGCGCCCTCTCCCTTCGCCCATCCTTGTCAACGGTAAAAACAGATGCATCCGTTAGAGGACGGGGCAGAGCCTACCTAACGGATAATCTCGATTCAATCCGTTAGGTAGCGAGGTGAGGGGGCACCCGGCGTCAGCGCTTGCGGAAGGCCTTGCTGAGGACGCCGACGAAGCCGGCCAGGCCGAGGCCGAAGATGACGATGGGCGCCATGACCATCACGTCGGGCACGGGCGCGATCACGAAGCGGATGCCGACGCCGACGAACAGCAGCCCCGCGAGCAGCGACAACCAGTCGGTCCTATGCCGCACGGCTGACCTCCACATCTCCGATGCCGGCCTTGACGTGCAGTTCGATGACCGGGACCGTCCCCGCGGAGGTGACGTCCGGCTCGATCACCTTGTCATGGTGGACGTCGGCGCCGCCCTGCACCACGTGCTCGATCTTGACGTCACCGAGCCGGGTGTAGCCGAAGACCTTCACGCGCGCGGTGCGGGGCACGATGACCTTGAGCTCGCCGACGGACACCGAGGCGTCGAAGCGGGTGCTCGAGCCGGGCGGGAACTTGGTGTCCCGCAGGTCGAGCGTCCCGTCGCCGATGCCCACCGAGTAGGTGCGCACGGCCTGCGAGCTGTCGACCGGCTCCCAGGTGTAGCTGCCGATCTTCTTCGGGATCCCGTTCACGGTCGATCCGGCCACGAGGAGGAAAGAGATGATCGTTCCGGTCGCCACCAGGCCCGCTCCCCGGCCGAACCAGGTCGCGACCAGCAGCCCGGCGCCGATGGTGATGAGGACCGCGCCGCCGATGACCGGCGCGTTGAGCGAACTGGAGGATGACTGCGTGGCAACCATGATCCCTCCGACCATGAAGGCGATGAACACGGTGACCGCGCCGATGAACGACTTCGGCCGGTCGCGCCGCGCCGTGCGGGCGGGCGGCGTGTTGCCGTAGACCCAGGCGGGCGGCTCGTACTGGCGCTGCGAGTCGTACGGGCGGTAGGGGCCGCGCGGCGCGAACGGCTCACCCGAGCTGTCGAACCCGCCGCCCGCGGGCCGCCGGTCCCCATAGCGGGAGCCGGCCGAGCCCGCCGGGGAGCCGTACCGGGCCGATCGGCCGGTGGAGGAGCCGTACCGGGCCGATTCGTGGCCGGCAGGGGAACCGGAGGCGGCGCGCGCCTCCTCGGCCAGGTCGGCGAGGCGCCGGTACGGGCCGTGCGCGTCAGGGGCCGGCGCGGGACCGGAGTCCGCGGGCGCGCCGGAAGCCGGAGGGGGGAACGCGGCGGAGGCCGGAGGAGGGGCGTCCGCCGGCGACGCCTGGACCCGCGTCACGTCGGCGGACCCACCCGCGGGAAGGGTCTCGCTGAGCCGCGGCCCGGAGCCGTCCGCGGGAAGGGTTTCGCCGAGCCGCGTTCCGGCCGACCCGTCCGCGGGGAGCGTCTCGGCCGGGGACGCGTCCGAACGGCCGTCCGTGGGAAGCGTCTCGCCGGGAGAGGCACCGGAGAGCGAGGTGTCCGCGGGCATGGCGGACGCGGCGCGTGCCGCACCCGGAGCGGGCGGAGCGGGCGGCGCCCCCGGAGCCGGCGGAGCGTATGAGGCATACCGGTCGTCGGTCGGCGGACCGTACGGGTCGCGCGCGGACGCGCCGTACGGGTCGTACGGGTCGCCGGTGGCGGCGGTGGCGGCGGTGGCGGCGGTGGCGGCGGTGCGCTGAGCGTACGGGTCGCCGGCGGGCGGGGCCGCCGCGCCGGGGCCGCCGGCGAACGGGGTGGGCGGGAAGGGCGGGGGGCCGCCGAACGGGTGGCCGAGCCAGCTGTCGGGCGCCGGCCGGGTGCCCTTCTTGCCCCTGACCCGCTCGGGCAGGCTGCGCGCCATCGCCAGCAGGTCGACCCCGCGGGCGTGCGCCGCGAGCAGGGTGATGGCCAGCAGGGTGCCGACCACGACGGTGGCGGTGCTGATGCCGCCCGCCGCCAGGTTGATGATCAGGCCGAGCGCGAAGATCGCCGCGAGCAGCGCCATCACCGTCTCGGTGTCGAAGACCCTGCGGCTCCACTGCTCGACGTACCCCGGCCCGCCGTTCGTGCTCCTCATCAGCAGGAACGCCGCGACGTACAGCATGATGCCGATGCCGGAGCCGATGACCAGCGCGGCGAAGCCCACGCGGAAGATCACCGGGTCCATGCCGGTGTAGCGGCCCAGGCCGGCGCACACGCCCGTGAGCATGCGTCCCTCGTCGCTACGCTGGAGTACGCGCTCCTCGTTCACAGGTGCGAAGCTACCTGGCTCCATCGTCGTATCGGGACCGCGTGCGTCGTTCATGGCTCCATCGTGGCCGCGCGCCCGCGTCGCCCACCATCGGGGAGACCCCTGACTCGTCCCGGAGCACTCAGGGCAGGAGTCAGGGAGCGCCCTGATGCGTTCCTTCCCTTCACGTGTGACGATGCTCGAGAGATGTCTGAGACCCCCACCATTCCCGAGGCCTACCCCCGCCTGGTCCGTCCGCTCCGCGGCCGGCTCGTCGCGGGCGTCGCCCAGGGTGCCGCCGCCCAGCTGAAGCTTGACCCGGTCGTGCTGAGGCTCGCCTTCGTGCTGCTCAGCGTCCTGGACGGGCTCGGCGTCCTGGCGTACGCCGCGCTTTGGATGTTCACTCCACACGAGCCCCACGAGGGCGAGGCGCCCAGCCGCGACTGGGGCCAGATCGCCGCCTACGCCGTGCTGGGCATGGCGCTGACGGCCTTCGGCTGGCTCACCGGCGCCTCCACCGGCGGCGTCGGCACCTGGTCGATCGCGGTGGGCGGCATCGGCACGCTCATCTTGTTCCAGCAGGCCGAGCCCGGCCGCCGCCAGCGCTGGATGACCGACGCGGTCCGCCAGGTGCGCCGCTCGTGGATCCGCACCGGCATCGGGCTGCTGCTGGTGGTCAGCGGCGCGATCGGCTTCCTGGCCGCCCAGGGCAAGCTCGCCGAGGCGCGTCCCGGCCTGGTCTTCACCGCCGTCGTGGTGGGCGGCATCGCGCTCATCGCGGCCCCCTGGCTGACCGCGCTGTGGAAGGAACTGCAGAAGGAGCGCCGCGAGCGCATCCGGCAGGAGGAGCGCGCCGAGATGGCCGCGCACGTCCACGACTCGGTGCTGCACACGCTGACGCTCATCCAGCGCACCGCGGGCGATCCGTTCGAGGTGACCCGCCTGGCCCGCTCGCAGGAACGCGAGCTGCGCAACTGGCTGTACCAGCCCAAGGCCGACGCCGACGCCACCATGGCCGCCGCCGTGCGCCGCGTGGCGGCCGAGATCGAGGACGAGCACGGCGTGCCCATCGAGATCGTCTGCGTCGGCGACTGCGACCTGGACAACGGGCTGCGCGCGATGCTCCAGGCCGTGCGGCAGGCGATGGTGAACGCCGCCAAGTACTCCGAGGCGGCGGTGATATCCGTGTACACCGAGGTCGAGCCCGGCGAGGTCACCGTGTTCGTCAGGGACCGCGGCAAGGGTTTCAATATGGACGACGTGCCCGACGACCGCATGGGCATCCGCCAGTCGATCATCGGCCGGATGGAGCGCCACGGCGGCGGCGCCCGGGTCAAGACCGAGCCGGGCGAGGGCACCGAGGTGATGTTGACGATGAAACGGGAGCAGTCGTGATCCGCCACCTGCCCCGAAGGGTGAGGAAGCCGTGAATGCCGTGAATATGGTCAAGGTTCTGATCGTTGACGATCACCGGCTCTTCCGGTCGGGGGTGCGCGCCGAGCTCGGCCCCCAGATCGAGGTGATCGGCGAGGCCGAGGACGTCGAGTCCGCGGTCGCCGCCATCGAGTCGCTCAAGCCCGACGTCGTCCTGCTCGACGTGCACATGCCCGGGGGCGGCGGCCAGGAGGTCCTGCGCCGGGTCCTCGGCTCGGGGGCGCCGGTCCGCTTTCTGGCGCTGTCGGTCTCCGACGCCGCCGAGGACGTCATCGGCGTCATCCGCGGCGGGGCCCGAGGATACGTCACCAAGACCATCAGCGGCCGCGAGCTGACCGACGCGATCGTCCGGGTGTCGGAGGGCGACGCGGTGTTCTCGCCGCGTCTGGCCGGGTTCGTCCTGGACGCCTTCGCCTCCACCGAGGCGCCCTCCATCGATCCCGAGCTGGACTCGCTGACCACGCGCGAGCGCGAGGTGCTGCGGCTCATCGCGCGCGGGTACGCCTACAAGGAGATCGCCAAAGAGCTGTTCATCTCGGTGAAGACGGTCGAGACCCACGTCTCCTCGGTGCTGCGCAAGCTCCAGCTGTCCAACCGGCACGAGCTGTCCCGCTGGGCCACCGCCCGCCGCCTGGTCTGACCCGCCCGCGTGGCCGTATGGCCGTCTGGCCGTGTGGCTGCGTGGCCGGGTGGCCGGGTGGCCGCCCGTCCCGCGACGGGGAACCGTTCGCGGCGCGGGGGCCGGTCCGCCAGGATGGGCGTGTGACCCCTCGCGCACTTTCGACGCTCGTGCTCGCGGCCGTGCTCACGGCGAGCTGCTCCCTCGTGGCGTCGCCGAAAGACCGGCACTCCGCGCCCGACCCCGTCACGGGCTCCGCCTCCGGGTCCGCGAGCCCGTCCGCGCTCGGCCAGACGTTCGAGGAGGACGTCGAGCTCGCGCGCACCCTCACCGAGCGCTACTGGCAGCAGACCTTCCAGGCCGCCGGGCGCACCTACCGCCCGCTGAGCAAATTCGAGGCGTACTCCGGCCAGGACGGTCCCGACTGCGGCGGCCAGCCGGCGGTGCCCGAGAACGCCTTCTACTGCCCGGTCGGGCACTTCGTCGCCTATGACGCGCAGTGGATGCGTTCCCTGTACGAGGAGAAGGGCGACGGGGCCGTGTACGTGATCATTCCGCACGAGCTCGGCCACGCGGTGCAGGCCCAGCTCATGAGCGACTTCAGCCTCAACATCAACCGCGAGCTGCAGGCCGACTGCTACGCCGGCGGCGCGCTCAAGGGCTTGATCGACGCCGGGCAGCTGGAGGCCGAGAGCGGCGACGACGAGGAGCTGCTCGCCAACCTGGCGGCCGCCGGCGACCCGACCGACGCCTGGTGGCGTGAGGACGCGCACGGCACCCCGGCCGAGCGCCAGCAGTCCTTCGCCAAGGGATACAACAACGGCGTCAACACCTGCTGAGCCCGGGTGGACGTTCCGGGCCGTCGGGGCCCGTAACGTGGCCCGCGTCGGCGTCGGCGTCGGCGATCAGGCCGGCAGGCCGGAAGCCAGGAGGTGGGTCATGAGCACGCGAGCCGTCCAAGCAGCCCCGCGCGGGAGCGGAACACCGGCGCGGGACGAGGGCGTCATGCCCGCGACGCGGCTGCTGCTGCCGGCGGTGGGCGTCCTGGCGGCGGCCAACGTCCTCAACAACCGCGCGGCCCGGCGGCTGGCGCCCCTGACCTCGGCCGCGGCCACCGGCGCACTGGTGCTCCTGGGCCGGCGCGGCGGGCTGTCGTGGCCGGAGATGGGTTTCACGCACGCGCGCAGGGGTGCGCGCATCGGCGGATGCCTGGCGGCGGCGGTGGCGGCGGTGTACACGGCGGGGGTGCTGCTGCCGCCGACGCGGCGCTATTTCCGCGACCAGCGGGCGCTCGGGCTGTCCCGCGCCCGCCTGGCCGAGGAGATCCTGCTCCAGGTGCCGTTCGGCACCGTGCTGCTGGAGGAGGTCGCCTTCAGGGGCGTGCTGCCCGCCGCGCTGCGCCGTTCGCACGGGCCGTGGGCCGCCGTCGCGGGCTCGTCGGCGTTGTTCGGCCTCTGGCACATCCTGCCGTCTCTGGACATGGCGGCCGCCAACCCCGCCCTCGGCCACCTCGTCCAGGCCGCCGACCCGCCCGCGACCCGCCCCGCGAAGGGCGGGGCGGCCGCGACGGTGGCGGGGTCGGTGGCGGTCACCGGGCTGGCCGGGGCGTTCTTCCTGGAGCTGCGGCGTCGTGGGGGCCTGCTCGCGCCGTCGCTGCTGCACCTGGCGACCAACTCGCTGGGATTCCTTGCCGCCCGCGCCACCCGCCGGCTCGACCGTAGCGGCCGGGGGACGGCGGACTGAGCCGGACGGGGGCCACGGCCGCCGGCGGACCCGGTGGCTCGCGTCAGGCGGTGGCTCGCGTCAGGCGGTGGGGACCACCTGGAAGGCTTCGGCGTAGGTGCCCTCCGGCTGGCCCGCGGCCTGGGCGTTGGTCGCCAGCCAGCCCTTGACGAAGGTCTCGAGCCGGTCGTCCATGTGCGCGGTCTGGCTGGCGTGCGCCCGCAGCGCCGCGAACTTGCGGTCGAGCGTGGCGGTGACGTCGATGTAGTGGTTGTTGGCCTGCCCGCCGGTCAGCCACACCTCGCGCGCCGTCCACGCCTCAAGGCCCTCCTCGGCGAGCAGCTCGGGGAAGGCGTACGGGTTGCGCGCGTCGGGGTAGACCGCGTCGAGCGTCGCGCCGCCGACGGCGCGGTGGTCGGGGTGGCTCGGCCCCATGCGCAGGTAGTTGCGCTCGGGATGAGAGGTGATCACCCGGTCGGGGCGCACCTGGCGGATCACCCGGGCGATGTCGCGGCGCAAGGGGAGGGTCTGCTCCACCGTGCCGTCCTTGTAGCCGAGGAAGCGCACGTCCTCCACGCCGACCACCTTGGCCGCCGCGATCTGCTCGCCGCGCCGCAGCTCGGCCATCCCGCCGTTGTCGAGCTCGCGGTCGAACCCTCCGGCGTCGCCGTCGGTGACGATGCAGTACACCACGCGAATACCCTTGTCGGTAAGGGCCGCGATGGTGCCCGCTGCGCCGAAGTCGACATCGTCGGGGTGCGCGGTCACCACCAGGGTCGTGCCGATCTCGGTGTCGTCAAGTGCCGTCACGGTCGTCCTCCTTGGTCCACTGGGCGCTGAACAAGCGGCACGGTCGCGATATTTCCGCGACCGGCGCCGGGCGTGCGAGCTCGTGCGGCGCGAAGCCTATCCGGCGGCCCGAGAGGAGCCGAAGGGGCGCCCATTGTCGGTGGGCGGCCATAATCTAGGGGCGTGTCGACCCGAGCCGTGAACCCCACTGTTGATCACCCTTTGCTCGACGGGCTCAACCCGCAGCAGCGGGACGCCGTCGTCCACGCGGGCAGCCCGCTCTTGATCGTCGCCGGGGCGGGGTCGGGGAAGACGCGCGTGCTCACCCACCGCATCGCCTACTTGCTGGCCGAGCGCGATGCGCAGCCGCAGGAGATCCTGGCGATCACCTTCACCAACAAGGCCGCCCGCGAGATGAAGGAAAGGGTCGACCGGCTCATCGGCCCGCGGTCCAAGGCCATGTGGGTGATGACCTTCCACAGCGCCTGCGTGCGCATCCTGCGCCGTGAGGCCAAGCGGCTGGGCTTCACCTCCAGCTTCTCCATCTACGACCAGGCCGACTCCCAGCGGCTGATGGCGATGGTCTGCCGCGAGCTCGACCTGGACCCCAAGCGCTATCCGCCGCGCTCGTTCTCCGCGCAGGTCAGCAACCTCAAGAACGAGCTGATCGACTACGAGACGGCGGCGGGCAAGGCGCAGACCCATCTCGAGCGCACGCTCGCCGAGGCCTACGCCGCCTACCAGCGCAGGCTGACCGAGGCCGGCGCGATGGACTTCGACGACATCATCATGCTCACGGTCACCCTGTTCCAGCTCTTCCCCGACGTGGCCGAGCACTACCGGCGCCGCTTCCGCCACGTGATGGTCGACGAGTACCAGGACACCAACCACGCGCAGTACATCCTGATCAGAGAGCTGGTCGGCCACCCCGAGGTCCGCACCGCCGACGGCGACGTGGTGCGCGAGGGCGCGGTCGAGCCGGCCGAGCTGTGCGTGGTCGGCGACGCCGACCAGTCGATCTACGCCTTCCGCGGCGCGACCATCCGCAACATCCTCGAGTTCGAGCGCGACTACCCCAACGCCCGCACGATTCTGCTCGAGCAGAACTACCGCTCGACGCAGACCATCCTGTCGGCCGCGAACGCCGTGATCTCGCGCAACGAGAGCCGCAAGCCCAAGAACCTCTGGTCCGACCAGGGCGCCGGGCCCAAGATCGTCGGCTATGTGGCCGACAACGAGCACGACGAGGCCATGTTCGTCGCCCAGGAGGTCGACCGGCTCGCCGACGAGGATGACGTGACCCCCGGCCAGGTGGCGGTCTTCTACCGCACCAACGCCGCCTCCCGCGTGTTCGAAGAGATCTTCATCCGCACCGGCCTGCCGTACAAGGTCGTCGGCGGCGTGCGGTTCTACGAGCGCAGGGAGGTCCGTGACCTGCTGGCCTACCTCCGCGTGCTCGCCAACCCCACCGACACCGTCTCGCTGCGCCGCGTGCTGAACGTCCCCAAGCGCGGCATCGGCGACCGCGCCGAGGCGATGGTGGACGCCTACTCCGTCCGCGAGCGCGTCCCGTTCTACGAGGCGCTGCGCCGCGCCGAGGAGGCGCCGGGGCTCGCCACGCGCTCGCTCAACGCCATCAAGGAGTTCGTCGCCCTGCTCGAGGAGCTGCGGGGCAAGGAGCTGCCGATCTCCGAGCTGGCCGAGGAGGTCCTGACCGCCACCGGCTACCGCACCGAGCTGGAGACCTCGGGCGACCCGCAGGACGAGAGCCGGCTGGAGAACCTCAACGAGCTGATCTCGGTGGCGCAGGAGTTCGAGGAGGCCAATCCCGACGGCACGCTGGTCGACTTCCTCGAGCAGGTCTCGCTGGTCGCCGACGCCGACCAGATCCCCGAAGGTGAAGATCACCAGGGCGTCGTCACGCTGATGACCCTGCACACCGCCAAGGGGCTGGAGTTCCCGGTCGTCTTCCTCACCGGCCTGGAGGACGGCGTCTTCCCGCACACCCGCTCTCTGGGCGAGCCCCGCGAGCTGGAGGAGGAGCGCCGGCTCGCCTACGTCGGCATCACCCGCGCCCAGCAGCGGCTCTACGTCTCGCGGGCCGCCGTCCGCAGCTCGTGGGGGTCGCCGGCGTTCAACCCGGCCTCGCGGTTCCTGGCCGAGGTGCCCGCCGACCTGGTCGACTGGCGCGGCGATCCGGCCAAGAGCGCCTGGGGCGCGGCCACCAAGCGTGAGACGCGGGCCCAGGCGGCGCCCGCGCGCAAGGCCGGCGGCCGCGCCGTCCCGAACCTCAGCCCGGGCGACCGCGTCACCCACGACCAGTTCGGGCTCGGCACCGTGGTGTCCGTGGACGGCATGGCCGAGAAGACCAAGGTGAAGGTCGACTTCGGCTCCGGCGGTGAGAAGACCCTCCTGCTCGCCTACGCCCCCCTCGAGAAGCTCTGACCCACCGGCCGGCCCTGAGGCCGATCCCGGCCGGTGTCCGTCGGCCCCTGAACGGGTGAGGCCCGGTGAGCACGCTCACCGGGCCTCACTTCGTCAGTGCTCGCGGGTGGGAAGGCCGGGGATCTTGGTGGTGAGGTCGGGGATCACCGGAAGCTCGTCGGTGAGGTCCTTCTCGTCGACGACCAGGTCCGCCGGGGGCGCCGTGATGACGATCTTGGCGCCCCAGGAGGTGTAGCGGTTGTCGGCGGCGATGTACACGTCGCCGAGGGAGGAGCCGGTGGACGGGCTGACGGGCACCTTGACGGTCGTCTGGAAGCGGCGGGGAAGCTGGTCGGCGCCGATCCACATCCGCCACGGCACAGTGATCTTCTTGCCGTTCTTCGACTTGGCGATCGACGACAGCATCGGCGAGACCTTGCCGAGCGAGGACAGCGGGATCGAACCGCGCACCAGCGTGGTCCTGGCGCCGCCGACCGTGCCGCCGGGGCTCTTGGCCTTCGCGGTGGCGAGGATGGCCTTGAGGACGTTCGGCTTCAGCAGGTCGATCGGGCCGTTGCTGTAGGTCGAGGGCTTGCCGGAGGTGCGCACCCAGGTGCGGCCGGCGGGCAGCAACTCGTCGTAAAGCGCGCTCTTGAGGTACATCTTGCCGCCGACCACGATGGCGCGGACGGTGCTGTCGCCGTCCTTGTCGAAGCCCTTGAGGGTGATCTTCGCGTCGTAGGCGTCGACGCCCGATCGGCCGAAACGCAGGCTTCCGGTCTCCCGGAACGCGAAAATGTCCTGCTTGCCGATGCCCATTCTCGTGTTCTCGTCGACCCGCACGCCGCTCTTCTTCGCGAACTGCAGGCGCAGGGCGTCGACCGGGTTGCCGGGCTTGGCGGTGGCGGGCGCCGCGGTGGTGGTCGCCGACTGCGCGGTGGCCGGGGCGGCCAGCGCGAGCGCAGGTACGGCCGCGGTGACCGCGGCAAGGGCGATGAGTCGCCTCATTTGGGGGGTTCCTCCCGTTATAGTCCCTCGCCCCGTCGTCGAGGGGTTTCGCATTCTCTCCAGTCAAGATCACGGTGAAATCACGACTTGTGGAAATGTAGCGGTAAGCGGGGTGGTAGGGGATCGTCGCGGGATTTGCGGGATTCTTGGGAAAAGACGGCGTATCCGATTACCGCCGGCGTGCGGGTAATGGACCCCCGGCGAGCGCCGCACGTCCTGGTGGCGGCTAGGCTTCTCAGGCCAGGCTTCCGGCGATCGCGGGTGCTCTGAGGTCTGGTCTCAACGTAGAGAAGAAGACAGCCGGACAAGCAAGGACGGACCCTCGTGGACCTGTTCGAACATCAGGCGAAGGAGCTCTTCGCGGAGTATGGCATCCCGGTGCCGCGCGGCGTCGTCGCGCACACCGTGGAGGAGGCGCGCGCGGCGGCAGAGCAGCTGACCGGTCGCGTCGTCGTCAAGGCCCAGGTCAAGACCGGGGGCCGCGGCAAGGCGGGCGGCGTCAAGGTCGCCGCCGACGCCGCCGACGCCGAGAGCAAGGCCACCGGCATCCTCGGCATGGACATCAAGGGGCACACGGTCCACAAGGTCCTCGTCGAGGAGGCCAGCGCGATCGCCGAGGAGTACTACTTCTCCTTCCTGCTCGACCGCGCGAACCGCACCTTCCTCGCCATCTGCTCCGCCGCGGGCGGCATGGAGATCGAGGAGGTCGCGCACACCTCGCCCGAGAAGGTCGCCCAGATCCCGGTCTCCCCGCTGACCGGCGTCGACCGCGCGCGCGCCCGCGAGATCGCCCAGGCGGGCGGTCTGCCGGAGGCCGCGCTGGACGGCGCCGCCGAGATCATCGAGAAGCTCTGGGCCGTCTTCGTGGACGAGGACGCCACGCTGGTCGAGGTCAACCCGATGATCCTGACCGAGGACGGCCAGGTCAAGGCGCTCGACGGCAAGGTCACCCTGGACGACAACGCCACCTTCCGCCAGGCCGAGCACGAGTCCTACGCGGACAAGGCCGCCGAGGACCCGCTGGAGGCCCGCGCCAAGGAGAAGGACCTCAACTACGTCAAGCTCGAAGGCGCGGTGGGCATCATCGGCAACGGCGCGGGCCTGGTGATGTCGACCCTCGACGTCGTCGCCTACGCCGGCGAGCAGTACGGCGGCCAGCGGCCGGCCAACTTCCTCGACATCGGCGGCGGCGCCTCGGCCGAGGTCATGGCCAACGGCCTTGAGATCGTGCTGTCCGACCCGAGCGTGAAGTCGGTCTTCGTCAACGTCTTCGGCGGCATCACCGCCTGCGACGCCGTCGCCAACGGCATCGTCTCGGCGTTCAAGCTGCTGTCCGACCGCGGTGAGGCGGTCACCCACCCGCTGGTCGTCCGGCTGGACGGCAACAACGCCACCCTCGGGCGGCAGATCCTCAAGGACGCGGGCCTGCCCCGCGTCGAACTCGTCGACACGATGGACGAAGCGGCCAAGCGCGCCGCCGAGCTCGCTGCGGTAGGTGCGTAATGGCAATCTGGCTGACCGAGAACAGCAAGATCATCGTTCAGGGCATCACGGGTTCCGAGGGCTCCAAGCACACCCGTCGCATGCTCAAGTCCGGTGCGAAGGTCGTCGGCGGTACCAACCCTCGCAAGGCGGGCACCACGGTCGACTTCGACGGGGTCGAGCTGCCGGTCTTCGCGACCGTGGCCGAGGCCATGGCCGCCACCGGCGCCGACGTCACCGTCATCTTCGTGCCGCCGGCCGGCACCAAGGCCGCCGTCAAGGAGGCGATCGACGCCGAGATCCCGCTCGCCGTCGTCATCACCGAGGGCATCCCGGTCCACGACTCCACCGAGTTCTGGGCCTACGCCATCGCCAAGGGCGCCAAGACCCGCATCATCGGCCCGAACTGCCCCGGCATCGCCTCGCCCGGCGCCTCCAACGCCGGCATCATCCCGGCCGACATCACCTCCAAGGGCCGCATCGGCCTGGTGAGCAAGTCGGGCACGCTGACCTACCAGCTCATGTACGAGCTGCGTGACGTCGGGTTCTCCACGGCGGTGGGCATCGGCGGCGACCCGGTGATCGGCACGACGCACATCGACGCTCTGGAGGCCTTCCAGGCCGACCCGGAGACCGAGGCGATCGTGATGATCGGCGAGATCGGCGGCGACGCCGAGGAGCGCGCGGCGGCCTACATCGAGCAGCACGTGACCAAGCCCGTCGTGGCCTACGTGGCGGGGTTCACCGCGCCCGAGGGCAAGACGATGGGGCACGCCGGCGCCATCGTGTCGGGTTCGGCGGGCACCGCGCAGGCCAAGAAGGAAGCGCTGGAGAAGGTCGGCGTGCGGGTCGGCAAGACCCCCAGCGAGACCGCCCGCCTCATGCGCGAGATCATGCGCACCCGCTGACGCGGCCGCGAAGAAACGACAGCGCGAAAACGCGAGACAGAGGGACGCCCGGCCGCGAAGGCCGGGCGTCCCTCTCAACAAGCAGCCGGCCCGGCCCCATGCCCGGACCGTCTCGTGCCCCATGCCCGGACCGTCTCGTGCGTGCCAGATTCGCCGCTCTACGCTTGCTGGGCGCGGTGACGCCGGACCAGCTCCTCCAGGGCGGCGATCTCGGCGGCCAGCGCCCCGCGGCCGGCTCTGGTGATGACCACCCAGGTCTTCGGGCGCCTGCCCTCGATCGCCTTCTCCAGGGCGACCATTCCGGCGTCCTCCAGTACCGCCAGATGGCGGTTGAGGTTGCCCCCGGTCAGCTCCAGCGCGTTCTTCAGGTAGGTGAACTCGACGCGCGTGGCCTCCGCGGCGATCGTCAGGATGCCGAGGCGGTGGCGCTGGTGGACGACATCGGAAAGGCCACCGGTCGGGTGGGTCATGCGCGGCTTTCCTTTCTCGCGGCGAGCCCGCCCACGAGCAGGATGAGGCCCGGGAGCAGCACGGGGCTGCCCTGGAGCGGACCGTAGGGCATGGTCTCAGGGGTGAAGCCGAACAGATGGAACAGCCGGTAGTACATGTTCTGCATGTCGTACACGACGGCGGGCGCCGCGGCGGCCGTGTAGAGCAGGGTGACGATCCACAGGTGGCGGCTGCGTTCGGTCCGTGCCAGCGCGATGAGGCCGAAGGCCAGGGCCAGCAAGCCGAAGGTGTTGCGGACGAACAGCGGCCACAGGAACCAGACGAACAGGCTGACGAGCGGGGCCAGGAACCAGATCAACGGCGCGACGCCCGCGACGGCCCACGTGGTGGCCGGGCCTCTCGCGGAAGTCTGGATGCCGGCGCTGTCGCCGTGGCGGCGATACCACCAGACGGTCAGCACGGCTCCGGCGGCCAGCCCAGCCAGCCAGACCAGATCGAGCCAGGTCTCACGAGCGAGCAGCCAGGACGTGAAGCCGGTGGTGACGCCATCGGCGGACCCGTCCTCCGGAGGCGTGTGGGCCGCGTAGGCCAGCGCATACAGGGGCGCGGTGCCCAGGGTGAAGGCGCCGAAGTACAGCAGCGGTAACCGGAAGGCGTGCCGGTCGGATCGGGCGCGCCGCCGCAGGGCCTCCACGTCGCGCAGTAACCCGTCCGGCTCGAACTCCGTCATGGCGGCCTCCAGAGTCATATGTCTGCGTCACAGACAGGTTTGCAACGCAGACATCGGGCCGTCAAGCCGTCGGGCGGTGGAGCACGCCTTACGTGGTCTCTTGACCGTCCGGGGACAAAGGGGGCGACACGCGGGGCGCGGTAGGCCCGTGACGGGCGGACATGCTGAGACCATCGACTACTGTGACGGCCCTTTTCGACCAGCTCCGGGCGGCCCCCCGCACCGTCCTCAGTCGCATCCCCCTCGCGGGGAGCGGCGACGACGACGAGGCGCGCCGTCCGCTGCCCGTGTCCGGCATGCTCGCCGCGGCCTGGACCCTCGGCGTCGGCCTCGCAGTCCTGACCACGCTCACCCTCATCGGGTGGATCGCCGCGCCCCGCGGCGCGTTCGGGCAGGGGCTCCCCGGGGTGTTCCGCGCCGCCTGCCAGGTCTGGCTGGCCGCCCACCACGCCGGCTTCGCCATCCCCGGCGGGCGCGTCGGCCTGTTGCCGATCGGCCTCACGGTGCTGCCCGCCGCGCTGCTGTACCGCGCGGCGATGTGGATGGCGCGCGACGCCGACCTGCGGCTCCGGCTGCCCGCCCGGCTGCCCAAGGGCAGTACCAAGGACCTCGCCAACGCCCGCCGCCGCGCCCAGCTCGTGCTCATCGCCCAGGCCGGCATCTCGCTGGCCGCGCCGTACGCGCTGCTGGCCGGGGCCATCGCGCTGGCCGCGCAGAACAACCTCACCCAGCCGTCCGTCGGCGAGGCGCTGGTCAGCCACCTCGTCCTGGCGTTCGTCGCCGGCTCGCTGGCCACCGCCCGCACGATCGGACCGTGGCGCTCGATGCTGCGGCTGCTGCCCGAGCGTGCGCGGTCGGTGGCGGTCGGCACGGCCGTCGCGCTGTCGATCCTGCTGGTGGCCGGGCTCATTCTGGTGCTCGTAGCCGTCGTCGCCGATTTCGGCCAGGTCAGGCGGCTGTCGGAGCTGCTGGCCCCCGGCTTCGTCGGCGGGGCGCTGCTGCTGCTGGTCGAAGTGCTCTACCTGTTCAACTTCGTCATCTGGGGCCTGGCCTACATCAGCGGGCCGGGATTCGCCCTCGGCACGGGCACGCTGGTCGCGCCCACCGGCGTGCAACTGGGCGCGCTTCCCGCCCTGCCGATCCTCGGCGCCCTGCCCGACTCGGGCTCCATGCCGCCATGGATCATGGGCGTGCTCGCGGTGCCGTTCATCGCCGGCGCGGTGGCCGGGGTGGTGGTGGCGCGCGTCTCGCCGACCCCGCACTTCGAGTCGGCGCCGCTGTGGGGCTTCGTCTGCGGTCTGGCCACCGGCCTGGCGTCGGGGCTGCTCGCGGCGCTGGCCGGCGGCCCACTCGGCGGCGCGCGCCTCGCGGCCGTCGGGCCCTCGGCGTGGGAGGTGGCGCTGTCGGTCACCCTGGAAGTCGGCGTGGCCGCGGGCATCTCCGCGGGGCTGGCCAACTGGTGGCTGGTGTTCCACGGCGCCACGGTCGAGGCGACGCCGGTCCGCAGGGCGGGGGACGCGCTGGTCAAGGTGGCCAGCAAGGTCAAGCTGGCCGCGCCGGCCACCACCGGCGAGCTGCCGGGCCACTGGATGGACGCCACCGAGGCCGACACCCAGCCGATCCCGGTGATCAGGGCCGACTGGACGGACGAGCACGCCTCGGCGGCCGTGGAGACCTTCGACCCGGCCCCGGTGGACGGCCCCTCGGCCAAGGCGCCACGCGCGGGCAAGGGGCCGGCGGGCAGGCGTCCCACGGGGAAGGGGCTCGCCGGGACGGGGGCCGCGGCCGGCGCGGGCCGCGGCACGGCCAGGCGCGAGGAGCCACGCCCGCCGCGCCGCGACATCGTCGACGAGTCCGACGACCGCGGCGGCCACATCATCTACGTCGACCCCTACGCCTGGGACCGCGACTCCTGACCCCGTGCCGGGCGCCTTCCAGCGCTCGCGGTGCGACGGCGCCGGCCGACGGCCGCGCCTCGGACCGCGGCCAGGGCCGTCCGTCGGCGGCGCGGCGGGAACAAGTACGGGTCACGGGATGGCTAGGTGGTCTGTCCGCGAACGTTCACCCGTTCACCAGGCCGGGCGCCGTAGCCGGCGCCGACATCGCCGCACTGCGACCCGCCGACCCGGCGCCCATCAGATCCGGTACATGGCCGGAGTGAAGAGCCGAGCCCGGTGAACGTAGGTGGTCACCGCGTCAGAGGTGGAAGCGCGTGGCGTGGGAGCGCTCGCCCTTGCCGCTCGGGGACGGCTCGAACAGCTGTTCGTCGGCGTAGCACCACGCCCAGTCTTCGCCGGGCTCGAACGACTCGGCGACCGGGTGGCCTTCGCTCGCGTAGTGGTGGCTGGCGTGGCGGTTGGGGGAGGAATCGCAGCAGCCGACGTGACCGCAGGTGAGGCAGGTGCGCAGGTGGACCCAGCGCGACCCCATGGCAAGGCACTCCGCACAGCCCTCCTGCGGGGTGGGCTCGACGTCGTGGATGGCCGCGATGTGCTCGCAGTGGTTCATGGTTCTCCTCGGTTCGGCGGCGACGCGCCCGGCGGCGTCCTGGTCACCGGGGTGTCAGCGAGGCAGGCCCTGGTGTCCTTGTCTCTCTACGCCACCATAAGCGGCGGCACACCCCGCGGGTCAGGCCGGTCCCACGGCCCGAGGGTGAACCCACGCCGCGGCGAGGTCGGGGCTCACGGAGGGAAGGGAAGCTTCACGCTGCCCTTGGGCATGAACGGCAGCCGGTGCTCCACGGCGCGTTCCAGGTCGCCGACGCACACCTGTTGCGAGGTCGCCGTGCCCGCCCCCTTCATGCACTCGGTGTAGGCCGTCAGCTCTCCGCTGAAGTACGTCTGGACCCACATCACCAGCGTGGCCAGGCACAGGGACGCCAGCGACAGCAGCATCCCGAGGACGGCGAGCACGACCGGCCGATGCCGGGCCGACAACGCCCGCCACGCCCGGTAGCACACGACGGCCGAGAAGACGGCGAGGGCCAGGCCGAACACCGGCACCAGGAAGGTGAGCGCCAGCGCGCCGATGGAGAGCAGCAGCGCCCGGCGCCCGATCTCGCTCCCCGTTGATGTCTCCGCGGGTGGTTGCACCTGACCTCCTCTGCGTCGTGGAGCGGGCGGGCCGATACGCTGACGCCATACCGTCAACCGTCGCCCCGAAGGAGTGCAGCCCTGTCGGCTCGGCTCGTGGTCCTCGTCTCCGGTTCCGGGACCAACCTACAGGCCCTCATGGACGCCGCCGCTGATGACGCATATGGAGCCCGTATCGTCGCGGTCGGCGCCGACCGCGACGACATCGAGGGGCTCGCCCGCGCCCGGCGCGCCGGCCTGCCCACCTTCGTCGTCAAGCTGGCCGATCATTCGGCCCGTTCGGCCTGGGACCAGGCTCTGCGCGCGGCGATCGCCGCCCACGAGCCCGACCTCGTGGTCTCCGCGGGATTCATGAAGATCCTCGGCCCGGAGGTCCTCGGCGCGTTCCCGGTGGTCAACACCCATCCCGCCCTGCTGCCGTCCTTTCCCGGCGCGCACGCCGTGCCCGACGCCCTCGCCTACGGCGTGCGGGTGACCGGCTGCACCGTCCATCTCGTCGACGCCGGCGTGGACACCGGCCCGGTGATCGCCCAGGAGGCGGTGCCCGTCCTCGACGGCGACGACGAGGACGCGCTCCACGAGCGCATCAAGACCGTGGAGCGCCGCCTGCTCGTCGAGGTCGTGGGCCGCATGGCCCGGGAGGGCTGGACGGTCGCCGGCCGCCACGTCCGCCTGGGCGAGCGGGACCATCTGAGCCAGTCGCAATCTCCGGGCGGTCCGGGTGGTCCGGCCCGTCTGGACACAGGGAGGAGCACGAAGTGACCCGCATCGCCATCCGGCGCGCGCTGATCACGGTTTACGACAAGACCGGGCTGGAGGAGCTCGCCCGAGCCTTGGACGCCGCCGGCGTCGAGATCGTGTCCACGGGGGGCACGGCTTCCAAGATCGCCTCGTTCGGCGTGCCGGTGACTCCGGTGGAGTCGCTGACCGGCTTCCCCGAGTGCCTGGGCGGCCGGGTGAAGACCCTGCACCCGCGCGTGCACGCCGGCCTGCTGGCCGACGGCTCCAACCCCTCCCACGTCAAGCAGCTCGAAGAGCTGGAGATCGAGCCCTTCCAGCTCGTCGTGGTCAACCTGTACCCCTTCCAGCAGACGGTGGCCTCGGGCGCCTCGCCGGAGGAGTGCGTGGAGCAGATCGACATCGGCGGGCCGGCCATGATCCGCGCGGCGGCGAAGAACCACGGCACGGTCGCCGTGGTGACCGACCCGGCCCGCTACGACGACGTGCGCAGGGCCGTGGAGGAGGGCGGCTTCGCCGAGCCCGAGCGCCGTCGCCTCGCCGCCGTCGCCTACGCCCACACCGCCGCGTACGACACGATGGTGGCCTCGTGGTTCGCCAGTGTCTACGCCCCCGAGGAGGACACCGCCTGGCCGTCCTTCATGGGCGCGGCCTGGAAGCGCCGGGCCGTGCTGAGGTACGGCGAGAACCCCCACCAGGGGGCCGCGCTCTACTCCGGCGGTCAGGACGGCCTGGCCAACGCCGAGCAGTTGCACGGCAAGGAGATGTCCTACAACAACTACGTCGACGCCGACGCGGCCTGGCGTGCCGCATGGGACTTCGCCGAGCCGGCCGTGGCGATCATCAAGCACGCCAACCCGTGCGGCCTGGCCGTCGGCGCGGACGTGGCCGAGGCGCACCGCAAGGCGCACGCCTGCGACCCGGTGTCGGCGTACGGCGGGGTGATCGCGGTGAACGGCGAGGTGACCGAGGAGCTCGCCGAGCAGATCGCGCCGATCTTCACCGAGGTCGTCGTGGCGCCGTCGTTCACCGGCGAGGCCCTGGCCGTGCTGACGAAGAAGAAGAACCTCCGGCTGCTGCGCTGCCCGGCCGGCCCGGCCAACCCGGCCGAGTTCCGCCGCATCGACGGCGGCCTGCTCGTCCAGAGCGTCGACCGGGTGGACGCCCCTGGTGACGACCCGGCCGGCTGGGAGCTCAAGACCGGGTCGGCGGCCTCGCCCGAGGTCCTCGCCGACCTGGCGTTCGCGTGGAAGGCCTGCCGCTCGGTCAAGTCCAACGCCATCCTGCTCGCCTCCGGCGGCGCCACCGTCGGCGTCGGCATGGGGCAGGTCAACCGGGTCGACTCCGCCCGCCTGGCGGTGTCGCGGGCCGGTGACCGGGCGGAGGGCTCGGTGGCCGCCTCCGACGCCTTCTTCCCCTTCGCCGACGGGCTCCAGGTGCTCATCGACGCCGGAGTGAAGGCCGTCGTCGAGCCCGGAGGGTCCGTCCGCGACGAGGAGGTCGTCGAGGCCGCCGCCAAGGCCGGCATCACGCTCTACTTCACCGGCACGCGCCACTTCTTCCACTGATCGCCACTGGTGGTCACTGCTAGTGCGCTGTCCACGAACGTGCACCGGCTCCGGCGCCGTAGCAGGCGCCGGCATCGCCGTACCACGACCCGCCGACCCGGCGCCGATCACTGCGGTACGTGGCCGGGGGCGGAGAGCCGCGCCCGGTGAACGTATGTGGTCACCGCACTGGTCGCTAGTGGTCACTGGTCGCGCGGCGGCCCGGCGAGCGGGCCGGGCCGCCACCACACCACCACCCCTGACCTCCCCCTATCAGGGCGACCGCCGGGCACGCCCGGTCTACCGTGGACACGGGTCCGGCGGCCCGGCCGCGTGCCGCCCGCCGGGCCCCCGCCCGTACCGTGCCCCCTGCGGGTGGCACGGTCGCGCGGCGGCGCTGGGCAAGGCAGTCGTCGCATCTCAGGGAGGACCGGTGGAGACACCCGCGATCGTGTCGCGCGAGGAGTGGCTGAAGGCTCGCACCGAGCTGCTGGAGAAGGAGAAGGAACTCACCCGGGCCCGGGACGCGCTCAACGCCGAGCGCCGCGCGTTACCCATGGTCGAGGTCGCCAAGCCGTACGTCTTCCGCGGACCGGGCGGCGAGGCCGGCCTGGCCGGCCTGTTCGAGGGGCGGCGCCAGCTCATCGTGTACCACTTCATGTGGGTGCGCGAGGCCGACGAGGGCTGTACGAGCTGCTCGTTCCTGGTGGACCACGTCGGCGACCTGCGTCATCTGAACGACTCCGAGACGACCCTGGCCCTGGTGTCGCGGGCGCCGCTGGACTCCATCGAGCGGTTCCGGCGGCGCATGGGCTGGCAGGTGCCGTGGTACTCCTCCGACGGCGGCGACTTCAACTACGACTTCCACGCCAGCAACGACGAGGCCGTCGCGCCGGTCGAGTACAACTACATGGACAAGGCGACCCTGGAGGCCAAGGGCCTGCACTTCTTCGCCCAGAACGGGCAGGACGGGCACGGCCTCAGCGTCTTCCTGCGCGACGGCGACCGCGTGTTCCACACCTACTCGACCTTCGGCCGGGGCCCCGAGGTGCTGCTGAACACCTACAACTACCTCGACTTCACCTTCCTCGGCCGGCAGAGGCACGTGAGCGAGTTCCCCCACCACGACCGCTACGGCGACGCCGGCGCGGGCGCCTGCTGCCACTGACCCCACCGATCCCCGGCCCCGGGCGCCCGGCGGCCGGGGGCGGCCGTTCTCCCGGCGGCGGTTCGCCGGGGCCGGGCGTGCCATGTCGAGGGGAGCGGCGGGCCGTTCCCCGGCGAGGGAAGGCGGCCTCCCACCTCGCCCGGGCGGCAGGGCGGGGAGCGGCACCCTCGTATCCTCGGGCGGCGGGGCGGCGTGGGAGGATGGCGAGTTGTGAGCGCGCGGATTCTCGACGGCAAGGCCACAGCGGCGAAGATCAAGGCCGACCTGGCGCAGCGGGTGAGCAGGCTCGCCGCGCGGGGCGTCACTCCCGGCCTCGGCACGATCCTGGTCGGCGACGACCCCGGCAGCCAGATCTACGTCGCCGGCAAGCACCGCGACTGCGCCGAGGTCGGCATCGCCTCGATCCGCAAGGACCTCCCCGAGACGGCCTCGCAGGCCGAGGTCGAGGCCGCGATCGACGAGCTGAACGCCGACCCGGCCTGCACCGGGTACATCGTCCAGCTCCCGCTGCCCCGCCACCTCGACACCCAGGCGCTGATCGAGCGCATGGACCCGGGCAAGGACGCCGACGGCCTGCACCCGGTCAACCTCGGCCGGCTCGTCCACATGGTGGACGCGCCGCTGCCCTGCACGCCGCGCGGCATCGTGGTGCTGCTGCAGGAGTACGGGGTGCCGATCAAGGGCGCCGACGTCACCGTCATCGGCCGCGGCATCACCGTGGGCCGCCCGCTCGGCCTGCTGCTGACCCGCCGCACCGAGAACGCCACCGTGACCCTGTGCCACACCGGCACCCAGAATCTCCCGGCGCGGGTGCGCGAGGCCGACATCGTCGTGGCCGCCGCGGGCGTGCCCGGCCTGATCACCGGTGACATGGTCAAGCCCGGCGCGGCCGTGCTCGACGTCGGCGTCTCCCGGGTGGACGGCAAGCTCGCGGGCGACGTCGCGGCGGACGTCCGCGAGGTCGCCGGGTTCGTCGCGCCCAACCCGGGCGGCGTCGGCCCGATGACCCGCGCGATGCTCCTCACCAACGTCGTAGAGGCCGCCGAACACCAGGCCCGCTGACCCAGCTCGTCACAGGCCGAGGAGGGCCTGTTCGACGACCTCGGTCGGGGCGGGGTGGATGTACAGCACGTCTTGCCCGATGCGGTCCACGGTCTGCCCGAGCGTCATTGCCTGGATCAGCGGCTGGATGAGCGTGGCGGCCTGCGGGCCGATGATGTGCGCGCCGAGGATCGTGCGGTCGGCCGGGTTCGCCAGGATCTTGACGAAGCCGGTGGTGTCCTCCAGCGCCCACCCCCACGCGGTGTCGGAGTAGTCGCGGACGCTGACCAGGTGGGGGATGCCACGGGACCGGGCGTCCTGCTCGGTGAGCCCGATGGAGGCGATCTGCGGGTCGGAGAACACCGCGTGCGGCGCGACCGTGGTGCGCAGGTCGCGCACGTCGTCCGGGTGCAGCATGCTGTGCCGCACGAGCCGCACCTCGGCGTTGGCCATGTGCTTGAGCTGGTAGTGGTTGGCCGCGTCGCCGATCGCCCAGACGCCGGGCACCGACGTGCGGCACGCGGCGTCGATGCGGATGTGGCCGTGCTCGTCGACGTCGAGGCCACCGGCGGCGCAGTCGAGCCGGTCGGTGTTGGGCCGCCGGCCGACGGCCACCAGCAACATCGCGGCGCGGACGACCTGCTCGCCGTCGGGCCCGGCCACGCGGACCTCGACACCGTCGCCGTGCCGCGCCACCGAGGTGGCGTGGGAGTTCAGCAGGACGCGGTGCCGCTGCGCGGCGAGCTCGGTGAACCGCGCCGACACCTGCTCGTCCTCCGCCGTCAGCAGCCGCGGACCGCGCTGCACGATCGTGATCTCAGAACCGAGGGCGCCGAAGATGTGGCCGAACTCGGCGGCGATGAACCCGCCGCCGACGATGACCAGCGAGGCCGGCATCTCGTCGATGCGCATGATCGTGTCCGAGGTGTGGTACGGAACGCCGTCGAGCCCGGCGATGTCCGGGATGACCGGCCGGGACCCGACCGCGATCAAGATCGTGTCCGCGCTGATCCGCTCGGAGCCGACCTGGAGGACCTTCGGCGCGACGAACCGGGCCTCCTCGGCGTACACGTCGACGCCGTGCCGGCGGCGGTACCGCTGCGCGCTGTCGTGCAGCGGATCGATCCTGTCGAACACCCGCTCGCGGATGGCCTTCCAGTCGACCTTCTCGACCGTGGCCGTGACGCCGAGCCGCGCCGCCGCGCGGGCGCCGGTCGCCGCGTCGGCGGCGGCGACCAGCATCTTGGTCGGGATGCATCCGCGGTTGAGGCAGGTGCCGCCGAACCGGTCGGGCTCGACGACGGCGGTGCGCAGGTGCGCGAGGTCGTCGTTCAGCAGCATGTTGCCGCTGCCCGCCCCCAGGACCACCAGGTCGTAGTGCCGCACGTCCGTCTCCATTCCGCCGGATGCCGCCGCACGGTTCGCCAGTTCTTCACCATCGGCGGACCCGTTGACGACGCCGTTCGCTGTCGTGATCATGCCGTTCCGGGGATCGCGGGACCGGCTCCGTCGCGGCAGCCGAGGCCCGGTAACCCGCTTACGACTATGGGTCATACTCCGCCCGCGCGCACAGCCAGGCCCCCGGATTCACACCGACTGCGCCAGGTCGCGACGGCCATCCGATGAGCTCGATCCACAAGAGCCGCCGACCGTTCGTGCGGCGGGACGACCCGCACCTCGTCGTCGGCGAAGGTGCCGAGCAGCGCTCCAGCGCCCGTCCCCGGACGCCGCCCCCGCAGCGATATTTTATTACCCTCCTGGCGCCGGTCATCTGGTCCGGTCGGCCGGTGAGCGTGAAGCGGGACGGCTCCGTCAGCACGGCGGTCTCCAAGTGCGGCTGGCGTATCAGATGAGGAGGCGACGTTGCCGAACGAGCTGATCGACCTTTATCTGAGGACCCTCAAGACGGATCTGCCCGATGACATCTGCTGGATCGTGGTCCAGCCGCTTTCGGGTGCGCTGACCGTGAAAGATGCCGTGACCCGGATCGGCGGCAGACTTGAGCGCTGTCGTGACATGACTCCGGTGGACGCGTATCTGCTGTCTCCTGGAGATGCGCTCTCCTTTGAACGGACGGAGACAGGAGTCGCCGTCCTGCAGGTCGCTGGGTTCCTGGGCATGATTCCAGCGGTGATCGAGCCATTGAGCCGCGGTGCCCGGGCATGGGTGGCGCACTGGGATGTCAATGCCGAATTCACCATGCTTCACTGACGTGATCTCAGCGAATAGCCGATAGATAACTGTGCTCGAAATGGGTGAGGACAAGCGCCGCGCGAGCGATGGCGCCGATTCGGCTGGGACTGACCGTGATGTGCTGGAGGGTCCGCCAGCGGCCCTTGAGCAGGGCGAACCCGCGCTCGCCGATACAGCGCAAGGCGCGTAGAAGCCGGTTGTAGGTGCGGTTGTCCGGGCTGAGGATCTGGTTTCCTTCGGGCTGTCTGATCGGCGTGTGAATGCCGATTCCGGCGCCGTCGTAGCCGCTGTCGGCGAGGGTGGGCAGGCCGCGTGCGACTGCGGCGTACAACGCGCCCAGAACCTGTGCGCGGGCAGCGGTGAGATCGTGGACGGAGCCGGGTTCGACCTCGGCGATCCACAACGGCAGCCCACCGGGTGCCGACAGTGCTTGGAGGTTGCCGGCGTGCTGGTGGGCCTTTCCGGAGTACCAGGTGTCGATGGGTTCGCCCTTGACGCTGGTGGTCTGTTCGGCGCAGCGGTCGATGGGGATCAGCGTGCCGTCCAGGATCACATACGCCAGTCCCTCGGTGTGGGCGCGGTCGAGAGCTTCGTGTAGATCTGGCGCTTGAGCTGCGAGAACGTCGATCCCTTCGTGGAGGTAGCGGTAGGCAGTGGCTCGGGAGACGCGATGGTCGCGGCCGAGTTTGGGGATGTCGTGCTCGCCTCGGAACCAGCGCAGCACCAGGACCGCCTGCCGAAACGGGCTCAGGGCTCGGCTGCCGGTGGGGGTGCCGCGCAGCCGGCGTTCGTCGCGCAGGAGCCGGGCGAGGTGGTGAACGAGTGCGCGGGAGACATCGAGCGTGGCGTGATCCGAGCGCGCGCCATGGTGTCCTCGATTCTTCAGCAGGTGAGTCTGTGAAAGGGGATTGGTGGGGTGCGCACGCCTTGCGCGCGATGGGGTTGGGGGGCTTGGCCGGCCCGCCGGAGTGGCGGGATCAGCGCACCAGGGGTGGCTGCATGCGTGCGGGTTGATGCTGGACGGCGACGGCGCGGAAGAAGGCTAGGGCACCGGCGACTGGCTCACCCGCAGGGTCAGGTCACGCCGAGGCCGCGCAGGAAGGCGTCCGCGACGAGGTCGGCCGCCTGCGGGGGATCCACTGCGGGGAACCGGTGGGCGATGCTGTCGACGAGTGCGTCGAGGACCGCACGTGCCCAGGCCGCATCGATATCGGCGCGCAGGTAGCCCTCATCGCAAGCGCGCTGGATGAAGGTGCTCAGGCGCGCACTCTGCGCTTCACGGCGAGCGCTGGCTTCGGGGTCCTTCTGCATCATGCGGCGCGTGTCGGCAGGCCACTCGCGGCTGACCGGGATGATCCCCTCCAGATAGCGGTGGAGAGCGACCGGCACCGGGGCCTCGGTCAGCCGCGCCTCGTCCAACACCCGCTCGGCCAAGTCGAGTTTGGCCTGGAAGACGGCGCGCAGCAGCGCCTCCCGATTCGCGAAGCGGCGATGAACGGTGGTGCGGTCGACACCCGCCGCAGCGGCAATGGCCGCCATCGACGTGCTCGGATCCTCCGCCAGGAGGCGGGCCCCGGTGCGGAGGACGGAGGACAGGTTGCGTGCGGCATCGGCTCTCATGGTCCGGCGATCCTAACCAGCAGTGGTGATTACAGCGCCATCATCCCATAGTGAGATACATCTCATCTATTTATTGCAACATGCATGTTGCAGTTGACGATGAAACGTCTACATTGGGATCGCGCCCTGGAGAGCGGCAAGAGGCAACGAGATGATGAGGAGAACGCCATGTCACGGACTTGGTTGATCACCGGTGGTTCCCAGGGGCTGGGCAGGGCCCTGGTTCTTCAGGCTCTTGAGGACGGTGATCGAGTCGTCGTGACGTCCCGTAGGCCGGAGGCTCTGGCTGATCTGAAGGCGAAGTATCCGGAGCGGCTGGAGACCGTGGCGCTGGATGTCACGTCGCGGTCCGAGGCTCGGGACGTGGTGGCGGCCGCAGTGGAGCGATTCGGCACCGTCGACGTCATTGTGAACAACGCGGGTTACGCCACCAGCGGTTCGATCGAGGACTTCCCGGAGGACGAGTTCCGGGCGCAGGTCGAGGCGAACCTGTTCGGTGTGATCAACGTGACCCGGGCTGCCCTGCCCGTACTGCGTGGCCAGCGGTCCGGGCACATCGTGCAGATCTCGTCCATCGGCGGCCGGGTCGGCGGCACGCCCGGGCTCAGCGCCTACCAGACAGCAAAGTTCGGAGTCGAAGGCTTCTCCGAGGTGCTGGCGAACGAGGTGGCCCCGTTCGGCATCAAGGTGATCATCGTGGAGCCGGGCGGTATCCGCACCGGCTGGGCCGCCGGCGCCGCGAAGCCGTCCGGACCCATCGCTCCTGACTATCAGCAGACGGTCGGCGCATGGCTGGAGCAGTTTGCGGCCTACAGCGGCAACGAGCCCGGCGACCCCGCCCGAATGGCCCGGGCCGTCATCGCCGCCGTGGACGCGCCCGAGCCCCCGCGCCGGCTCCTGCTCGGCAGCGACGCCCTGGAAATCGCTGTCAGCGCGGAAAAGGCTCGCCTGGCCGAGGCCGACACATGGGCCGAAGCGAGCCGCTCCACCGACCACCAGACCGCGTAACGACCCTGCAGCTTCGCGTGCCGTCGGTCGCCCGCCCGACGGCACGCGACCACGGGCCCGGCGACAGCGCGGATACCCGCTCGCTCCGGTGGTCTCCTCCACCCCTGCGGCATCGCCCGGGACGCACTCCCGCCCGGGCCCTGCACCCACCACGTTTCACAGGAAGAAATCGACAGACATGACTGTTCGCGACAAGCTCTACATCGGCGGCTCCTGGGTCACCCCCAGCAACCCGGAGCTGCTCGACATCCTTTCCCCCCACGACCAGTCGGTGCTGGGCCGCGTGGCCCAGGCCGCACCCGCCGACGTGGACGCGGCCGTCGCCGCGGCCCGCGAGGCCTTCGACCACGGCCCCTGGCCGCGCACCACGCCCGAGGAGCGGCAGGAGATCGTCCGGCGCTACGACGCCTTGCGCACCGCCCGCGCCGACGAGGTCGCCGCGGCAATCTCCGTCGAGAACGGCTCGGCCGGCTGGTTCACCAAGGTCGGCCAGCCCTTCCTGACCCGCCAGGTCAACGCTTATCTCAAGGCGGCCGAGGAGTTCGGCTGGGAGGAGGTCATCGAACCCTCCGACCCGTCGGTGGCCTTCGACACCATCGTGCGGCGTGAGGCGATCGGCGTGGTCGCCGCGGTCATCCCGTGGAACTCGCCGTTCTCCGCCGCCACCGCCAAGCTGATCCCGGCCCTGCTGGCCGGCAACACGGTTGTTTTGAAGGTCTCCCCGGAGAACTCCCTCAGCATGATGCTGCTAGCGGACCTGTGGCACGAGGCCGGGCTTCCCGCAGGCGTGCTCAGCATCCTTCCCGCCGACCGCGAGACCAGCGAGTACCTCGTCTCCCACCCGGACGTCGACAAGATTGCCTTCACCGGCTCCACGCGTGCCGGCCGGCGCATCGCCTCCATCGCCGGCGAGCACCTCAAGCGGGTCAGCCTGGAGCTGGGCGGCAAGTCCGCGGCTCTGATCCTGGAGGACGCGGACCTGGACGCCGCCGTACAGGGCCTGCGCTTCGGCTCCCTCGGCAACAACGGCGAGGCCTGCATCCTGCAGACCCGCATCCTGGTTCCCCGCGAGCGTTACGAAGAGGTCGTCGCCGCGCTCAAGGACATGGTCGAATCGCTGAAGGTCGGCGACCCTTCCGCCCCCGACACCTTCATCGGCCCGATGATCCGCCCCGACCAGCAGCAGCGCGTCATCGACTACATCAACATCGGCATAGCGGAGGGCGCCCGCCTGGTCACCGGCGGCCCGCACGTCCCCCAGGGCCTGGAAAAGGGCAACTACGTCACCCCGACCCTCTTCGCCGACGTCGACAACTCCATGCGCATCGCCCAGGAGGAGATCTTCGGCCCAGTCCTGGCCGTCATCGCCTACGACGACGAGGACGACGCCGTCCGTATCGCCAACGACTCCGAATATGGCCTCTCAGGCGGCATCTGGAGCGCCGACCCCGAGCGCGCCCTGGCCGTCGCCCGCAAGCTGCGCACCGGAACCATCACCCTCAACGGCTCGCCCATCAGCTTCGACGGCCCCTTCGGCGGCTACAAGGCCAGCGGCCTCGGCCGCGAGTACGGCAAGGTCGGACTCACCGGCTACATCGAGCACAAGTCCATCACCCGGCTCCGGCAGCCGTAGCCGACCGGAGAGGCGCAGACCTACCGGGCCGGAACCACCCGCAGTGCGGTCGGCAGGCCGGCCCGGCCTGCCGCACCCCCTGCTCGACGCCGGCACGTCCTGAGCATGCACGGGGGCGAGCAACGTGAACCGAACCGAGCCGAGCCGAGCCGGGCCGGGTCGATCCGTCGGTCGCACTGTCACCGGCGACGCCCCGGCGAACCGCCGCCCCGCGCGGCCCGAACCGCTGCGACGCGCCCGGCCCACCTCCTGGCCGTGACCACTCCCCGCAATCGCTGTACCGGCGTGCCACCCGCATGCACGAGACCCGCGACCTGTCCCGCGCCGTCGTCAAGACGCCCCCGTTTCCCCGGAGAGACAACCCCATGCCCAGCAAGTCCACCCGCCTCATCTTCGCAGTCCTCGCGAGCGGGGCGGGCGTGTTCTCCATGCTGCAGTCACTGATCGCGCCGGCTCTGCCGACTATCCAACACGCACTGCACACCTCCCAATCCACCGCCATCTGGGTAATGACGGCCTACCTGCTGTCCGCCTCGGTGTGCACCCCGATCATCGGCCGGGTCGGCGACCTGGCCGGCAAGAAGCGCACCCTCGTCGCAGTCCTGCTGACCGTCCTCGCCGGTTGTCTGCTCGCCGCCCTCGCTCCGAACGTCGGCGTCTTGATCATCGCCCGCATCATTCAGGGCGCCGGAGGCGCGGTGTTCCCACTGTCCTTCGGCATCATCCGCGACCAGTTCGAACCCGGCAGGGTCAGCGGCAGCATCAGCAACCTGTCCGCCGTGATCGCCGCCGGCGGCGGCGTCGGCATAGTCGCTGCCGGTCCCATCGTGGCCGGGCTCGACTACCGCTGGCTGTTCTGGTTTCCCGTCGTCATCGTCGCCGTCACCGCCCTGCTAGCCCTGCGCTATGTCCCCGAGTCGCCCCGACGGGCGAAGGGACGGGTCAGCTGGTCCGGCGCGGTGCTGCTGTCCGGATGGCTGGTCGCGCTGCTCCTGCCGGTCAGCCGCGGCAGCCGGTGGGGCTGGAGCTCCGCTGCTGTGATCGCGCTGTTCGCCGCGGCCGTCGTGCTCTTCGCCCTGTGGCTGTTCGCGGAGTCCCACTCCCGCAGCCCGCTGATCGACCTGCGCATCATGCGCGTGCGGTCCGTGTGGACCACGAACGCCGCCGCCCTGCTGTTCGGCGCAGGCCTGTCTTCGGTCTGGTCGTTCCTGCCCGGCTTCGTACAGACACCCCGCTCCGCCGGCTACGGATTCGGCGCCAGCGTCACCACGTCCGGACTGCTCATGCTGCCCATGCTGATCGCGATGTTCGTCGCCGGTGTGGTCAGCGGACGCCTGGAACCCATGGTCGGCGCCAAACGCTTGCTGATCTCGGGGGCCGTCTCCGCCGCGGTCGCCTGCGCCATCCTCGCCCTGTGGCACACCCAGCAGTGGCAGATCGCCGTCGCGGCGGGCGTTTTCGGCCTCGGCGTCGGTCTCGCCTTCGCATCCATGGCCAACCTCATCGTCGGCGGCGTACCTGCCGAGCAGACCGGCGCCGCGACCGGCATGAACGCCAACCTCCGCTCCATCGGCGGCGCCATCGGAACCGCGATCACCAGCCTCCTGGTCACCAGCCACCTCCAGCCCTCCGGCCTGCCGTACGACTCCAGCTACACCCACAGCTTCTCCGCGCTGATCCTCCTCCTGCTCGGAGCCGCCCTCGCCGCCGCCCTCGCCCCGGCCCGCAAAGCCGTCCGTACGCCCCACCTCCAGCCGACTCCCGCCGCCGCAGAGTAGACAGGGACCACCCAGGGCTGAGCGGCCCCGACATAGGCCGCGTGCGACTCCCGACGGAGGTACTGTGCGTTGGGTGACGGTTTCAGGCAGGCCGTGACGGCCGGTGATCGTGCTCCGTCCTCACAGCCGCGCCCACCAGTACAAGTGCCTCGGCTACCGAACCCCGGCCCAATGCGTTGCCTTGACTCTTTGAATCTGAGTCGCTTTCTTCGCGGCCGAGCTCGACCGGCCACACACGCACTCGTGACCTTCATCGACCAGCACGCCGACGTGTTCGGTGTCGAGCCGATCTGCCGTGTCCTGACCGAACACGGCTGCCCCATCTCCACCAGCACCTACTACGCCGCCAAGAACCGGCCACCGTCACCGCGGGCGGTGCGCGACGCCGAGCTGGACGAACACATCCAGCGCATCCACACCGCCGACTACGGCGTCTACGGCGCCCGCAAGGTCTGGCAGCAACTCCTGCGCCAGAGAGTCCGGGTGGCCCGCTGCACCGTCGAGCGGCGCATGCGTGCGCTCGGCCTGCAAGGCGCCCGGCGGGGCAAAAGGATCCGCACCACGACGCCCGATCCCGGACATGCGCGGGCGGCCGACCTGCAGCGCGACTTCACCGCTCAGCGGCCGAACGCCGCCTGGGTGGCCGGCTTCACCCATGTGACGGCCTGATGCGGGGTGGTCTACGTCGCGTTCGTCGTCGACGTCTACTCCCGGGCGATCGTCGGCTGGGCCGCCTCACTCACCAAGCACAACCACCCTCGTGCTGGACGCCCTGGACATGGCGTTGTGGCGGCGCGAGCGCACCGGTCATCCGGTCGGGCCGGGACTGATTCATCACTCGGATGCGGGCAGTCAACTTGGGCTCAACCGGTCGTCGCAACACTGCTGCTCATCAGCGAGTTTAGGTGCTCGCTGAAGGCTTCGGCCGGTGTCTTCCACCCGAGGGTCTTTCGAGGCCTGGTGTTAAGCGTGGACGCCACGGCTGCCAGCTCTTCGGCACTCCATCGAGACAGGTCGGTGCCTTTGGGGAAGTACTGGCGCAGCAGGCCGTTGGTGTTCTCGTTGGTGCCCCGCTGCCAGGGGCTATGAGGGTCGGCGAAATAGACTCGCGCCCCGGTGTCGATGCGCAGTTGTGCATGCTGGGCGAGTTCTGTTCCCCGGTCCCAGGTCAGTGAGCGGCGCAACTGCTCGGGCAACCCGATGATCTGCTTGGCTATGGAGTCCCGCACGGCTTCGGCACCGCGACCGGCCAGCGCCGGGCCGTTCTTCACACGTTCCTCAGTGCCGTAGCCCTCCATCCGCGGCAGGTGCAGCAGAAGGGTGAACCGGGTCGTGCGCTCCACCAGAGTCCCGATCGCGGAGCGGTCCGTGCCGATGATGAGGTCGCCCTCCCAATGGCCTGGGACGGCGCGGTCCTCCACCTCGGCAGGCCGCTGACTGATCACCACGTCCGGGGTGACATGGCCGCTGGCCTGACGCCGGCTGCGGGCGCGGGGGACACGCAGCGCACGACCGGTGCGCAGGCAGGCGACCAGCTCGCGGTTGAGCGCTCCGCGGCCCTGGATGAACAGGGCCTGGTAGATCGCCTCGTGCGAGATGCGCATGGACTCATCATCGGGGAAGTCCACCTTGAGCCGGTTGGAGATCTGCTCAGGACTCCACGACAGCGCCCACCGGCGGTCTTGACGCCGGGGCTTGTTCCGGCCCTTCCAGGCTGAGGGCCGCGGACCGGTTACCGGATTGCGGTCCGGCCCCTGGAGCCGACCTGCCAGGCGGGCCTGCACGTACTCCCGTAGCTGGCTATTGGCCACCAGTTTCGGCGTCTTGGGGCGCCGCGCCATCAGCTCGGCCTTCCACTGCGCGATCGATGCCCGGTAGTCCAGGCGGCCACCTCGCGTGGCGGCGTTGCGCCGCAGTTCCCGCGAGATGGTCGAGGGCGACCGGCCCAGGCAGCGCGCGATCTCGCGAACCCCCTTGCGCTGAGCCTTGAGCAGGGCGATCTCCTCCCGCTCGGTGAACGACAGGTACCTGCCTGACGGCGGACTGAGTTCGATCAACGGCATGCCGCCACCCTCGCGGAACCACCGAGACCCGACCGGCCCCGACACGCCGCAGGCCAGGGCGGCATCCTCGCTGGTCAGCCCCTCGGCGATCTTCCTCCAGAACGCTCGCTCCACGTCCCGACGGATCGGAGGCCGTCCCGGTGACCGCATCGTCGGCCGCCCGGTGCGGGTCGTCATCCACCCGACTTGTCTGCCCATGCAACACCTCCGGATCAAGGTGTTGCGACGACCGGTTGAATCCGCCCAATACACGTCTTTCCGGTTTACCACTCATCTGCTGGCGGCCGGCATCGACGCCTCCATCGGCACGGTCGGCGACGCGCTCGACAACGCCCTGATGGAATCGCAGATCGGCCTCTACAAGACCGAACTGATCAAGTCCCGAGGCCCCTGGCGCAGCCTGGCCGATGTGGAACTGGCCACCGCTGAATGGGTGGCCTGGTTCAACAGCACCCGCCTGCACTCAGCCATCGGACACCTCCCGCCCGACGAGTTCGAGGCGATCTACTACGCTCAGCACCACTCCAACGAAGCCCTAGCAATCAGCCGCTGAGGTCTCCATCAAAGTCGGGGCGATTCAGGGTCAGGGCCCGGCTGCCGGTGGGCGTGCCGCGCACTCGGCGTTCGGCCCGCAGCAGCCCGGCGGTGTAGTGAACCAGTACGCGGGAGACGTCGAGCGTGGCACGATGAGCAATCACGTGGAGCCTTCCGGCCGGTTGAGCGCTTGTGGTGAGAGCTCTTCTACCGGAGGCTCCACGTGTGTTTCCGGCCTTCGGCGACTCCTCCTGAAAGGACCGGAACGCCATCAGCGGCGTCCAAGAAATCCCGATCGCCCCGAACTGTTTCGCTGAGATCACCTCACTGGGTTGACGGTTCATGTGTCGGCGGGTGGGATCCATACGCGCCGCGTGAGGGTTGGACAACCGGGCTGGGCCCGATGGCCCACCACGCCGAGTTGTTCCTCGGGTATGACATCGATGATGATCGTCAAGATCCGCTGTATCGGGAGGCAGTGGTACTTGCGGTGATAGAGCTTGAGAGCGGAATACGGCTGGATCGAGCACGATTCGACCGGGAGCAGCCGACAATGCTCGTTACCTGGAATGCCAGCGGCGGACTGGATTTTCCGGAATTCGATGACTGAGGGCTCGCCGATCTCCGACCCGTACGACCTAGACGGAGGGTTTCTCGCCGCCCGCCCGCTTCACCGCATCGGCCTGCCGGTTGGTGTCTTCCACGAATCGCTGGAGGTCGGAGGCGTTCCACCCGAAGAAATACTCGATCTCCTGGGGTGAGTTCCGGGTCAGTGAGTCGATCAGGCTCGAGACGATGAGGGTCAACTCTCGATCAGAGAGCTCCCATCGATATGGTGCGTTCTCCCCGGGACCAAGGGTGGCCATTGTCACTCATCCTTGTTTCTGGCGTACCAGGCATCGAACTCTCTCCTGGTCATCTTTCTTCCTGTCGCCTCACCTCCAGTATGTGGCCGGAGGTGGAGAGTCGGGCGCGGCCCGGGTGATGATGGTGCCGCCCGCTTGGCGGAGGCGGCCACGTGCGGCTGCCCGCCGAGCCAGGCCAGGACGCCCTCGGCCGCCGCCGTGTCCCCGGCCGCGACGGCGGCGCGGTAGCCGCGCAGCGAGGCGGCGAACGTCGGCGCGGACCGGCCCACCTCGGCCAACCGCCGTTCCAGCAGCTCGGCGACCGCCGCCTCCAGCGCCTCGGCGTCGTCCTCGGCGACTCCGGCGGTCAGGGAATCCTCTTCGAGGGTGAACATCCAGCCGTCCACGATGGCCCGCAGCGCGCTCGGCGGGGACTCGGCGGTGAACCGGCGGCCAGGGCGGCGGCGAAGCGGTTCAGGCCGACGGCGAGCAGGTCGAGCACTGCCAGCGGCCCCCGGCCGACGACGGCGATCCCCCGGGCCGTACCCCGACCGCCGTCGCCCGACCTCTCGTGCGTCCTGCCGTGCGTTCTCCGGCGGAGTGCTCGCACGCCGGGACGGCGGGCCGCCGTTCTCCGATGAGTGTGTGCGTGTCAGTTGCTCGCGGGAGCGCCGACCACAGCTCGGTAGTCGCTGAGCGCGGGAAGCTTTCCGCGCTTGTAGGTCGGCACGGTGTCGAGCACCATGTTGGCCGTGTGCAAGATCATGTGTGAGCGGTACGCGGGGTCGAGTTCCGAGATGACTTGGGTGGCAAGGTGAAGGGCTTCGTTGTGGCCGCCCTGCTTGCCGATGCTGATCGCTTCATGCAGGCGGATGTTGGTTCCGTTCTGGTATGCGGGTGACGCGGAGAGGATCCGATCACGGGCTTCTCGTCCGGCTTCGGATTCGCCGCCGTGGGACAGCACCCAGGATTTTGTGAATGAGACCGCCGATGATGCCCAGCCGTAGTTCTCGCCCGAAACGTCACGGCCGGCTAGTGCGGTGTCCACATACGTTCGCCGGGGTGCGACACGCCGTACGGGTTGCGAGCGTTTGATCGCGTTTGCCTCCACTGTCGGTACCAGGAAT